>DATDMG010000584.1:0-4238 GCA_036518955.1 Kineosporiaceae bacterium | reverse complement strand
GTCCACGACGAGGTTCCAGGACGCGGCGTCGTCGCGTCGTTGGCAGCGTGACAGCGCGTCCGAGCTGGTCGGTGGGCGGGGCAGGATCGTGGCGGAGTTCTTCGACGTGGGCTGCACGCGCCGCCGCCCGTGGCCGCGGCGTCCGCAGGCCCGCCGGCTCCTGGCCGCGGTCGCCGATCCCGGGCGGGTCTTCGACGCCATCGTGGTCGGGCAGGCCGACCGGGCGTTCTGCGGCGTCCAGCTCCTGGAACTGGCCCCGCTGCTGACCAAGCATGGGGTGCAGGTCTGGCTCCCGGAACTGGCCGGCCCGGTCGACCTCGACGACCCGGCCCACCGAGCGGTCGTTCTGCAGGTGGGTGCCCAGGCCCGTCACGAAGTGCAGCGGGCCCGGTTCCGGACCACGGCCGCGATGACCGTTCAGGCCCGGGAACAGGGCCGCTACCTCGGCGGGCGGCCACCGTTCGGGTACCGGCTGGTGGACGCCGGGCCGCATCCCAACGCCGCGCACGCCGCATGGGGGAGACGCGCCCATCGCCTCGACCCCGATCCGGACACCGCACCGACCGTGGCGTGGATCTTCGCGGAGCGTCGCGCCGGGCGCGCCGTGGCCGCGATCGCGCGTGCCCTGAACGAGGCCGGGGTGCCGTGCCCCTCCCGGGCGGACGCCGTCCGCAACCGCCACCGCAGCGGCTTGGGGTGGACCACACCGACCGTCGCCTCGATCCTGGCCAACCCCCGCTACACCGGCCGCCAGGTCTGGAACCGCCAACCCACCGGAACCACGCGAGATGCCCGACACGCCGCCGACCCGGCCGATGGGGGCCAGGATGGCGGGGGACGGGACCGGCCCCAGCGGTGGAACCCGGCGAAGGCGTGGGTGGTTTCGCGGCGGCCGGCGCATCCGGCTCTGGTCAGCGAGGCCGACTTCGTCGCCGTCCAGGGCCTACGCACCGACCCGCACGCCACGCGCGCGCCGGGTGGCCGGCCGCGGACCTACCTGCTCGCCGGGCTGCTGCGGTGCGGGATCTGCGGACGACGGATGGACTGCCACTGGGTCAACGACCGCCCCGGCTACCGCTGCCGCCATGGCCGCACCACCGCCCACATCTCCGACGGCGCCCACGACGGGGTCCGGCCCCGGACCCTATACCTGCGAGAGGACCACCTCCTAGCAGACCTCGCCGCCCTCCTCGACGGAGCCGACGGCAGCGACGCTCACGCAGACATCCTCGGCCGCCTGCGAGCGCAGGGGATCACCATCACCTGCGACCGTTACGACCGACGGCTCAGTCACCTACCAAAGTGAACAATGGCGGGCCAGCCATCACGCCGACCCGCCTCCGAGTAGCCCCGCCCGAAGCCATGGGGCAATCATGTGTCCGAGGGGGACTTGCACCCCCATACCCAGCACGCCCGCGGGAAGCGGGTATGCATGCGGTCGAAAGTACTTGGCGCGCAAGGGATCCGTCAACGCAGCCTCGCCGAGGCGCTTCGGTCAGGGCAGTGGGGCGCGGAAGTCCGGGTTCCGTGTTCGCTATCGAATGGTTCGGCTCGGCTCGTGGCGTTAGCGCCGATTTTCACGCAGCGAATCTGCCCCCAGGCGAGCTGACAGGGGCCGTTTGACTGGGCCGAGCGGCTACCCGCAGTTGATCTGGATCGCTGATTGGTCGATCGTCGCCGTAGATCACCACACTGCTCACGCCGACCGAAGCCCACCGGCGTAGGCGACGTGCCGAGGGCTCTCACCTGTTCCACGACAAGGCCGAACAGCACATGGCACCTCAGGCCAAGCCTCGCGGCGGCGTCACAGGTCTCGGAACCCGGCCCGAACCCGGAACGACCAGTCAGCGAATCGCCCTCAACCGGGGCGCCAGCCCAGCGAGCCTGGCGCAGCGCCGATCCTGTTGCTGTGCAGCAAGATTGACGCTACTCGCCAGCGTGCTGTGCCCGGCGGATCCGGGTATCCCGGCGTGTCGGACCGCCCGCGAAAATCGGCGTTAGCCGCCGAACGTCGACGCGTTCGTGTCGGTCCTGCAAGACCCCGTAGATATCCCGTGGTGGCACACCATCGCGTCCCGCCAGTATCCGGTTGCCGCGATAGCCAAGCACGACGTTGACAGATGCGATCCGGCGTCTCGCCGGACCCGAAGGCCGGGACACCAGTCTCCTGCGCTTCCGCCCGTGCCACAGCATCAGCGACGTACGCCAGCGCCCACTTGACGACGTCCCGCCCCGCGGGCTGAGGCAAGGCGCGAGCACCCGATTGACAGCGCGTCCCGACGGCGCCACAAGTGGTCGTCTCTCAGCCGGGCGCCATCGGGACACACCGCTCCACCCCGCCCACAAGCACCCTGCACCCCTCAACCAGCACTGCTGAGTCTCTGACCCACGTCACCCCGGCGGGACGCGCGCACTCGCGCGTCGAGGACGCCGGGATCCGCCCCATAGAGCTGGTCACGCAATGTCACCGAGCCCGATGGTCGGATCCGTCCGGATCTGCCGAATTGAGGACGTTTCCATCAGGCACCCGATCCGGTCGATGATGTGTATAGTATGCGCATGGCTAGGGTGAACATCACGATCCCGGACGAGTTGCTGGAGCACGCTCGCACAGCAGGCTTGAACGTATCGCGGCTCGCCGCTGCGGCCCTGGCGGAGGAACTCGACCGGCGCGCCAAGATCGCGGCGCTCGACGCCTACCTCGCGGAGATGGACGCCGAGCTCGGCCCGGTACCTGACGCTGAACGCCAGGACGCAGCCGCCTGGGTGGACGGTCTCGTGACCAGCCGCCCGGCGGCCAAGCGGACCGGCGGCCGGACGCGTCAGGCACGTTCGGCATGACACTGATCCTCGACTCCGGCGGGATCAGCGCTCTTGCGGGTCAACGGGCCCGGCTGACCGAACTGCGCAACCGTGGCCTGTGGCCGCCGCAAGTGCCCGCCGTCGTCCTTGCCGAGGCGCTGACCGGGGACGCACGACGAGACTTCGACGCCAACCGGCTGCTGCGCACCTGTCAGGTCCGGGACATCGACGAGCCCACCTCCCGCGAAGCCGCCCGGCTACGGACCGCGACCGGCAAGGCATCCAAGATCTCTGCCGTGGACGCCGTGGTGGCGGCCTTCGCCAGCCTGCGACCCGACCCCGTCGTCCTCACCAGTGATCCGCACGACCTCGGTGCACTGGCCGAGCAGACGGCTCGCCCGCTCACGATCGCCGCCACCTGACAGCCGACCTCACGACACCGTCGAGCACCGGCAGACCGCCGGATGCCACCGGAATTGCCACGTTGGTGACTCGTCGGTACTGGCGGTGATGTGGGCACATGATGACTCGCGGTGACACCCCGACGATCATCGTGCTGCCGTCGTCGCTGAAACCTGCTGCGCGGACTTCCTCGGTCCCGGCGGTGTCGTACGGCACCTGCCCTGCCTTGTGGTCCGCAGCGATGCCGTCTGCCTGAACCGATAGGCGCGGGCCGTCGTCCGTGTGATCCGAGAGGCGGCCTCGGGGGACCGCGGAGGGTTTGAGTGTCGGCGATTGGCGCTGATGCGCTGAGGTTCCCTCTTGCATGCGGTACGGCTATCGCGGGTTCGCATCCCCGAGGAGTGTCGACCGCCCTGCGGCATGGCCTGAGGCACCAGAGGGGCGCTCCCTTCACCGTCCGTGACGTTTCCTTGATGTCCATAGATGGGCGGCGCCGTCCGGAGCGGCCGAATGGAGGGCAGTCGAGTGGCTTCCGGGCTGGCCGCAGCGCCACCTGCCAGAGCCGTGGACGTGCACGCCCATACAGACTATAATTCTGGTCCATGGAGACGCTGCCGCTGTCAGAGGTCAAAGCGCGACTGTCCGAAATCGCAGAGGAAGTTGAGCGCACCCACCAGCGGGTGAACATCACCCGCAACGGGCGCGATTACGTCGTGCTGATGTCTGCTGAGGACCTCGAGTCGCTGGAGGCAACGCTGGAGCTGCTCTCCGACCCCGAGGCCCTGGCCCGGGTGGCGCAGGCTCAGGCTGACCTGGCGGCGGGCCATCAGGTGACCCAGGATCAGATGGCCACGGCGATGGAGCAGCGTCTGCAGCGGGAACGTCCTGGTGCCTGAAGATCCGGCTGAACCGGAGCCGTACCGGCTCGTACTGGCTCCCGGGGCACGCCGGGCTCTCGCGGAGAGCCTGCCCTCGGCGGCGGCGTTCGCCGCGTGGGAATTCGTCAATGGACCGTTGCGGGAGCGCCCGCGGCG
>DATDMG010000583.1:0-3282 GCA_036518955.1 Kineosporiaceae bacterium | reverse complement strand
CCCGGATCGGGGTGTTCCGGCCGAGCAGTCCGTACCACTGGCCGCTCGGGTTGCGGGGGCTGAAGTCGCCGGTCCGGTTGTCGAAGGTGAGCGTGCAGGTGGAGCGCTCCGTCGCAGCCCCTTCGCCGGTCCGGCCGCGGGTGATCGCGATCGGGGTTTCACCGGACTTCCCGCGGGTCCGGGCCGTGACATCGGTCCACGTCCCGCCGAGCAGCAGCTCGACCGTGATGGCGAGCGGGGATTGGGGGAACGGGGGTTTGGCCACCGTCCCGGTGGCGACCGTGGTCGCGGTGATCGCCTGGCTGGCGTTCCCCTTGGCGCCCAGCGACCCGGCCGCGACCGTGGAAGCGGTGATGGCCTGGCTGGTGTTACCTCGGGCGCCCAGCGACCCGGTGGCGCTGGTCGTCGCCGTGATGGCCTGGGTGGCGTCGCCGCGGGCCGGGTTGACCCGCCCGTCCGCCGTCGTGGATGCCGTGATCGCCTGGGTGGCGTCGCCGGTCACCGGCGGAGTCGGTTTGACCTCGATGTACGCGTAGTGCACGTTCGTCGACGACGACGGCAGGGTGCACGAGACCGTGGTGTTCGACCCGTTGGTCCCGTCGGCCGTGGTCCTGCGGAAGATTCCGTAGGACAGGTCGGTCGAGTTGAGGGTCCCCGTCCCGATCGACGTCATGCCCGAGCCGGCGGTCTCGGAGCCGACCGCATCCCAGTCGGCGACGACCAGGAAACCCCAGGATCCGGTCGCCGTGGCCGAGTAGGTGGCGGAGACGCTGGTGCCGCTGCTCTGCCGTCCGGCGCCGGATGCCCCGACGGTCGGGGTGCTGGTGTCCTTGAGGACGATCACAGCCAGCGCCGCGTCGTTGAATGACCCTCCACCGCACGTAACAGTGATCGTCATTGCGGCGGATGTCACGACCGGTGCGGTCCAGATCGCGGCCTGCGCGTCCACCGTCGGGGAGCCGCTACTGCGGTGGTCCCACTGCTGCCTGGTGTATGTCAGGTGCGTGCCGAGGTTGTCGGTGATCGATGGGGCGGACGGGTCGTTGGGCCGGGTCGAGTTCGCAGACCAGAGGATCAGCAGCAGCGCGTTAGCGGGCGGGGTGAATGATGCCGTGGTGACGGTTGTCGTCGCTGGGACGGCGTTTGTTGCGACGGCGGGGGTGCTCGAGTCGATGGACAGGGCCACGGCGCTGCTCCAGGGTTCCCGCGGTCGCCGTCAGGCCGCGAGTGGCGTGTATGAGAGCTGGAGGGTGTTCTGGGTGTACGTGTCCCCGGAGACGACACTCTTGGACGACGTGAGGGCCGCGGAGCGGATGAAGTTCCCGCTACTGGAGGCGTCCCACATCGAAATGTGCGTCAAGGTCTCCGTGGCGGTCATCGACCAGCTCGTCGGCGACGCGGACAGGCTCATCGACCCGCCTGACGCCGCGGAGAAGCTGGCACTGTTCCGGGTCGTGTTCGTCGACGCGTTCGCGGTACCTGCCGACCCCGGGTCACCGGTGTGGAGCTGGATGTAGAGGGTGATCCCGGTGAAGCTCGTGCCTCGGTACACGTTCAGGAGGGCGTTGGCGTGCGCACTGGCGAGGCCGGCGGTCACTTCCCCGCCCCCTCGCCGTGGTGGGGGCACGTCTCGTCGCAGACGATCCCGCCGGCGTGGGTGACGTACCCGTCGGCGACGACGACGAGCTCACCGGTGATCCCAGCAGGCTCCGAGGGAAGCGATTCCGTGGTCATGCTGCTCCTTGGCCGAGGGCGACTTGGACGTTCCCGCCGCGGGTGCGGACCGCGCGGCGAAGCAGTTCGACGAGCAGGTCATCCAGCTGTGACCCGCCCGAATTGATCTCCAGGACGACCGTCGACTGCACCGCCGCGGCCGCGCCGCCGGGGGCAGCGGTCCCTGGCCCGGTGGAGGCGGCGCCGGTCGAGCGCTGCGCCGGGAGGCGGCGGCCGGAGTTGAGGCTCTCGAGTAGGCCCCGGTTGGCCCGGGCGACGTCCGCGCGGACCACGAACTCGTCCGGGTCAGCCCACATGGGGACCGTGTCCGAGCCCTTCGGGCCGTCCCCGAACGGCGTGGCGGTGCGGCCCACCCAGCCTCCGCCGGCCCGGTACACCCCAAGGCCCTGCCCGTACGTCCCCGTGGATGGGGTGACCGTCAGGACGCCGTTGAGGGACATCAGCCGGTCGTGCAGGGCCTGCAAGTCCGCCATCGCGGACGCCGTGTTGGCCTGAACGTTCGTGGTGACGGTCTTCGGGACCTGCAGAAGCTTGTCGATGTACGCCTGCGCCTCGGCCTTCGTCAGACCGGACTGCTGCGCCACCGAGACGAGCTGGGAGCGGATCTCCGCCTGCTTCGCCGCGTAGGTGGCAGCCGGAGCGTCGCTGCTGATGAGGTTCTGCAGGTACTGCCCGGACGCCTGGATGAGCCCGTCGAGGGCCTGCCGGTTTGCCCGGCCGGCCTCGGTGTGCACGTTGAGGGTGGCGCCGTTCTGCTGGATCGCCGTGGTCGCCTGGTCGACGGCGGCGTAATAGCCGGCCTCGGCGTCGTGCGCGGCCAGGACGGTGTTGTTGACGGCGACCTGCGCCTGATTCATCCGGTTCAGCGCCCCGGATGCGCCGTCCGCGGAGGTGCTCGTCTTGTCGAGTGCGTTGATGTACTGGGGGAAGGCGCGCCGCAGGTCCTCGACGTTCAGGCCCTGCTTCTGGGCTTCGTCGCCGAGACGTTTGAATGCGGCGGCGGCGACGTCGGCGTGGCCACTGCTGACAAGGTTCGCGAGCGCGGCGTCCATGCTGCCGATTCGTTCGGTCGAGTGCTGGATGCTGCTGTCGAAAACGCTGCCGAGGCCGGTGAAGCTTTCCACCATGGAGGCGGTGCCTTTTTCGAACTTCCCGAACGAATTCAGTGACGTGTCGGCCATCGCGGACAGGTCGAAGCCGAGGTCGTGGGTGACGTCGGACGACATCTTCCCCGTCTTGGCGTACTCCTCCATCGCCTTCGTGGCGGTATTCACCCCGGACGCGGCGGACGACCCGAACGCTGCGGATGCGACTTGTGCCGCGGTGAGCGCGACCCCGACGGCCTTCAGGCCGGCGGCCACCCGGGATGCGGACCCCTCGACGTCGTCGGTGGACTTCCGCAGGCCGCCGAACAGGCCGGTGACCTGGGAGATGTGGTCCTTGAGGCCGTTGATGGCGGTGGCAACCTTGACGACCGCGACGGCCGCGAGCCCGAGGGACAGGACGGTGGTGTTGACGGTCGGGTTCAGGGACAGCAGGTGGGAGATG
>DATDMG010000582.1:0-5459 GCA_036518955.1 Kineosporiaceae bacterium | reverse complement strand
CGTGAGTGCCCACGGCGCCCCCGTGAGTGCCCACGGCGCCCCCGAGAGTGCCCACGGCGCCCCCGAGAGTGCCCACGGCGCCCCCGAGAGTGCCCACGGCGCCGCGCCCGGGAGCGCGCCGTCCGGGCCGCCGGGTGCCCCCGAAGGCGACGTGGGCGCCGCCGCGGATCACGACGTCACGGCCGTGCTCCGGATCACGCCGTTCCGCCGGCTGTGGCTGGCCCTGGGCCTGTCCAGCTTCGGTGACTGGCTCGGCCTGCTCGCGACGGCGGCGATGGCGAAGGACCTGGCGCAGTCGTCCTATACTGCGCAGAACTTCGCGATCGCCGGGGTGTTCATCCTCCGGCTGGCGCCGGCGGTGCTGCTGGGCCCGCTCGCGGGGGCACTCGCCGACCGGCTCGAACGGCGCTGGACCCTCGTCGCCGGTGACTTCGTCCGGTTCGCGCTGTTCGCGTCCATTCCTCTTGTGGGCACACTGGGATGGCTGTTCGCAGCCACCGTTCTGATCGAGTGCGCGGCCCTCTTCTGGATGCCGGCCAAGGACGCCACCGTGCCCAACCTGGTCCCGCGACGGCGGCTGGAGGCGGCCAACCAGATCAGTCTGGTCGCCACCTACGGCACGGCGCCGCTGGCCGCCGCGGTGTACGCCGGGCTCACCCTGGTGTCCGACGCCCTCAACGGCCTGATGCCGCACCGGGTGGTCGATCCGATCTCGGTGGCGCTCTACTTCAATGCGCTCACCTTCGCGGTGTCGGCGCTGGTCATCTGGCGGCTGGACCTACCGCCGAGCCCCGGGGTGATCGCTGCGCAGCGGGGCGTGCTGGGGTCCATCGTGGACGGCTGGCGTTTCGTCGGCCGCACCCTGGTCGTCCGTGGGCTGGTCACCGGCATGCTCGGCGGGTTCGCCGCGGCCGGGTTCGTGGTCGGGCTCTCCCAGACGTTCGTCAGCGACCTCGGCGCCGGGCAGCCGGGGTTCGCGGTCCTGTTCGGGTCCGTGTTCGTCGGCATGGCCGTGGGGATGTGGAGCGGGCCGAGGTTGCTCGAGGGTTTCTCGCGTCGGCGGCTGTTCGGGCTCTCGCTCGTCCTGTCGGGGGTCTTCCTGACGCTGCTGGCGTTGATCCCTGACATCGTCGCGGCGACCTTCTTCGTGCTGGTGGTGGGAGCGGGCGGCGGCGTGGCCTGGGTGACCGGGTACACCCTGCTCGGGCTGGAGGTGGATGACGAGGTCCGCGGCCGGACGTTCGCGTTCGTCCAGTCGTCCGCGCGCGTCGTCCTGGTCCTGGTGCTGGCCGCCGGCCCCGCCCTGGCCGCTCCGTTCGGCACGCACCGGGTGCGGGTCTCCACGCACCACGTGCTGACGTACAGTGGCGCGGCAGCGGTCTTCCTGCTGGCGGGTTTGCTCGCCGTGGTGATGGGGATCACCTCCTTCCGGCAGATGGACGATCGGCGCGGGGTGCCGTTGATCGCCGATTTCCGAGCGGCCTGGCGTGAACCGGTGGGCGGCGCGCTCGGCTCGCCGGCCGGCGTGCGGCAGTACCCCGGGCTCTTCCTCGCCTTCGAGGGCGGCGACGGCGCCGGCAAGTCGACCCAGGCGAGGTTGCTCGCGGAATGGCTGTCGGCTGACCAGGGGCACGACGTCCTGCTCACCCGCGAACCCGGTGGGACGCCGGTGGGCGCCCAGCTGCGGTACCTGTTGCTGGGGCACGGCACCCAACTGGGGGCGCGAGCGGAGGCCCTGCTCTTCGCGGCGGACCGAGCCGACCATGTGCACTCCAGGATCCGACCAGCCCTTGCACGTGGTGAGATCGTCATCAGCGACCGCTACCTGGACTCGTCGATCGCCTACCAGGGCGCCGGCCGAGAACTGGACGGCGACGAGATCGCTCGGTTGTCGCTGTGGGCGACGGACGGCCTGGTACCGGATCTCACCGTCCTGCTGGACCTGCCCATCGAGATCCAGCGTGTGCGCCGGTCGACGGATGAGGAGCGGGCCGGCGACGACCGACTCGAGTCACTGCCGGACGAGTTGCACGAGAGGATCCGGCAGCGGTTCCTTCAACTGGCGCGCCGCGAGCCGCACCGGTATCTGGTCCTGGACGCCTCCGAACCGCGGGATCAGCTCCAGGCGGCCATCCGGGCGCGGGTCCGTGACCTGGCGCCGATCTCCGTACGGCGGCGCGCGGAACTGCGGGCCAGGCTGGCCGGCGAGGAGGATCAACGGCGCCGCCGGGCGGCGGCGGAGTCCGAGGTCCGCAGGCTTGATGCGAAGCTGCGGGGTCGCTCGCGCGACGAGGCTCGGGCCCGCCAGGAGTCCATGCGCCGGGCCAGGGAGGAAGCGGAGCGTGAGATGCGTGAGCAGGCCGGCGCGGCGTCCGGGCCGCCCGATGCCGACGGGCCGGCGGACCCCGACGTCGGCGCGAACCCGGTGCCCGGGCCGGAGCCCATGGCCGGGTCCGATGATCCGTCGCCCGCGCCACGGTCGGGGTTGGCGCCATGAGCGTATGGGAGGAGGTCGTCGGACAGGCGGAGGTGGTGGCAACCCTCCGTCGGGCCGTGGACGGCGCGGCCGCGGAGCTGGGTGACCTGGGCTGCGACGTCCCGGCGGGGAATCACTCGGGGATGACCCACGCGTGGCTGGTCACCGGGCCTCCCGGGTCCGGGCGGTCGACGGCGGCCCGGGCGTTCTCGGCGGCGCTGCAGTGCCCGAACGGAGGCTGCGCGCAGTGCCACGAGTGCCGCACGGTGATCGGGGGCGCGCACCCCGACGTCACCCTGGTGGCGACCGAGCACGTCAACCTCCGCACCGAGGACGTGCGGCCGCTGGTCACGCTGGCGCAGCAGCGCCCGTCTCTCGGGCGGTGGCGGGTCATCGTCATCGAGGACGCCGACCGGCTCAACGACACCTCGGGGAACCTGTTGCTGAAGGCGATCGAGGAGCCGCCGCCACGGACGGTCTGGCTGCTCTGCGCGCCGAGTCCCGAGGACGTCCTGGTGACCATCAGGTCCCGGTGCCGGCACGTGGGGCTGCGGGTGCCGCCGGTGGCCGAGGTCGCAGCCCTGCTGATGCGCAGGTACGGGGTCGACGAGGCGGTCGCGGCCTTCGCCGCGCGAGCAGCGAGCAGCCACGTAGGCCTGGCCCGACGACTGGCGACTGACGAGGGGGCCCGGATCCGGCGCCGGGAGGTGCTGCGGCTGCCGGGGCAGATCACCAGTGTGGGCGCCGCCGTCCTCGCCGCCGGCCAGCTCGTGGAGGTGGCGGCCGAGGAGGCGAAGGCGGCGACCGCCGAGCGCGACGCGGAGGAGAAGGGCTCGCTGCTGCGGTCGCTCGGCGCCGGCGAAGGCGGCACCCTGCCGCCCGCCGTCCGCGCCCAGGTGAGGCAGCTGGAAGAGAACCAGAAGCGGCGCGCGACGCGGGCGCAGCGCGACGTCCTCGACCGCTCGCTGCTGGACGTGCTGACGTTCTACCGCGATGTGCTGGTGGTGCAGTTGGGCGCCGACGTGGGGCTGGTGAACGCGGAGTTGACAGAGGAGATCAGCCGGCTGGCAGGGGCGTCGAGTCCGGAGGACACGGTGCGGCGCATGGACGCGGTCGGTCTGGCACGGGAGCGGATCGGCGCCAACGTGGCTCCGTTGTTGGCGGTGGAGGCCCTGATGGTGGAACTGTCCCCGGCCAGGGGCCGTTGAGTTCGCCGATGCCGCACACGTGTGTCCGCCGCGCCGTTCTGGCGCGACTCGCCGTCCTGGCCGGTGTGCTCTGCCTCACCGCGACGGGGTGCTCGGTGCCGTTCGGGCGGAGCGGTCCGGAGCCCAGCCCGCCGACGGCCGGCACCTCGGCGCCCGCGTCCCACGATCCGGCGACGCAGCCGGCCTATGCTCCGTTCTACGGGCAACGGCCGTCGTGGCAGGGGTGCGGCCGGTCGCTGGAGTGCACGACGGTCACCGTCCCGGTGGACTGGTCCGCGCCGTCTGGGCAAACTCTCGGCCTGAGCCTGGTGAGGCGCCGGGCGAGCGGTTCCCGAATCGGCTCTCTGCTGATCAATCCTGGGGGGCCAGGAGTGGCCGGGGCAGACTGGCTGCGCCAGGCGGCCCCGGTGTTCGGCTCCACCCTGCGGGACGCGTTCGACCTCGTCGGCTGGGATCCACGAGGCACTGGCGCGTCCGCCGGGATCCGCTGTCTGACCGACGCCCAGCTCGACACGTTCTACGCCACGGACGCCACCCCCGACGACGCCGCCGAGCGGCAGACGTTCGCGACGGAGAACGCCGAGCTCGCGGCCGGGTGCAAAGCGCATGCCGGAGCACTCTTCTCGCACGTCGACACCCTGAGCACGGTGAAGGACATGGACGTGCTCCGGGCCGTTCTCGGAGACCGCACCCTGTCATACTTCGGTGCGTCATATGGGACCTTCCTGGGCGCCTGGTACGCGCAGGAGTTCCCATGGCGGGTGGGTCGGATGGTGCTCGACGGCGCCGTGGACCCGTCACTGGACTCGAAGGAGTACATCGCCGGGCAGGCGATGGGCTTTGACCGCGCCGTGACGGCATACCTCTCCGACTGCTTGCACCAGGCCGGCTGCCCCTGGCGCGGCACCCCGCAGGATGCCCGCGATCAGCTCGGAGCCCTCCTCCAGCAGGCGGACAGCCATCCGCTGCGCACCTCGAGCGGCCGGATGCTGACGCAGCCCCTGATGGCGACGGGGATCATCTGGGGCATGTACGCGGCGTCCATCTGGAAGTCGCTGAACGAGGCGATGACCAAGGCGCTGCAGGGCGACGGGACGGCGCTGCTGGCGTTGGCGGACAGCTACGACGAGCGGGACGCCAAGGGCCGGTACAGCGGCACGCTGGAGGCGTACTCTCCGATCTACTGCCTCGACCATCCCGAGACCCGCACCCTCGACCAGATGGCCGCGGACGCGGCCGAGTTGGGGCGTCGCTACCCGCCCCTCGGCGACTTCATCGGGTGGGGAGCCGTCGGGTGCCTGAACTGGCCTGCGAAGCCTGTCCTGGAGCCACAACGGCTGACCGCGCCCGGTGCTGCCCCGATCTTGGTGGTCGGCACGACAGGTGATCCAGCCACCCCGTATGAATGGGCCAAGTCGTTGGCGTCGCAGCTCTCGTCGGGCCGTCTGGTCACCCGGGAGGGGTCCGGACACACCGCCTACCTGGACCACTCGTCATGCATCGACTCCGCGGTCGAGCCCTACCTGGTCGCGGGCATACTCCCGGCAGCCGGAACGGTGTGCCGGTGACCGGCCCGCCCCTGATGCGGGCAACCTCCTGCCGTCAGGTCAGGGCGCCACCCGCCACACGCGCGCTCACCTGGACGAGTCGACCCGTCCAACCCCGTATACTCATGGACCGTGACGCCGCGCGCGGTGCACGCCGCCTTAGCTCAGTCGGCCAGAGCGACGCACTCGTAATGCGTAGGTCGTGGGTTCGATTCCCACAGGCGGCTC
>DATDMG010000581.1:0-4811 GCA_036518955.1 Kineosporiaceae bacterium | reverse complement strand
CGGCCGGGTAGGGGGCCACCTGGCGATGACCGTCCTAGACGACCCCCACCGCAGCGCTCGGGAGGGCGCCGTCCCACAGGTAGTGCTCGCTGGCCAGCCAGCGCCCGCCCTCGAGGATCTGCAGGTAGCCGTCGTGGAGGTGGTCCAGGGTGCTGCGATGCCCGACGCTGACCAGGACGGCGTGAGGCAGGTAGCCGCGGAGCAGTTGGTAGAGCCGCGCCTCGCCGCCCTCGTCGACCGCGGAGGTGGCCTCGTCGAGGAAGACGATCCTGGGACGGGTGATCAGCGCCCGGGCGAACGCGAGCCGCTGCTGCTCACCGGGGGAGAGCCGACGGGCCCAGTCGGCGTCGTCGTCCAGCCGGCTGGCGAGGTGGCCCAGTTGGACGGCGTGCAGCACGGTGGTGGCTCGGTCGTCGTCCAGGGCCGCCGACTGGTTCGGGTAGGCCAGGGCGGTCCGGAGGGTGCCCAGGGGGATGTACGGCTGCTGGGAGAGGAACAAGGCGTCGGCCGCCTGGGGGCGGTGGACGTCGCCGGTCGCGAACGGCCACAGTTCGGCGAGGGCGCGCAGCAGGGTGGTCTTGCCGACACCGGAGACGCCCTTGACGATCAAAGCGTCGCCGGGGATGAGCTTCAGCGTCAGGTCGGTGACCAGCGCCTGCCCGTCCGGGGTGCGGACCGTGAGTCCGCGCACGAGCAGGCCCGGCCCGTCGTGCAGACCGACGGTGGGAAGGTCGCGGGCCTGCCGGTGGGCCTCGAGCAGGCCGGCGAGCCGCTCCAGGACGGCACGGTAACCGGCGAAGGTGTCGTAGGAATTGCGGAAGAAGGACAACGAGTTGTGGACCTGGTCGAAGGCGGAGGCAGTCTGCTGGATGTCGCCAAGGGTGATCGCCCGGGCGAAGAATCGCGGGGCTTGCAGGATGAGCGGGACGACCACCGAGATCTGGCTGATCACCAGGTTGAATCCCTGGAACTTGAGGCTTCGGAACGCGGTACGCCATGAATTACGGATGACCTCGCCGAACTGCGCATCGAGGATCCGGCGTTCGGCGTTCTCACCACGATGGAAGGCGATCGGTTCGGAATTCTCCCGAAGCCGCACGAGGGCGTAGCGGAAGGAGCCGTTGAGTTTTTCGCTCATGAAGTCCAGGCGGATCAGCGGGCGGCCGATCCGGAACGCCAGCACCGAGGCGACGATCACGTACAGGTACGCGATGAAGATCATGGCCCTGGGGAGCTGGAACGTGCCGAGGGTCAGCGGTCCGGACAGCTGCCACAGGATGACGGAGAAGGAGGTCAGCGAGATCAGCGAGGTGATCGTGCCGATGGCCAGGTCCGCGGAGGTGGACGTGAAGGAGTCGACGTCGACCTGGATGCGCTGGTCCGGGTTGTCCACGGTCTCGGAGAGGAAACGGCTGCGGTGGTAGGCGTGGCCGGTCAGCCAGTCGGTGACGACGCGATCGTTGAGCCAGACCCGCCAACGGATGACCAACGTGCGGGTGACCAGGTAGTCCAGCATCGTGCGGACGACGTGCACCGTCGCCAGGACGCCGAACACGCTGAGGAAGTAGGCGAATCCCGCTGGGTTGAGTTGCTGCATCGCGGTGTACAGACCGTTCGTGGAGAACGACAGCAACACGTTGACCCGCACCGCCGTCACGGCCGCCAGCAGCACCAGTGACGAGATGGCCAGGGGCAGCCAGCTCGCCGGGTTCCGGTGTGGTCGAAAGAACGGCAGGCCGACCACCCGGAACTGCCGTCCCCAGGTGGTGAAACGGAGGAGGAACCAGCCGACGACCAGGATCCCCGCGACCGCGGCGGTGAAGACCTTCCCGATCCACACCAGACTGGTGGCCCATTCGGAAGCCCAATTGAGAGAACCGTTCACCCCGGGCCTCCACATCGACGGTCCTTCGGCCAGACGCGACCGCGCGTCACCAAAGGGAGCTGAGGTTGCCTCGCTCGCGACGGTTCCCGGCCATTCCTCGCGCCGGGGACGGTCGCCTCGTTCCAGTCCACGACGGAGTGTGTCAACCGCAGCTCTACCCCCGGTCGAAGTGCTGAAGATGTGCCCTTGGGTATCATGGCGGGCCTTGCCGCGCCGGCTGCCCACTGCTCGCTCCGGTTGTCGGGTCTCGCAATCTAGTTTTGCACCCCGAACTGACCCGGACGAATTTTCCATCAGCGTCCGGCGGCGGCGTCGGGCGACGCCGGGATCGGGCGGCAAGGAGGGCGAACCCTGGGCGAACCCCGCGGGATCCGCCCTCCCGAACGGCCCGGGTCACGGGCCGTCAGCCGGCCGCCGGCTCACACCGAGGGCACCATGACCCAGCCCGAGTACGTCGTCCCGAGCACGTTGGTGGCTCCCACCCGGACGTACCACACCTGCTGGGCGAGGGTGCCCGTCGTGGCGGACGTCGTGTTGGCCGCCAGGGTCGCCGTCCCGATCGCCGTGGCGCCGGTCGGGCTCCATTCGGCTCTGTAGGTGGTCTCGTTCGGCACGTCCTGCCACCGGATGGTGATCCGCTCACCGCGGCCCGCCCGGGCGGCGGTCCCGGTGACCCCGGCCGGGACGGCGGGCGCCGCCACGCTCGCCGCGACGCTGAACGACTGGCAGTGGTAGACGTACTCCCAGCCGAGGTTCACCAGCTGGTTGCTGATGGCCGTGGTCGGGTTGCCCTGCGGGTCGACATTGTTGAAGCCTGCGGTCGATCCGGCGGTGCAGTGGTCGTACGACGGCACCCGCGCGGGGAATGCCGCAGGGGCGTCGTCGTACAGGACGAGCGTCTTGCCGGCGAACGTCGAGAAGTCGACCAGGACGTCGGCCCGCTCGGCCGGCGCCAGCAGCAGCGAGTGCTTGTCCACGTCGCCGTAGTCGAACCGGGTGGGGTCCGTGATGGTGCGCACGGACCACCTCGAGTCGATCGCCGCCGTCCAGTCCTTGCCCTCGTCCTGGTCGCACCCGACCTGCAACCGAGCCAGGATCTCCTCCCCAGTCCCCCGACCAGCGGCGATAGCTTGTTGTGGAAGGTTTTCCAGGGACCGTCACCGCCAGCGGGTCGCGCCACGGCTACCCGGCACGCACCCGGGAGAACGCCCCGTTGATCACTCTCCGGTGATCTCCCCAAGGCCTGCCCGGACGCACCCGACCATCCGGCAGCAGCGGCTCCAGCCGAGCCCGCTCCGCATCGGTCAGATCGTGCCGCTTCAACCGCTCGTCCTCCGTGTCCCCAGCCACAAGGACACCGTCAAACCGACGTCGACGCAGGTATTCGCGGGACACGCCCCAAACCCTCGAGGAGGATCACAGAGCGGCCCGGATGGGCAACAGTCCCTGGTCCGTCACCGGCTAGGCTCGCAGCCATGGCCGTCACCCGGACGATGTTCGTGACCTTGGACTGCGCCGATGCCCGGACCCTGGCGCAGTTCTGGGCCGCGATGTTGGACGGGACCATCGTGTTCTCGACCCCCCGGTCCGTGGGGGTGCACAGCGAGGCGGGACGGCTCGCGGCGATGGTCGTTGCCGACTACCGGCCGCCTACCTGGCCCGAAGCGGAGGTGCCGAAGCAGATCCACCTGGACCTGAGCGTCGACGACCTGGAGGCCGCCGTCGCGGAGGCGGTCCGTCACGGGGCGATCCCTGCCACGGTCCAGCCGGCGCCCGAGGCACGCCGTATCCTGCTGGACCCTGCTGGCCACCCGTTCTGCCTGACGACGATGATCCCGCGCGAGTCCGCGGCCGGCGCGGACGCGGACTGACCTGTCGCCTCCGTGCTTTCGGACGTCGTGAGCCGGTCCGCCGTTGGAGGCCGATCGGACATTGTCCCGATGATCACCGGACCCAGCACGTGACGGATCATCGAGGTGCCCCGACCAGGCAGATGACCCGTCACCCCGCAACCCATGATCACGTGGACAACGACCCGAGTGACGGCCTCGACGCACGTGATCACCGGTGGGTGAGCCAAGGCCAGCAGCCCTGCGGGCATGTCCTGGGCATGCACCGACGGTAGCGCGCTCGGCCTGTCACGGCAGTTCGGCGGCCGGCCCACCGTTAGCTGCGGGCGTTGCGAGGCTCAGCCGATGCGCTGGGCGAGTGAGACGATGATCCCTTCCGGCCCCCGGACGTAGGCCATCCGCCACGCGCCCTCGTACTCGCCGATGCCACCGACCAGTCCGTAGCCTTCGGAAGCTGCCCAATCGACAGCCGACTGCAGGTCGTTGACCTCGAAGGCTACGTTGCGCAGTCCCAGCTCGTTGGCCATGGCGGCCGGTGAGCCCGGCACGGGGTCGGGACGCACGAAGCTCGAGAGCTCGAGGCGAGTGCCATCGTCTGGCGGCTTCAGCATGACGATCTCGGTGCGGGAGTCGGGAATGCCGCAGACCGTGTCCAAGAACTCGCCCTCGACGAACGTCCTGCCCTCGATCTCCAGGCCCAGCGCGACGAAGAAGGCGGTCACGACGTCGAGGTCTGCGACCGTGAGGCCAACGTGGTCGAAGCGTCGTACATGTGACATGGGCCGGTCCTCGCGTCGTCGTGCCGATGGCCATCCGCCACGACAAGCGTCCTCAGTTCCTCTCGTGGCGTGGCGTCCACAACGCACGCTATCGGCGGCACGACCGAAGACGCGACCGGAGCGCTGACGCACGGAGTTGCTGCGGGGGATCACCCGGGCGGCGGTGCCGCCAACGGCTTCACCCCGCAGATCCGGCACGCCGTCAACGACTGGCAGGCCGTCGCGGCGCTGGTCGAGGCCGGAGCGGGGTCGCGCTCATCCCCGGCTGGCCCATCCGCTGCACCGCGATCTCGTCCT
>DATDMG010000580.1:0-22451 GCA_036518955.1 Kineosporiaceae bacterium | reverse complement strand
GGTAGGCGACGAAGCGCGGGGTGGAGCGGAGGTCGCCGCCGGCGTGCCGGTCGAGGTCGATGTCCAGGATCTGCTTGATCCGCCCGGGACGCGGGGCCATCACGGCGACCCGCTGCCCGAGGAACACGGCCTCGTCGATGGCGTGGGTGATGAACAGGACGGTCTTGGCGGTGCGTTCCCAGATCCGCAGCAGCTCCGCCTGGAGGGTGTCGCGGGTCTGGGCGTCGACGGCGGCGAACGGCTCGTCCATCAGCAGCACGTCGGGGTCGAAGGCCAGGCTGCGGGCGATGGCCACGCGCTGCTTCATCCCGCCCGACAGTTCGTGCGGGTAGCGGTCGGCGAACGGCACCAGGCCGACCAGGTCGAGGTACTCCTTCGCCCGGGTGGGGCGCTCGCGCCGGGGCACCCCCTTGGCCTCCAACCCGAACTCGACGTTGCCGCGTGCGGTGCGCCACGGCAGCAGCGCGTACTGCTGGAAGACGATGCCGCGGTCCAGGCCGGGGCCGGTGACGGGTTCGCCGTCCAGCAGGATCTGGCCGGAGGTGGGGGTGGACAGGCCGGCGGCGAGGTCCAGCAGGGTGGACTTGCCGCAGCCGCTGGGTCCGACGAGGCAGAGGAACTCCCCGGGCCGCACGTCCAGGGTGATGTCCTGGACGGCGGTGAAGGCGCCGCCCGGCGCGGCGTCCCGGACGGGGAAGTCCTTGGTGACCGACTGGAATCGGATCTTCGCTGTCACGGGCCCGACCCCTCAGAGCCCGGCGGCGGGGTTGAACTGGTTGGTGTAGATCTTCTTGGGGTCGAGCTGGCCCTTGGCGATCGCGCCGGTCTGCACCAGCCAGTTCTCCCAGCGGGTGAAGTCGCTGTCCTGGATGACCCCGTGCTTGGTGGCGACGCCGGTGCTGCGCCAGTACTTCAGGGAGCTGGTGCTCTCCTGCCGGTGCCGCGCTTCGATGATCTTCGTGTAGCGGGCGATGACCGTCTCGTGCGGCGTGGTCCTGGTCCAGTCGATGGCCTTGCCGACGCCGTCGACGAAGGTGCGGACCAGGTCGGGGTGCTTGGCGATGAAGTCCTTGCGGAACACGTAGGTGCCGGCGCTGAAGTCACCGAAGAGGGTGGAGTCCTTGAAGATCTCCCGGACGCCGCCCTTGGCCAGGGTCTGCTCCCGGAACTGCCCGGTGAGCGCGGCGACGTCGATCTGGCCGGCGCGCAGGGCCTGGTCGGTGTTCGGCGGGGGCAGCGGCACCAGCTGGACCTGCTTGATCTCGTCCCAGGACAGGCCCTGCTGGGTGAGGTAGGTGTCGATGACGGCCTCGTTGTGACCGCCGAGGGTGTTCACGCCGATCTTCTTGCCGATCAGGTCACGCGCGGACTTGATCGGGCTGTTCGCCAGGATGTAAAAGCCGTTGTAGGCGGCCTGGTCGGAGCCGTAGTACGCGATCACCGCCTGGATCGGGGCCCCGGAGAGGGCCAGTTTGGCGACCGCGCCGTCGAAGGCCCCGCCGACGTCGATCTGCCCGCTGGTGGTGGCCTGGATGTCCTGCGGACCGGAGATCGTGTTGCCCACCCAGGTCAGCGTGACGCCCGGCAGGTAGCCCAGGTCGGCCGCCAGTTCGGGCAGGGTGACCTGGTTGGCCCAGCCCTGATACCGGATCTCGCCACCGCCTGAGCTCGCGCTCCCACCCCTGCCTGTGGCGCTGCTGCCCCCGCACGCGCCCACCAGAGCGGCCACGGCGAGCAGGACGGGCAACAGAAGGGCGGCGCGGCGTCTGGTCATGATGGTCCTTCGTCGGGTCACCCGCAGAACTGCGGAGTGGCGGAGGGATGGCAGGACCCGCCGAATGGCACCCGGCGGGTCAGGGCGACGGGCGTGCTGCAGCCGTCTCGGGTGACGGCACCGCCCGTCTTTCCAGGTAAATAGACCAATTAAGTGAAGAATAATGGCTCGGCTCTCCCGTGGCAACCCGGTCTGGTGTCGGGCGGTGTCACGGGCGACCGCGGCTCGTCCGGGTGCCCCCTGCGCAGATCCACGGGGGTACCCGGCGCCGACGGGGGGGCCGCGCACCTGGGCACCCCCTGAGGGCTTCCGCCCGCCGGGGTGTCATGGCATTATCAACCAAGTAAGTCAAGTTTATCGATAAGGCGCCCTTCGTGCCGCGCTGCCCTCGTTCCCCCGTCCACGCCAGGAGCAGTCATGTCCTCACGCCGCAGTCTCGATGGGCCCGACCCGACACCACCGCGGCGTGCCCGCCGCCGTCAGCCGGGGCCTGACCACGTGCTGCAGGCCGACGTCCTGGTCGCCGGCGGCGGTCCGGCGGGGACCTGGGCCGCGATCGCCGCTGCTCGGTCGGGAGCGGCTGTCGTGCTGGTCGACAAGGGGCGGTGCGGTACGAGCGGGGCGACGGCCGCGGCGGGAACCGGGGTGTGGTACGTCGAGCCGGACCCGGTGGCGCGGGAGAGGGCGATGGCCAGCCGGGAGGCCCTCGGTGGCTATCTCGCCGACCGGCGGTGGATGGCGCGGGTGCTGGACGAGACCTACGCGCGGGTGGGCGACCTGGCCGAGCCGCCCCGCTACCCGTTCCCGGTCGACGAGACCGGGCGGCAGCGGCGCACCGGTTTGCAGGGCCCGGACTACATGCGGCGCCAGCGCATCCGGGTGCAGCGTCTGGGTGTTCGGATCCTGGACCACAGCCCGTTGCTGGAGCTGCTGGTGGACGGCGACGGCGCGGTGGTCGGCGGGCGCGGGGTGGATCGGCGGTCGGGGGAGGAATATGAGGTCCGGGCCGGGGCGGTGGTGCTGGCCACCGGGGGGTGCGCGTTCCAGTCCAAGACGCTGGGCTGTGACGTGGACACCGGGGACGGCGCGCTGCTGGCGGTCGAGGTGGGCGCGCAGCTGTCCGGGATGGAGTTCTCCAACGCCTACGCCATTGCGCCGTCCTTCACGTCGGTCACCAAGACCGCCTACTACTCCTTCGGCACGTTCTACCGCTCCGACGGTTCTGTCCTGGAGGGCGCGCGCAGCCAGGGAGGCCGGTCGGTGATCGCCCGGGCGCTGTTGCAGGAGCCGGTGCTGTGCCGGCTGGACAAGGCCGACGAGGCGACGCAGCGCGCGATCCGGCTCGACCAGCCCAACTTCCTGCTGCCCTTCGACCGGCAGGGCATCAACCCGTTCACCGACCTGTTCCCGATCACGCTGGTCCTGGAGGGGACCGTCCGCGGCACCGGCGGCGTCCGGGTGCTCGACGACGACTGCTCGGCGGGCGTGCCGGGCCTGTACGTCGCCGGGGACACCGCGACGCGGGAGCTGATCTGCGGTGGCTTCACCGGGGGCGGCAGCCACAACGCGGCCTGGGCGATCTCGTCCGGATCGTGGGCCGGTCGCGCCGCCGCCGTCCACGGGGTGCGACACGCCCCGGCCGGCCGCCCGCCGGGCCGGCCGGCCGGCGCCGCGGGCCTGCGCCCCGGGGGCAGCTCCGGGCTCGACGCGCGGGCGGTGGTCGCCGCCGTCCAGGCCGAGGTGATGCCGTACGAGAAGAACTACCTGCGGCACGGCAGCCGGCTGACCCCGGCCCTGGCCGCGCTGGACGCCGTCTGGGCCGAGGTCCGCGGGCACCTGCGGGGGGACGGCGCCGACCGGTTCCGGGCCCGCGAGGCCGCCGCGATGGCGGGGCACGCCCGGTGGATGTACACCGCCGCCCTGGCGCGCACCGAGTCCCGCGGGATGCACAAGCGGCTCGACCACCCCGCCGCCGACCCGCGTCAGCACCACCGGTTGACCGTCTCGGGACTGGACGCAATCCACGTTCAGCCCGAGAACGACCGGCCGAGCGCGCGGAGCGTCGCGCCCGACGCGGCGGGGCAGGTCACCGATGCGGTCGCCTGAAAGGCACCGGCACCAGGCCCGGGAGGTGGCCCGTTGATCGAGGTGGTCGTCGCGGATCGGTGCATCGGCTGCGACGTCTGCATCGACGTGTGCCCCACCGACGTCTTCGAGCGCGGCCCGGGAGGGGTCCCGGTCATCCAGCGGCAGGGGTCGTGCCAGACCTGTTACCTGTGCGAGGCCTACTGTCCCACCGACGCGCTGTTCGTCGCCGCACCCGTGGAGCCCCTCGAGCCAGGGGCGCCCCAGACGGACCCGGCGCACCTGATCGCGACCGGGCTGCTGGGCAGCTACCGGGCCGCGCTCGGCTGGGGCAACGGGCGCACGCCGACCGCCCGGCACGCCCTGATGCCCCCACTGCCCACCTCCTGAGACGCCGGCCTCGTGCCTGGCCGGTGAAGGATCCCCACGGAAGGACATGAACCATGACGCAGATCGTCGAGGACACCTCGCGGAGCCTTGCCGGAGGCGGTGACCGGCACCTGGAGGTGCTGCCGGTCGGGCTGCACATCGGAGCGGAGGTCCGGGGACTGGTCGCGGGCCGGGATCTCGATCCCGTGCTCGTGGCCGAACTGCGCCGGGCGCTGCTGGCGATCACCCTGCCCCCGTTCGGTGGGACGACGGTCTGGGCGAACACCGTGCGCGCGTACCAGACGCTGCACCCGGCGCTGCAGGCGCTCGCCGACCGGCACCGTGCGCTGGTCCTGGCGACCCGGGGACATCGCGATCTGGGACAACCGCGCGACCCAGCACTACGCCGTCGACGACTACGGCGACGCCCCGCGGCTGCTGCACCGGGTCACCGTTGCCGGGGACATCCCGGTCTCGGTGGACGGCGTCGCCAGCACCGCCCGCACGGGCGACGCCTCGCACTACTCGCCGATCGCCGTCCCGGCCTGATCGTGGGGAGGGGGCAAGCGTGACGAGCCTGGTCGTCGAGCTGACCAGCCGCGCTCCGGTAGCCGGCGGGATCCGGGCCGCCGGTGCCGCCGCGCGGGCCGGGAGCCAGGACGTCGTGATCGAGGGGTCGGTCCGTCGCGACGGTGAGCCGGCCGCAGGTGCGTACGTCCGGCTGCTCGACTGCAGCGGAGAGTTGAGAGCCGAGGTGGTGTCCGGTGCACAGGGGCAGTTCCGGTTCCACGCCAGGCCCGGGGTGTGGACTCTTCGGGCCCTGGCCGCCGGCGCTCGTGGGGCACGGACCGTCAGGGTCACTCGTGCCCGGATCCACCTCGACCTCACGCTCGGCGTCGCGCCGTCCGGGCAGTCTGCCGACGTCGGGAGTTCGGTGGGACGGTTCGGGACCGATTGGTCCAGGACGGCGGTCCGGCGACCTGGGCATCCTCATTAACTAGACCAACGCGATAGACAAGACTGCGTCGGGTCGTTACGCTGCTATCAGGTCCTGAGTGCCAGCGCGAAGTCCCGGCTCGCTGGCCGGCAACCCCCTTCCGCAGCGGGGTGCCCCCGGGTGACGACCTGGTGGCGTGAACCCACGCCGCAAGTGCGGACTCTGTTCCGGAGTCCCGCGACGAGGACTGTCGAGGAACCACATGGCACGCACGAGCACCGTCCTGACCGCTGCGCCCGCCCGGACGCCCGTCACCGTCCCGGGCAGCGACTCGAGCAGCGACTCGAGCAGCGACTCGAGCACCGCCGCTGCCACGGCACCGGGGGGCGGCCCCGATCGACGAGATCCGGTGATCCCCCTCGCGCCACGCGAGATCGCCCGCTCGCTGGTGGAGCGGCCCGATCTGTGGCGTCCGCGGGTGCGGTTCACCGAACCGCGGTTCCACACCCGGATCGTCACCGCACCCGGGTGGGAGGCCTGGTTGCTGACCTGGCTGCCGGGCCAGTCCACCGCCCTGCACGACCACGGCGGGTGCGCCGGGGCGTTCGCCGTCCTGGCCGGAACGGTCGACGAGGACCTGCCGGTCCTGCGCGACCCCACCCGTGCCGGTCGACCACGGCTGATCACCCGGCGGTTCGGGGCCGGGCAGCTGCGGGCGTTCGGTCCCGAGCATGTGCACGACGTGGTGGCCCGCGGTCGCCGTCCCGCAGTGACTCTGCACGTGTACGCGCCGCGCCTGACCGCCATGCGGCGCTACGCGCTGGTGGACGGCGAGCTCGTGGTCACCGCCGAGGAGCAGGAGGGGCAGGACTGGTGAGCACGGCAACCGCCAGCACCGCAACCGACAGCACCGTGGCGGCGGCCGCCACGCCCGGACCGTTCGCGGACGCTGTCGACGTCACCCGGCACGCGGAGTACCGGATCCGGCGCGACCCCGCCGACCCGCGCCCGCTCCACCGGTTCGCCGGGCGCATCGGAACCGACGCGGAGTTCCCGGCCGAACCGGGCCGCTACCACCTCTACTCCGGGTGGTTCTGTCCCTGGGCGCAGCGCACGGTGATCGTGCGGGCGCTGCGCGGCCTGCAGGGGGTGGTGTCGCTGTCCTACGTCGACCACGCCCGGGACGGGCGCGGCTGGGCGTTCCGGGAGCAGACCGGTCCCGACCCGGTCAACGGCTTCACCCTGCTGCGGCAGGCGTACGAGGCCACCGAGCCCGGATTCGACGGCCATGTCTCGGTGCCGGTGCTGTGGGACCGGACGACGCGGCGCATCGTCAGCAACACCTTCGGCGACATCACGATCGACCTGACCACGGCCTTCGAGCCCTGGGCGGAACCGGGCACGGACACCTACCCGGTGGCGCTGCGGCCCGCGATCGACGCGCTGAACGAACGACTCCTGGTGGCCGTCAACCACGGGGCGAGCACCGCCGCCGGTACCGGGTCAGACGCGGACGCCGCCCGCGCGCCGCTCTACGCGAGGTTCGCGGAGCTGGACGAGCGCCTGCAGCGCTCGCGCTACCTGCAGGGGGACAGGATCACCGAGTCGGACGTGCGGCTGTGGGTCACGCTGGTCCGGTTCGACGTCACCTACAACGCGGACGGCGCGATCGGCCCCCGTCGGCTGACCGACTACCCAACGCTGTGGGCCTACGCCCGCGACCTGTACCAGCAACCGGCCTTCGGCGACAGCACGGACTTCACCACCTTCGCCCGGCTGGGCGTTCCCCTCGCCGACTGGGACGCGCCACACCGCCGCGACCCGGCCGCCTGAGCTGCAGCGCGCACCGGGCCCACTCGGACCTGCCCTTCCTCATCACGTGCCCTTCCTCATCACTCCGGCCACCGACCACCGGGAGCACAGGTGACCACAACCCAGACCAGGACCGACGCCGACCAGACGCTGCGGGGCATCTTCGACGCCACCCAGGACGCGGTCGCCGCGAGCGACACCGCGGCCCAGGTGGTGTTCCGGGCCGCCGGTACTGGCGCGGACGGCGTCCTGACCCGGATTGAGACCGGCCGGCACCGGCTGACCGTCGACGAACCACCCGCGCTCGGAGGGGGCGATGCCGCCGCCAACCCGGTGGAGCATGCTCTGGCCGCGCTCATCTCGTGCCAGGTGGTCACCTACCGGTTCTGGGCGGCCCGGCTCGGCGTGGCACTGGACGACATCGAGGTCACCGCGGAGGGCGACCTGGACGTGCGCGGGTTCTTCGGGCTGGACGACGGCGTGCGGCCCGGGTTCACCGGGGTGCGGCTGCAGGTGCGCCTGACCGGGCCGGAGGCGCCTGAGCGGTACGCCGAGCTGCAGCGCGCCGTGGACACCCACTGCCCGGTGCTGGACCTGTTCGCGAACGCCACCCCGGTGCTCACGCGCCTGGTCGGCGCCGGTCCGGACGGTGCCTGATGCCCGGCGCGCTGGCGGTCGTGGGCAACCCGAGGCCTGGGTCACGGACGGCGACGGTGGCGCGGGCGGTGCTGCAGGCGGTCATCGCCGACCTGGGTTCCGACGCGGGGCAGGACCTGGCTCCGGCCGAGGTCGTGGACCTGGGGGAGCTGCTGACCACGGCGGGCGCTCCGCTGGGTGAAGGCTCGGGCCAGCGATACGCGGACGCTCTGGCGCGGTTGCACGGGGCGCGCCTGGCCGTGCTCGCCACTCCCACGGACAAGGGCAGCTACACCGGGCTGCTCAAGGCGTTCCTGGACCACGTCGCCGCCGGCGCACTGCGCCGGACCGTCGCCGTCCCGCTGATCACCGTCGGCTCGCCGGCGCACACCCTGGCCGCCGATGTCCACCTGCGGCCTCTGCTGGTCGAACTGGGTGCGCTGGTGCCGACGGCCGCCGTGGTCGTCCAGGAGCGGGACCTGGCCGACCCTGACGACGTCATCGGGGCGTGGCTGGACGGTGCCCGACCGGCGCTGCGGGCCCTGCTCGGCGCGGGGGGCCCGCTCGACGGCCTCCCGCGGACGACCGCCGAGGCGGTCCGGTGAGCGTGTGCCCGGAGCGGCAGGCGATGGGGGCGGAGTACCTCGTGTTCGAGGAGCTGCCGTTCGCGTCGCCGGAGGACCTGCGGCGTACCTTCCGGCGGCACGCGGCCGGGGTGGCGGTGGTGACGGCGAACGGGACGAGCGGTCCGGTGGGCGTCACCGTGACCTCCCTGGCCTCGGTGTCCGCCGACCCGCCGCGGGTGTCGTTCAACATTGCCCACACCTCCTCGAGCTGGCCGACCGTGTCGCTGGCGCGTTACGTCGGCATCCACCTGCTGGGTGCCGAGCAGGTGCAGCTGGCCGCGACGTTCGCGCGTAGCGGCGCCGACCGGTTCGCCGCGCCGACGGTGTGGGCGCCGGGGCCGCGGCGGGTCCCGATCGTGGACGGCTGCGTGTCGTGGCTGGTAGGCGCCATCGAGGACCGGCTGACCGTCGGGGACCACACGATCGTGGTGGTGAAGGTCCTGCACGTAGGGGGGCCGGCGGACACCGCGGATCCCCTGCTGTACCACGACGGGAGCTTCCGCCGGCTCACCCGGGAGGCATTGAGCGCTGAAGCTCCCCGCAACGGCCGCCGCCGGGTCCCGCGCTGACGGATCCGGCCTCAGCGGTCCGCCCGGCGTCAGGCACAACGTCGTGAATCGTCCTGACGGGCCGCCATCAGCCACGGGAGCGGGGACGGGCTCCCTCGCGGGCGAGCTCACAGGACTGCGCGACGGGAGGTGATGACGCCGGTGTTGAAACCGGCCAGGTGCAGGCCTCCTGCGAACCGGGCATGTTCGATCTTGAGGCATCGGTTCATGACGACGATGAGCCCGGCCGCGGTGCCACGCCCGGCGACGTCCTCGTGCCAGAGTCCGAGCTGCAGCCAGAACACGCGGGCCTGCGCGGCGATCGCCTCGTCGAGCACGCCGGGAAGGTCGGCGTGCTTGCGGAAGACGCTGACCAGGTCGGGTGCCGCGGGGAGGTCGGCGAGCGAGGCGTACACCGGCCGTCCCAGGATCTGGCGGACGCGCGGGTTGACGAACCACACCTCGTAGGGGGAGCTGGACAACAGGTAGGTCGCCACGAAGTAGCTGGCGCGGGCGGGGTTGTCCGAGGCGCCGACGAGGGCGACCGTCCGGGTTCGGCGAAGGATCCCGAGCCGTTCGACGGCCCCTGGCGAGGTCCAGCGGGTCGTGGTGTCCGTCACGGTGCCTCCACCTTCGAGGCGGCCGTCAGGCCGGCCTCCAGATCCCAGCGGATGTCGTCGAGGTCCTCCAGACCCACGCTGATGCGTACCAGGTCCTCGGGGACGCCGGCGGCCGCGAGCTGGTCGGGGCTCAGCTGGCGGTGCGTGGTCGAGGCCGGGTGGATCACCAGGGTGCGGACGTCACCGATGTTGGCCAGGTGGCTGCACAGCTGCAGCGCCTCGATGAAAGCACGGGCGGCGTCCCGGCCCCCTCGCACCCCGAAGGAGAACACCGACCCGGCACCGTCGGGGAAGTAGCGCAACGCCCGCGCGTGGTGCGGATGACTGGCCAGCCCTGGGTAGGCCACCCACGCGACCCGGTCGTCGCTCTCCAACCACCGGGCGATGGCGGCGGCGTTGGCGACGTGCTCGGCCATCCGCTGGGGGAGCGTCTCCACCCCTTGGAGCAGCAGGAAGGCGCTGTGTGGGGACAGGCTCGCCCCGATGTCCCGTAGCTGCTCCGACCGCAGCTTGGTGATGAACGAGTACTCCCCGAAATTGCCCCACCAGCTCAAGCCGCCGTAGGAGGGCACCGGCTCGGTGAACGAGGGGAACTTGCCGTCACCCCACCCGAAGGTGCCGGAGTCGACCACCACGCCGCCCAGGGTGCTGCCGTGGCCGCCGAGGAACTTCGTCGCCGAGTGGACGACGATGTCTGCACCGTGCTCGATCGGCCGGCACAGGAACGGCGTGGCCGTGGTCGCGTCGACCACGAGCGGGATGCCGGCGGCGTGCGCGACCTGGGCCAGCCCGGCGACGTCCGCGATCTCCCCCGAGGGGTTCGCGAGGACCTCTGCGAAGATCAGCTTGGTCTCCGGCCGGATCGCCGCGGCGTAAGCGGCGGGATCGCTCCCGCGCACGAACGTCGTGTCGACGCCGAAGCGGCGCAACGTCACGTCCAACTGGGTCACCGTGCCGCCGTACAGGGACGCCGAGGAGACGATGTGGTCGCCCGCGCCGGCGAGGGTGGCGAAGGTGAGGAACTCGGCCGCCTGGCCGCTGCTCGTGGCCACCGCACCCAGACCGCCCTCCAGGCTGGCGATCCGCTCCTCGAACGCCGCCACCGTAGGGTTGGCGATCCGGCTGTAGACGTTGCCGAACTTCTGCAGCGCGAACAGGGCTGCCGCGTCCTCGGTGTCGGAGAAGACGAAGCTGGTCGTCTGGTAGATCGGCACGGCTCGGGCGCCGGTCGTGGCGTCGGGCACTCCCCCCGCGTGCAGCGCGCGCGTCCGGAACCCCCAGGACCGGTCGCTCATCGAATACTGCCTCGTCCGACGATGGCCATGACCCGCATTGTGCACCATGAAACTCAAGAAACCGAGGCTCACTCCCACCCCAGTTTCTCTCGCCACCAGGACGGCGCCCCCCGCGCCCGGATCGGCCTCCGCCCGGGGACAGCGGGCGGCCCTGCGCAGCGGCGACGGCACCGACGACGTCCGGGGTGCGGCGTCCAGGTCGACCGTACCGGGTAGCCCTTGGACTCCGACCGGACGGAGGTTGCCATGCCCGTCCTCGAATCCCCGAAGCCTGCGTCGGGACCGGTCCAGGACCGCTTCGGCAGCTCCTCGTGCACTAGGGTCCTCGGGACCGCCACTTCGTGCTGGGAGAGCCCGTGCCCTCGACCCCCCGACCGTTGCGCAAGCTGGGTTTCCTGACCATCGGCCTGTTCGAGGAGGCCGACCCGGGCCGCGGCCACGAGTCCACCTTGGAGATCATCGCCCTGGGGGAGCGGCTGGGCTTCGACAGCGCCTGGGTACGCCACCGCCACCTGCAGTTCGGGATCTCCTCACCGGTGGCGGTGCTGGCCGCCGCCTCCCAGCGGACCACCCGGATCGACCTCGGGACGGCGGTGATCCCGCTCGGCTGGGAGAACCCGCTGCGGCTGGCCGAGGATCTCGCCACGGTCGACGTGCTGTCCGGGGGGCGGCTCAACCCGGGGATCAGCGTCGGTCCGCCGAGGCACTACGACCGGGTGCGGCACGCGCTCTACCCCGACACCGCCGAGCAGGAGGACTTCAGCTACGCGAGGGTGGAGCGGCTGCTGGCGTGCGTGCGCGGCGTCCCGGTGACCGACGGGCCCGGCACGGAGGGTTTCGAGGTGTTCTCCGACCGGGTCCAGCCGCACTCACCGGGCCTGGTCCGCCGGATGTGGTACGGCGGGGGCAGCCTGCGTTCGGCGCGGTGGGCTGGTGAGCACGGCATGAACCTGCTGTGCAGCAGCGTGGTGCGGGCCGAGGAGTCGCAGGACTTCGAGCAGATTCAGCTGTCCCACATCCGCACCTTCCGCGCCCACCACCCGGACGGCGAGCAGGCCCGGGTCTCCCAGGGCCTGGTGGTGGTGCCGACCGACAGCGCGACGCCGCAGCAACGGGCCCGGTACCACGCCTACGCCGTTGAGCGGACACCGCGCACCGCCGCTCCGCAAGGCCCGGCCCGGCTGCTGTTCGCGCCCGACCTGGTCGGCACCAGCGAGCAGATCGCCGAGCGGCTGACCGCGCACGCCGCCTTCCGCGAGGTCGACGAGGTCGCCTTCGCGTTGCCGTTCACCTTTCAGCCCGAGGACTACGAGCAGATCCTCGCCGACATGGCCACCCGGCTCGGCCCGGCGCTGGGTTGGCGACCGACACCGTGAGCCGCCTCGCCCGGCGCGCATGGTCGCTCACGCCGGGCTGCGGACGGCGGTGAAGGTCGTCTCGCGCCGCAGCGTGAACCCGATCGCCAGGTAGAGCCGGATGGCCCCCGAGTTCGTGGCCGCGGCGTGCGGGAAGGACTGCTCGCCGCGGGCCCGGATGCCGTGTGCCACGGCCCGGACCAGGCGGCTGGCGAGGCCCTGCCCGCGGTGAGCCGGATCGGTGCAGACGGCGCTGATCTCGACCCACCGGGGCGGGTGAAGGCGTTCGCCGGCCATCGCCACCAATCGGCCCCCATAGCTATCCGGAATAGGCCGGGTGGGGCCGCGCCGCGGGGCGGGGGAGGCCGTAGTGGTCGCGCAGGGTGCGGCCGGTGTACTCGTGGGGGAACAGGTCCCAGTCCCGCAGGATCGGCAGCACGCCGTCGATGAACTGAGGATCCTGGGTATCCGGGTGGCCACGAGCGACGACAGGGCGAGGGCGAGGCCGAACCCGGCGAACGCCAGGGTGTACGCGTGCGGGCCGGGGTGCCCGGTCCCGGACGTCGCGGTGGACGCGGCGAGCAGGGCGCCGCAGACTGTGGTGCCGATCGCGCCGCCGACGGTGCGGCAGATGGTGTTGATGCCGCTGGACACGCCGGTCCGGTCGGCCGGCACGCTCTCGACCACGACAGCGGCGATCCCGGCGAACGCCAGCCCGATCCCGCACCCCTCCAGGACCAGCCCGGACCACAGCTGCCCGGGTGTGGCGTGCCGGACGGCCAGGAGTTCGTAGGCCAGGGCCGCGAGCGCGCCGCCGGCCACCACCGGTGACCGGGCGCCGGCCCGGCGGCGGAGCAGGGGCCGCCGATCCGCCCCGATCCGCTCCCGGGCCCGACGAGCCCGAGCAGCCCGGCGCAGGCCGCGAGGCGGCCGCCGTCCGCCTGGCCGGAGTGCGCAAGGCGTTCCGGCGGACTTCGTGCTGGCCTTCGTCGGGCTCACGCTCGCGGAGGTCGCGCTGCCGTCCACGGCCTCGGCGGCCAGCCCGTTCACGCCCGGCGTGACGACGTCGATCCACGAGCAGTACGGCTACGCCGGGCTGCGCTGGAACACCTACGACCTGGGTTGCGCCGGGTCGCCGGAGGCGAGCGTCGGCAGCACCGTGGCGAACTGGCTGTTCACCGTGCCCAAGGCGGTGGTAGCGGCCACCGGCGCGATGCTCGGCTCCAGCTTCGAGCCGCGGTTCCTCAGCGTCTTCGACCCGTTGATCACCAACGTCACGGACGCCCTGCGCCGCAGCGTGTTCGATCAGTGGGCCGGGCTGGTGATCGCCGCCGTGGGCTTCTTCACCGTGTGGCGGGCCCGGCAGGCGTCGCTGCGCAGCACGGCCGCCGGGCCGACCTTCCGTCGGCGGGAGGAGGGCGGTAGGAGGAGGGGAGCTCTTCCTGCCGCCGGTCGACACGGAGTGTGCTCCATGTCGTGATCGGCCGTCGGGTCTCCGGCTCATCAGCTGCCAGTCCCGCGACGGTCTGGAGCAGGGATGATGATCGCGGATTCTCCCGAGAGGCCTGGTCGGGGGTTCTACAGAAGGATTTGAGCGGTGAATCCCAGGAGGATGCTGCCGACGATTCCGAATGCGAGGTAGGCGACGAAGACGCGGTTTTTGACGACGCTCCGGACGGCGACCATCGCAGGGATGGTGGTGACCGCCCCGCCCAGCAAGAAGCTGACGGCCGCGCCCTCGGCCATCCCCTTGGCCAGGAGAGCTCCGACGATCGGGATCGCGCCCACGCCGTTCAGGTAGAGGGGGATGCTGATGAGGGTGGCCAGCGGGATGGCCAGGAGGCCGCGTCCGCCGCCGAGAGTGTTCGTGATAAGGCTATTGGGCACGAAGACCCGGATGAGAGCTTCGAAGACGCAGGCGAAGAGAAGCCACTTCCCGAGGTTCGCGGAATCCCGGCAGATGTTCCTCCCGGTGATCTTCCAATTCCGGGGTGTGCGAAGACTGGCTTTCGCCGTGGGCCACCAGGGAGTGTCGTCGTCGGCGTCCTCGTCGCTCGCACAGGGAGCGTTACTGCTGGAGCGCGACGAGCCGGCGCCGGTCTCGGCGGTCGTGCTGTCGCAGGTGTTCCCGCTGGCTGGCTTGGTGTCGAGGGTCGTGCCGGGAGCCAGGATGTTGGTCGAGGCGCCGGCGAGGGCCGGAACGGGGCCGGCGGCAGTCGAGGTGGGGACGAGTTCCCGGGCCTTCAGCAGTGCCTCGTCCTGGCGACGCAGGACGTCTCGGAACATGCCGCGCTTCTCCAGGGCCAAGATGATGATTCCGGCCCCTATCGAGAGGGCGAGCGCGGCCAGGAGGCGGGCCGTGGCGAGTGGAATCCCGATCTTGGCGGCGGTGAGCGCGAAGATCGGGGGGTCCATGGCGGGGGACGCGATCCAGAAGGCCATGACCGCCGACAGCGGGACGCCGCCGCGTAGAAGCTTACGGATCAGTGGAATGACGGTGAAGGAGCAGAAAGGGCTGAACGCTCCGATTCCGGTGGTGAAAAGGATTCCGAGGAGTCCATGTTTGCGAAAGGATCTGCGGGCGACGATGTCCAGGTAGAGGATGTCGACGCTGGCGCCGATCAGGATCGCTATGAAGAACCACGGCAGCAGTTCCAGGAAGTCGCTCGACGCGATGCTGAAGATCTCCGAGAGGCGATCCATGGGCCCGTACCTTTCAACTGAGCACTCCATCAACCATCGATGATAGTCGATGCTTGTTTCGATCGTCAACGCCAGCCGCTCCCTGGGCGCCAGGGTCGCCACGCTGCGTCATCGACCCGATGGTGCAAACCCTGGCAAACGGTGATAACCATGTGCATCGATGCATTGACACATACTGGTGGAGCGTGCAAGTCTTCGGAGCGTGCAAGTCTTCTCGATGGTGCGCATGGTCAACGATGACCGACTCGCGCCAGCCCAGGCCCAGTAGTGCGTTGCCCGGGGGGGTTCAGTGCCACTGTCTCGCGCCCTCGTCGTCTCCTCCTTCGAGGCAGAGCTTCAGCCTTTGGCGTCCGCCTGTGCTGCGGCGTCCCTTCGTGAGCATCATGCCGATGTCGTGGCTTGGGATGCCCATGTATTCCCCGATGCGTTGCCCGACGGGCCGTTCGACATGGTTCTCCTGTCGGTCCAGCAGTTCGAGGGCCTGCAGCGAGCCGTCGACTTGGCGCGTCGGCTGCGGGGGGCTTGTCCGGCGACCCTGCTGGTGGCCTTCGGACAGTATGCGCAGATGAACGCTCGCGGTTTTCTCGGCCTCGTCGACGGCGTGCTGTTCGACGAACCGGAGATCGTCGCCGCCGAGTTGGTGGCGGCGGCTCGGGGTGATCTTCAGTTCGATCAGATCCCTGCACTGGCCACGCCGGCGGGGGTTCGCCCGCGCGGACCGCGGCGCCGCATCGGCCCGGCGCTGCCGGCGCGTGATCTATTCCCGTCGCTGGTGCACTATCCCGCCCATCATGGCCCGTTCGGCCTGTTGGGGAACATCGAGGTGTCGCGCGGTTGTCACCACAAGTGCACCTACTGTTCGGTGTACGGCGCTTATGACGGTGGCGTGAGCGCGTACGCGCTGGAGACCGTCCTGGCGGATGCGCGCCAACTGGCAGAGGAAGGTGTCCGGCACTTCTGCTTCATTGACGCCGAGTTCTTCAACTCCCGCAAGATCGGGGTCGAGGTGATCCGCCGTATCGCAGCGGACGTTCCGGGAGCCACGTTCGAGTTGACCACCCGGGTGGACCACATCCTGGACTACACGCACCTGCTGGAGGATCTCGTCGGGTCGGGGTTGAGGCGCATAACCTCGGCGCTGGAGTTTCCCTCCGACAGGATCCTGCGGATCTTCGACAAGGGCATCGACGTCGCGGACATGCGGGCTGCTATCGCCCGGGCAAAGAGTATCGGTGTGCAGTTGAATCCAACCTTCATCCCGTTCACTCCCTGGGTGGAGCACGATGAACTGCTCACTTTCGAAGATTTCTTGATCGAGACCGAGTTGTCCCGTGTGGTGGAGCCGACGGCCCTGCAGACGCGGTTGCTGCTGTTCAAGGGTTCCCCGCTGCTGACCTCGCCGTGGATGCAGGACATCCATTGGGTCGATCGGGGGTTCTTCGTCGAGTGGCGCCACCCGGATCGGCGGGTCGAACAGCTGTGGCAGGAGCGCCGGGCCGCCGCTGAGGATGTCGGTGCCGTCCGCTGCTGCGTGAAGTGCTGACCCAGCTCACCACCGAAGCCCGGGGGCGGTCGGCGGACTCCGCGGCAGGGAAGATCGTTCTATCGGGAACGGGAGGGTTCCATGGGCGGATCCCATCGGGTGAGTGTCCACGTCGGTGAGGGCCTGCCACAGCTGGACTGGGCAGGAGAGCTGGCGGATCTCACCGACAGCTGGCCCTACGTCGGACCGACCTGGCTGGCAGCGACCGAACGGGCGATGCCGGAGGCCAAGCCGTGGCACACCGTCGCGCGGCGCGGCAGGGGAGAGGTCTCGCTGCTGCCCGGGTACGTCCTGACGTCTCCTCCCGCGGTGGACCACGACCCGCGTACCTATCTGGGCTGGCAGCCGCCGTCCGGTGACTCGGTGTGCTGCGGCGTGCAGGTGGGTTGTGAGCAGACCAGCGAGGTCGACGCGATGGGGACGGAAGCCTTCTTCCCCACCCTCCTGCTCGGCTCCCCGCTGGGATACCGCACCGAGGTGGCCTACAACTTCTGGACCCGGAACCTGTTCGCCGCGATGGTCGAGCGCCTGGTGCCAGCCGCCTTCGAGGCCGGCATCCGCAGTGTCGCCGCACCGTGGATCCCCGATCGCGTCGGCAACGACGCCCTCGTCCGGGCGCTGACCGACGCGGGCGGCCACTCGACGTTCTGGGGGTTCGAGAACTACGTCACCCTGGCTGCGGACGGCTGGGAGGCGCACGTCGCCTCCCTGCCCGCCAAGCAGCGCCAACGCGTCAGGAGCGACGAACGGCGGTTCGCGGCCAGCGGGGTGCGGACCGAGCGCGTCGACGGTGAGGCGATCCGGCCGTACGTGTCCCGGATCGCCGACCTGACCTGTCTCAACCGGGAGAAGAACGGCGCGGGTGAGGAGCCGGTCCACATCAGCACCATGCTGGAGGTTCTGCTCGACGCCGGTGTCGAGGTGCGTGCCTACCTCGGGCGGCTCGACGGCGACGTCGTCGCGTCCTGTGTCGTGCTGCGCAAGGGGCACCGCCTCCTGCCGAAATGGGCCGGGTTCGACTACGAGCGGATCGGGGACCGTAGCGGCGTCTACTTCGCGATGGTCCTCAACTCCCCGGTGCGGGACGGGTACGGCGAGGGGTTGCACACCGTGGAGTTCGGAGCGGGCGCGTACCAGGCCAAGCGGCTGCGGGGATGCGCCAGCCGATCGATCACCACTGCCGTCCTGCTGTCCGACTCCGCGCTGCGCCCGTCAGCGGCCCGGCTCCTGGACTCCTTCGGTGCGGCGCGCCGGGTCGCCTTCAGCGACCAGCCGGCGCCGGCCGCGTTGCCGATCGTCTCCACCGCGTCCACCAGCGCCTGCTGCGGGAACGGCTGACCTTCGAAAGGCCCCGGTATGACCGACACCTCCACATCTGGCGCTGCAGCCGTCCCTGTGCCGCCGGACGACGTCCAAGACTACTACCGCGCCAAGGCGACCGCTCCGTCGTCGTGCTGCCCGCCGTCCGTACCGGAGCAGCCTTTCGGCCCGGGTGCGTACGTGGACATCGGACACGGCAGCGCTCCAGACGCCGCGCTCCTGGCCAGCCTGGGTTGTGGCAACCCGACCGCGGTCGCAGAGTTGCGGGAGGGTGAGACCGTCCTGGACCTCGGCTCCGGCGGCGGCTTGGACGTCGTCCTCAGCGCCCGCCGGGTCGGGCCGTACGGGCAGGTGTTCGGACTGGACTTCCTGGAGGAGATGCTGGCTCTGGCCCGCCGCAACATCGAGGACGCCGAGATCGACAACATCGTGCTCCTCAAAGGCGTGATCGAGGCCATTCCGCTACCGGCCGAGACCGTCGACGTCGTCATCTCCAACTGCGTCGTCAACCTGTCCTCGGACAAGCAGGCCGTCTTCGACGAGATCGCCCGGGTGCTGGTACCTGGAGGCCGCGTCGGCATCGCCGACGTCGTCGCCGAGGACCACCTCACCGCGCAGGACCGGGCCGAACGCGGCAGCCGCGCCCAGTGCATCGCCGGCGCACTGTCGGTCTCGGAGTACCGGCAGGTGATCAGGGACGCCGGCCTGGTCGACGCCTCCATCACCTTCCTCACGGACGCGGCGGACGGCATGCACTCGGCCATCGTCAAGGCCCGCAAGCCCACAGACACCCCCGGCCGCGGCACGGCAGAGCGTGCTGTTCAGCATGACACGGGTGACCAGGAGGGGGCATGTTCCTGCTAAACTGTTTCGACGTACCCCCCGCGAAGGGCGCGGTCCCGGGTGAGCGACGGGGACCGCGAGGGAGAGGTCGTGCCTGGGTTGGCCTCCACGCCACGGAACTCGAACGCCGAGACGGCGATGGCGCCCGCCGCTGTCCCGGACGGGCCAGGGCCGGAGCTTCACCCCGACAGCGGGGAACTGTCCTTGGACCGGGAGACAGCCGAGACCTACGCCAGCTGGTTCCAGGCGTTGTCCGACCCGACCCGGATCATGATCCTCAGCTATCTCAGCCGGCGACCGGCCGCGGTGTCGGTGGGAACCATCGTCAACGACCTGGGCATCGGTCAGTCCACCGTCTCCCACCATCTCAAGGCCCTGCTCGACGTCGGGTTCGTCTCCCGCACCCGCGACCGGACCTCCCGCCTGTATGCGGTAAACCGCAACTGCGTCACCCGGTTCCCCGTCGCGGCGGATGCGGTGATGGGGGTCTCCGACCACCGCAACCCCGGCCCCTGATCACGGCCGACCGACCGGGCAGGGCACGATGAACGCCTCTGCCGAGCCGCAGGCCACCGCGGCCGACCGGCTTCACGCTCCGCTCGTCGGTTTGGTCGCCTCAGGTGACCGCCGCTACCGTGAGTACATCGTGGCGGCCGTGTCCGTCGCCTACCGGGTGTGGCTGTTCGACTCGGCCACACCGACCTGGCAGCAGCCCTACCTGAACGGTTCGACCCTCGTCGACCACCGCGACCCGCAGGCCCTGGCCGCCGCCGTGCGCGACGTCCGCTCGGCCGGACCCGTCGCCGGTCTGCTCTGCTACGACGAATGGAGCATCGTTTCGACCGCCGCCGCCTGCGCCGAGCTTGCCTTGCCCAGCAGCCCGCCCGACGCCGTCTCGGCCTGCCGTGACAAGGCCATCACCCGGCAGCGACTGCACGCTGCCGGCATCCCCCAGCCCCGATCCACAGTGGTCTCGGGCATCAGCGAGGCACTCGAGGCCGCGCGGACGATCGGCTACCCGGTCGTGATGAAGGCCCGTGCCCTGGCCGGCAGCATCGGCGTCCTGCGCGTCGACACCGCCGACGGGATACCCCAGGCCTACATGGCCGCCAGCACTCCGACCTTCCCCGGAGTGACCCGAACCGACGCCGTCTTGGTGGAGGAGTTCCTGCCCGGGCCCGAGATCAGCATCGACAGCGCCGTCCAGAACGGGCGCTGCCACCCGCTGGTCCTAGCCCGCAAACAGGTCGGCTCCGATCCGTTCTTCGAGGAGATCGGCCACCTGGTCGACGCCCACGACCCCCTCCTGCACGACAAGGCTCTCACCGCCCAACTGCAGGACATCCACACCGCGCTGGGCATCACCGACGGAATGACCCACACCGAGTTCCGGTTGACCCCCGCGGGACCCCGCCTGGTCGAGGTGAATGCACGACTAGGTGGCGACTTCATCCCACGGTTGGGGTACCTGGCGTCGGGCATCGACCTGGCCAAGATCGCCGCCGATATCGCCGTCGGAAAGGACATCACCCCCGAGGAGCCTCGTCACGGATACGCGGGAATCCGATTCCTCTACCCATCCTGCGACTGCACGGTCGAGGATATCCGCACAGTCAAGGGAACGCACCCAGCTGTCGTTGACCTGCTCGCCACCGCGACCTCCGGCCAGGATCTCCACCTGCCGCCACGCGGCTACCTCGCACGCTACGGCTACGTCATGGCTGCCGGTGAAGACCGCCAGAGCGTTCAGGACGCCCTGGCCACCAGCGAGGACGCCGTTCCCATAACGTTCACACCCATGGCGGCAACCGACGATAGCTGACCATTGCCACGGAACCGAGAATCAAATCTCTCGTGGTATCACCCCGGGGTAGACGTCGCGGTGATACCACAGCCCTTCTTTCTAGTGACCCGATCCACTCTGACTTGGATTCCTGAAGAGACGTGGGTTCTTGGAGGGATATTTGACAGTCGAACTGAAGAGGCTAAGAATATCGGTGATCGATCGGAACCAGACGTCAAGATCCCCTCCAGGTGGAGATAGGCGTGACCGTCCTGGCTGACATCACGCAACCTTCATCACCAAGGAAAGGTATCGCAGTCATGATTCGCTTCGTCGCCCTCAGTGGGTTCCTCGGGGCCGGGAAGACCACGACCTTGATCGCCGCCGCCCGAACGCTGCAGGCCCAAGGACACCGCGTCGCTGTCGTCACCAACGACCAGGGCACCGAACTCGTCGACACCACACTCGCCCGCAGCAGCATCGACGACGTCGCCGAGGTCATCGGCGGCTGCTTCTGCTGCCGCTTCGAAGACCTGATGAGGGTGGTCGACCACCTGATCGCCAGCGGAACAGTCGACACCGTCATCGCCGAGGCGGTCGGCAGTTGCACCGACCTGCAGGCTACCGTCGTCCGGCCGCTGCAGGAGTACCACGGTGACAAGTTCACCGTCGCACCCCTGACCACCGTCGTGGACCCCCTGCGGCTGCGGGCCTTCGACCGCGCCGTCCAACGGGGCGAACCCGAGTCGGACCTGTCCTACCTGTTCGGCAGACAACTCGCCGAATCAGAGCTCATCGCCGTGAACAAGACCGACCTGGTCGACGCCGACGAGCGCGCCGCCCTCGTGACCACCCTGCAGGAGCGCTACCCCGGCAAGGTCATCCTGCCCTACTCGGCCACCTCGGGCGCAGGCCTCGACGCGGTGCTCACCGCGTGGCAGGCCGAAGCCGCCTGGGCCCAAGACCTGGTCATCGACTACGACCGGTACGCCGCCGCCGAAGCGCAGCTCGCCTGGCTCAACCAGGAGTTCCGCCTCACCGCCGTCGCGGACGGGTTCTCCCCCCTCCTATGGGGCACCAGCGTCCTGGAGCACATCTCCCAGGCTTCCGACGAGGGGCAGGCCGAGATCGGTCACGCCAAGCTCACCATCGAGACCGCAGAGGGTCTGACGAAGCTGAGCATCACCGCCGCCGGCACCGAGCCTACGGTCGACCGCGCGGTCACCGTTCCGGCCACCGGGGGACGGGCCATCGTCAACGCACGCGTCGCCTGTGAGCCCGAGCTGATGGACCAGATCGTCCTGGACGCCGTCGCCCACGCCGACGACCTCTCCGGCACCCGGTCTGAGGCCACCGAGGCCAACTCCTTCAAGCCCGGCTACCCCACGCCCGTATACCGTCTGGCATCCTCCGATATCTGACCACTCCCCGGACCCTGCCGAACCCGTCGCCGGCACCCGTTCCCACCAGGAGGTTAGCCGTGTCCTTGATCCGCCGTGCGGGCGCCGAGCTACTCGGCACCGCCTTCCTCGTCGCCGCCGTCATTGGCTCCGGCATCGCTGCCACCCGGCTCTCCCCAGGACAGGTGGGACTCCAACTCCTGGAGAACTCCCTCATCACCGGTGGCGCGCTAATCGCGCTCATCCTCGCCCTGCAGCCGCTGTCCGCAGCGTTCAACCCCGTCGTTACCCTCGTCGAACTCGCTCTGGGAGCCGTCCCGGCGGCGGCTGCCCTCGTCCTGATCGCTGCACAATTCGTGGGCGGGTTCGTCGGCGCCGTGGTGGCCAACCTGATGTTCCAGCTGGACGCGGTGTCCATCTCGACCCACCACCGCTCCACCTCGAACCTGTGGCTGGGCGAGGTCGTGGCCACGTTCGGACTCGTCGTCGTCATCTTCGGCATGGTCCGTGCCGGACGCGCCAACCACGTTGCCGTCGCCGTCGCCGGCTACATCACCGCCGCCTACTGGTTCACCAGCTCCACCAGCTTCGCCAACCCCGCCGTGACCGTCGCCCGGATCTTCTCGAACACTTTCGCAGGCATCGCCCCCTCCTCCGTCCCGATGTTCATCCTCATGCAACTCCTGGGCGGTGCCCTCGCCTACGCGGTAGTCCGCTTCCTCTATCCCGACGCTCCGGCACTGGCAGCCCAGCTCACCGAGGAGGCGACGCCCGGAGCGACCGCTCAGCCGGGCGACGTCCC
>DATDMG010000579.1:0-11669 GCA_036518955.1 Kineosporiaceae bacterium | reverse complement strand
GATGTCCAGTTCGGTGATCGGGACGTCGACCCCGAGGTCCGCGAACCGCTGCATGTTGGCCTGATAGTCGCCGGGCACTGTGGACACGTTGCCCAGATGGCTCTGGAAGCCGACGCAGTCTATCGGGACGCCTCGTGCCTTGAAATCCTTCACCATAGCGTACACCGCATTGCTCTTCGCGTTCACACCGTCAATGTTGTAATCGTTGTAGCAGAGCTTGGCGCTCGGATCGACCGAGCGGGCGGTCCGGAATGCCTCCTCGATGAAGCCGTTGCCGAGCCGATCCTGGAAGGGTGAACTGCGGTGTGCGCCGCTGCCCCCGTCCTGGAACGCCTCGTTGACCACATCCCAGGAGTAGATCCTGCCCTTGTAGTGCGACATGACGCCGGTGATGTGGGCCTTCATCGCTGACCGGAGGGCGTCGGCGGTGGGCAGGTTTCCCACCCATGCGGGCAATTGCGCATGCCACACCAGGGTGTGTCCGCGGACCTTCATGCCTCTGCGCGTGGCATGATCGAAGACCATGTCCGCGCCATCGAACGTGAACGTGCCCCGGACGGGCTCGGTCGCGTCCCACTTCATCGCGTTCTCGGGCGTGACCGCGGTGAAGTTCGCGTCCAGCGTCGCAGTATACTGCGGATCACGCAGGCGGTTCGCATCCACCGCTGCTCCGAAGTACCGGCCAGTGGACGCCGCCGCCCCGCCGAGGGTGTCTCCCGCACCCAACGTTGCGGCTGTCGCCCTGGACAGGACCGGGACGATCAGCATCGCGCCGAGCAGACAGGCGCCGACGGCACCAACCACCGGGCGGCGCCCGGTGAACCGTCCGGCAGGCATTCCACGATCACCCGTCGCTTGCCGCTTCATCTTCTCGACTCCATTCCGGCCCCATCAGTAGCGCTGATGAATTCCCGACAATGAGGGCGATACTGCCCGGTCACACTGCCTGCGTCACAGGTGAACTCGAGACCAGTTGCTCCGATCGCCATCCACGCAGCAAGCTTTCACTGGCCCGGTCGCCGTCAGACCTCGATATGACGTTGAGGTCCTCATCGTGACTGGACGGAACGGAACCAAACCTCACCGCCACCCACCCAGGAGGTGCGATACCTCCCCTCCCGGCGAACGGCTTAGCTCTGCACCTGTGAGCGCCACGGCCTTCATTCCATCACCTCACACCCTCTATGGCGACCAGCCGGTCGTGTCACGGTTCGGCGATGTCCGGTTCTGGCCAGACCTCCGAGAACCCCAGCGCTCCGGGGAGATCCTGCGGGCCGACTCAGAGTAATCTTCACCTCCACGGGCGCCTGGGGCCCTCTTGCCCCAGGCAAGGTGATCACCATCCGTGTCGTTTCGATCGCCCGAAAGCGTCCTTCGCACACCGGAAATGGGTAACTCGGTCCTCAAGGATGGACGACGAAGGCGGAATGTCGGCGGACTGTCATGTTCTGTCATGCGTGGCCGAGGGCCAGATTCTCTCGGGCGACCCGGCACGGCAGGCCCCAGCGGCCGCATGTCCGGTGACCGACTTTGCCGGCACTAGCCATTGCCAGGTCATGGACGGTCGCACACCGCCTCGCAAAGATCGAGAAATGCAGACACATCATCTCAGCAAGTGCATATCTTCGGCGGCCAGGGTGGTCGCTGCGGCGATAGCCGGGATGGCCGCCTCCGCGAGCTGGGGCGGCCGCCGCCTCCATTCCGCACGACACGGGCTTCCCGACTGACCTGCACCGTGAGCCCCGAACAGGCCAGGTTCGTGCCGCTGCTGGAAGTCATGAACGGTTGCGAGCGGTACGCAGCCGTCCAGGACGACGGCTCCTGCAGTGGCGGACTTGACAACAGGGGCGGCGAGTCTCAGGGGTGCACGGGAAACGGACCGGCCAGGTCATCGTGGTCACCATGCGAGAGTTCCGGGATCCGCGCCCACATGTATGCATTGTTCCTTGAAAGATCAGAAGATGCTCGGCGGCGTCGCGGTACCCGGTGTAGGGCATCGCTTCGAGTTCGAGAACGTCGTGGTATGGGTCAAGAGTGGGGTGATCGCGGCGGTGTCGTTCTCCCACCACCAACGGTCATGACGTCAAGAATGCTCCCGACGTCGCGATCCAGAGAATGGCCGTGAGCGTGCGGCATAGCACTGGAGGAGACACCGCTCACTCCCTCCGGCCCAGTGATGGTGGCGGGTCACCTATGCCGACGCCAGTCTCGCCGCCGAGCGTCTCCATAGCCGCTCGTGCCACCCTGAACAACCTCGCCGCCTTCGGAGGAATTGATTCCCGAGCGGGGAGGACCTGTTGGGCCACCAAGATCCGCGAGGCACGGCCGACCTGGCTGCTGAGGAGCGGCCCAAGATACCGGCGCTCCACCTGCCGCAGGCGCTGTCGGTCCCGGCCGAACATCGGTCCACCACCACCCGAAGCAGGCCACCTCGCAAAGCCACTGCGTCAGCATCGGAGCAATCAGATGAGCACAAGAAGAATTCTTAGAACTCGCTCGATTCGTCTCGCGGTCGTCCTGTCGATGGCTTGGATCGCGGTAGTGTCTGTGCCTGTTTCGCGGTCCTTGGGCGCAAACGGGAGTCCTACGGGTGCGACCTGCCCCTTGCCAGCGACGTACCGCTGGACATCTACCGGCCCGCTGGCGAACCCGAGGCCGGGATGGGACTCGCTCAAGGATTTCACCAATGTCGTCTACAACGGCCAGCATCTCGTCTACGCGACAACGCACAACAGGGGAGCGGCGTGGGGTTCAATGAGTTTTGGCCTCTTCGCGAACTGGCCCGATATGGCCTCGGCGAGCCAGAACAGGATGTCCTTCCCTACCGTTGCCCCTACGCTCTTCTACTTCGCCCCCAAAGGCCTCTGGGTACTTGCCTATCAGTGGGGTGGTGCCGCTTTCTCCTACAGGACGTCGAGCGATCCCACGTCCATGGATGGATGGTCGCCAGCGCACGATCTCTTCTCCGGAGGCATTCCCGACTCGGGAACAGGACCCATCGATCAGGCACTCATCGGTGACGGCAGGAACATGTATCTGTTCTTCGCCGGAGACAATGGCAAGATCTACCGGGCCAGTATGCCCATCCAGAACTTTCCGGGCAGTTTTGGCACAGCATCGACGGTGGTGCTGAGTGACACCATGAACAAACTGTTCGAAGCGGTTCAGGTCTACAAGGTCCAGGGCCAGAACCAGTACCTCATGCTCGTCGAGGCGATGGGCAACAATGGGCGCTACTTCCGCTCGTTCACTGCTAGCAGCCTGGACGGTTCATGGACGGAGCAGGCCGCAACAGAGGGCAATCCCTTCGCCGGTAAAGCCAACAGCGGCGCCACCTGGACCAACGACATCGGCCACGGCGACCTGCTGCGCAGCAACGCCGATCAGACCATGACCGTCGATCCCTGCAATCTGCAGTTCCTCTACCAGGGGCGTGACCCCAACTCCAACGCTGACTACAGCCGCCTGAAGTACCAGCCGGGTGTGCTCACACTGAACCGCTGAGTCATGAGCCTTGATCGTGGTAGTGCCCGGCCTCCTCGAACAGGGACAGTTGGGCGCCGGGGCGTCCGCGGCGGACGATGACGCACAGGTCCAGTCCTTGAGCTGGTCGATGGTCATTCCGTCGGGGGCGGCGGAATCGCGTAGCACCGGTCAGCTCGACCACGTCGGCGTCAGTGAGGTCGCGGGGGCCGTCGTCAGGGTTGATGACGTTCTCCCACAACGTTTCGGGGCAGGCCGCCGCCAACTGACCGCCCGGCACCGTCGCACCGTACGCACAATTTCGGACACACCCGACGCCTCGTGCAGGGGAGTTCGGCCACGCCAGATGTCCGAACTCCCCTGCCCACCGCCGTAAGCGCCCTGATCGCCGGCACACGACGTCGGACATCGCGCTCGGCGCCAAGAGCGGGGTCCTGCTCGCCGGCGCTGGCCCGGGGCGCCGGGACGCAGCCACGGTGGGTGACCTCAGCGGATCAGAGGACGGCGCAGTTGGCCGAGACGTAGTGCCGCACCGACCATCGGGTCGATACCGGGTCGTACACCTGGAAGTAGGAGTCGGCCGACCGCCGGCAGTCGAACACCCCGGTGTCGAGGACGAAGCCGCCGCCGGGGGCGCCGGACAGGGGCCGCGCGTCGACCCGCCACCGCTTCACGAGATGGCCGTTGCTCGTGCGCCGCAGTTCCACGGTGACCTGGGCGACGTTGACGTGGTCGCCGTACAGGCGGAACCGAGGGATGTCGTCCGTGGACGTCGACGTGCACGTGTCGCCGTGGCAGACCGGCGGCTTGGTGTACGTGGCGTGCCACAGGTGCAGGGAGTCCCGGCGGGCGGCGGCCTGGCCGTTGTCGTAGGCGGCCTGCGACCTGGTCGCCGGACTGACGCAGACGTGGTCGCTGGGCCTGGCCTCGCGCCACACGTAACCCTGTAGGCACGTGTCGGGGCCGTACGGCCCCCCGGTCGGGCTGCGCCGAGCGGCGGCCTGGCTGTTGTCGGAGGCGGCCTGCGACCGCGTGGCCCCGGTGACGCAGACGTGGTCGCCGGGGAAGGCGTCACGCCAGACGTAGCCCTGCAGGCAGGTGTCAGGGCCGTAGTCACCGGTCGCCGCGGCCGGCGAGCCGGTGGCGAGGACCCCGAGCGCCGCTGCGCCGACGGTGACGGCGGACAGGGAGAGTCGGATGCGGTGCGAGGCACGGCGGAAGGCACGGAAGGCGAACATAAATACCCCTCTGGACGGCGGTAGGCGCGGTGCGGGAGGTCACCCAGGTCCCACTGCCCCGTCAGCTCGACCGGTTGGCGTTACCCGCGCTGCAAGTCTTCGCCCACGGGGCCCGGAAAGGATCGGGGATATCCCCCGTTACCCCCCCAATCCAGCGCCATACCGCCGGATCCTCGAATGCCCGGATCGATTTGCCGATGCAATGTATTGCATTCCTGCACAACTTCGCCCGATTCTTCGACCCCCCCGCGCCGCCGGTCACGGACGGCCCGGCTCCTGCCGCGGACGCACGGCTGGCGGCCTGGCGTCCGCGTCCGCAGTTCGGCCTCCACCTGCGCAGACACTGCCAGCGTCGGCCGCAGACGGCGCGCGCCACCGGTCGCCCGATGCCCCGCCCGACAGACCCGCCCGTTGCGGGGTCAACGAAGTTGACCGGGGTTGGTGTCCGAGTGCACGTACCGGGTTGGTGATGGGCATCCGGTCCGTCGAGTGTGGCGCGTCGTGACGCGGAACGCCCGTAGCCACTGGTAATCATGGCGGTTCCTCCGCCATCCACGAGGCCAGGAGGACTTCCCAGAACTAATAGCGGGCTATTTCAAGTGGTCACGCCCACGGGGCCGTCTGGGAGGAGTTCCATCAGTGGGCGAGAGCACCTCCGCAACCGCCGGCGAGCAGCAGCGCCGCACCCGGCGGCTGACCCCGCCCTGGCCGGACGTGCCTCCGCCCACCAGGGCTTCAGCTCCGATCCCGTGATCCGTCCCGTCCCGGCACGGCCGAAGCCGCCGTGACGACACCGTCCGGAGGCCCGCGACGGTCGCCGCTACTTCCGGCTGGCACGCGCCTGCACCGGGACCGCCAGCACGATCACCCTGACGAGCACCTCACGGCCCAGCCGGAGGACCCCTTCGCCGTGCAGCGGGCGACCCTAGTGATCTTCATGGTGGCCAGCGGCGCTGGTACTGCCGCGAGCCGTTGTGCGGCAGGAAGTCGTTCACCGAGTCGCTGCCCGCGGTCCCGGCCGGCGCGCGGATCACGAGCCGGCAGCGTGGAACATGCGGGGGAACTGGTGGTGGACGGGCAGTGCACGACCGTGGCCGCCGCCGCGGCCGGTTGACCGGGGTGTCCTGACCGACGGTGATGGAGGCGGTCCGGGCACTGTGAGTGATGCGATGGTCGAGAGTGAAGCCCCTGGTGCGGAGCCTGGGGAGGTCGTCAGGAGTCCTCCACCAGGGCGCAGGCTTCGACCTCGAGGAGGTAGCCCGGTGCGAAGAGTGCTGCACCTGGACGACGGTGCTCGCCGGAGTCTTCGCGGTGTCGAGAACCGGATCGCGGGCCGCCCTCAGGGCGGGAAGATCGCGGGCCGCCATCGCCACGCCGACCCCATCACCACTTCCCTAAGGTCCGAAAGGGGCTCAGGGGGTCGGTGCAGGACAACAGCATCCGGCGCGGGGCGTGCAGGCGGGTCGGTGGGCCGACGCCCCCGACCTGCCTCGGCAGGTCGGGGGCCGGTGACGCGGGGATGTCCGGTTCCCCCCGTCGGGTGTCGATCACCTCACTCGGTGGCTTCTGCCGCGGTCACCGTCCTCATGGCCTGCGTCACCAGGTGCAGCTCGCTGAGCGACAGCACCTTGTCGACGTCGAGGATGATGACGAACTCACCGTTGTGGCGCGCCATCCCGCTGATGAAATCCGTGCGGATTCCGGCACCGAAGGCGGGTGGGGGCTCGATCTCCGTGGCACCGAAGTTCAGCACCTTGTTGACCGCGTCCACCAAGATGCCGATGTGCTGCGCGGAGCCGTCGGCACCGGAGGTCTCGACGATCAGGATGCTCGTTCGCCGGGCCACCTGGGTGGGCTGCTTTCCGAAGCGGAGGGCGAGATCGACCACCGGGACGACGCTCCCGCGCAGGTTGATCACCCCGCGGATGAACTCCGGCACCATGGGGACCACCGTCAAGGTGCGGAACTCCATGATCTCGGTGACGTCGAGGATGTCCACGGCGTACACGTCGCCGCCCAGCACGAACGCCAGGTACCGGTCCGATCGTGAGCCGCTCCACGCCGCCACGGGCCGATCCACGTTCGGCCGGACCTCGTTGAGCGCTTCGACGACGGCTGTCGTGTCGGCCATCTCTCAGAACCGATCGAACTTGGCGGCCAACCGAGCCGGCGGCGCGCTCGCCGGCTTGGGCTGGGTGGGGATCGCCGCGGCGAACGCCACCTCGGGCGCCGCCTTCCTGGCGGGAGTTCCGAGGCGCGCCTGGTCGGTCAGCCGGAAGAACGCCATGAGCTGCTGCAGGTTCTCGCTCTGCGCGCTCATCTCCTCGGCGGTGGCGGCCAGTTCCTCGCTGGAGGACGCGTTCTGCTGGGTCACCTGGCTCATCTGCGACACCGAGGTGTTGATCTGCTTGACCCCGATGGCCTGCTCGGCGGACACAGCGGTGATCTCCTGGACCAGCTCGGAGGTCTTGCCGATGTTGGGCACGATCTCCGACAGGAGGGTCCCGGCGCGCTCGGCGGTCTGCACGCTGGTGCTGGCCAGCTCGCTGATCGCCTGGGCGGCCACCTGGGACCGCTCGGCCAGCTTGCCCACCTCGGTGGCCACCACGGCGAAGCCCTTGCCATGCTCGCCGGCCCGCGCAGCTTCGATGGTGGCGTTCAGCGCAAGCATGTTCGTCTGGAACGCGATGTCGTCAATGATCGCGATCTTCGTAGCGATCTCCTTCATCGCCTCCACCGTCTGCAGCACGGCCGCGCCGCCCTCGGTGGCCTGCTCGGCCGCCCTGCTGGCGATGCCGTCCGTGACCTTGGCGTTCTCGCTGTTCTGGTTGACGCTCGTGGTCATCTGCTCGACGCTGGCCGACGTCTCCTCGACACTGGCCGCCTGCTCGCTGGCCGACTGCGACAGCGACTGCGCGGCGCTGCTGACCTGCGTCGAGGCGCCCGCCAACTGCTCCGCGGCCGTGGCGACCTCGGAGACGGTCTGGGCGAGCCGCGCCACCGTGCTGTTCACGGCGGACCGCATGTCGTCGTACTGACCGCGGAACTGCGTGGTGATGGTCTGGGTCAGGTCGCCGGCCTCGATGGCGGCAAGCACGCGACCGACCTCGCCGAACGTCTGGGCCAGACCGGACAGGGTGTTGTTCGCGGCCTGACGCAGCTCCTCCAACTGGCCCTGGTACGGCTGGACGATCGGCCGGGTGAGGTCACCGGCCTCCATCGCCGACAGCAGGCGCCCGACCTCGGTCACCGGCCCGACGACGGCATCGAGGGTGTCGTTGATGCCCTGGACGACGGCGCGGAAGTCGCCCTGGTGCCGGTCCGCGTCCACGCGGGTGCCCAGCTGGCCCTTGGCGGCCGAGGCGACCAGCCCCTTGGTGTCGCTGATCAGCGCCTGCAGGTTCTCCTTCATCGCGATCACCGCGCGCAGCGCCCGGGCGGGCTCGTCGTCCCCCTTGACCTCGATCGTGAAGTCGCAGTCACCGCGGGCCAGCCGACCGGCTGCGTCGATCACGTTGGCCATCGGGCGGGTGATGCTGCGGGTCAGCAGTACCCCGATCCCGCTCAACAGCGCGATGCCGATCAGCACGACCACGACCACGGTCACCGTGGTCGAGCGGACCGCGTCGTCACTGGCGGCGCTGCGGACGCCGAGCAGCCCGCGTTCGGCGCTGTCCATGGCGGTCAGCAACGCGCGGATCTGGTCCATCACCGCTTTGCCCTTGTTCTGCATCACGATGCCCCGGGCTGCGTCGAAGCCGTCGCGACGCCGCCGGTCGATCGTGCTCTGCATCTCCGCGAACTTGGCCTCGACCAGCGGCCGCAGCGTGGCGATCCGCTCCTGCTGGGACGAGTTGTCCGAGGTCAGCTTCGCCACCACGTCGATGTCGCCGGAGATGGCGCTCCGCGCTGCGGTGTAGGGGGCCAGGTAGTCGTCGACCCCGGTGATGAGAAAGCCACGCTGCCCGGTCTCGGCGTCCTTGAGCGTGGACAGGATGTTGTTCAGACCCTCGAGCACCTGGTAGGTGTGGACCACCATCTTCTGGTTCGAGTGAATTGACTCGGACTTCTGATATGCCACCACACCCAGAATGCCCAGCAAGATCAGCGCCGCGGCGAATCCTGCGGCTAGTCGCCGTCCAATCGTGTTGAGGAACATCGCGATCCCTTCGGGGCGAGGCGAGTCAAATTCGCTGTCGACGGAAGATCGGGCGCCAGCGATCGAACCTTGAGAGGTCCGAGCCAGGGGTCCCGGAGTTCGGGGCCCGGCCAGGCCGCAATACCGCTTCCCCAGAGTTACATGGGTGTCATTTGGTGTTGTGGCTGGTGCGACACGGGAAGCGAAGGCGGCTCAGGAGCGGTTGCCGGCTCGGATCTCGTGGGGAGTGCTGGCGCGGACGTCCCGGCGTCGGTGCTGGACGAGGTGGTCGATGCGGACGCCAGCCCCGTCGCCAGGACAACACCCCGCCGACCGCACCGTGACCCACCAGATCGTCCTGCACCGGCTCATACCGCCCAACACCACGTGATCACCAAAGAAGCCGAGACGCAGCTGGAGATGCCCGACTGCTGCGTCCTGCTCAGTTCGCCGCGGTCGAGGGATCCGCCCCGGTGCTCACGACGTCAGGAGCGAATCCACGCTCAGGTCAGTGGTGCCACGCGGTGCGCCGTTCCGCGACCGGCGGTGCCGTGGAATGAGCTTCGCCACCGTGGACGTGCGCAGCGGGGCAGCCACGGCCATGCCCGCCAGAGCTGTGACCGCCAGCACCTCGAACGGCCCCAACAGTCCCGAAACCGCCCCGCTCCCGCCGTTCGGGACGACGAGCGTGCTCAGCAGAGTCGCTCCCAGCGCGCCACCGAGCGTCCGGCACGTCTGGACCACCGCGACGCCCGAGGTCACCCTCGACGGCGCGAGCTCGTACAGGGCCACGGCGCCGATGGCTGGCTGGATCAACCCCAGGCCGGCTCCCAGCAGCACTGTGCCGGGCAGCAGCGGCCCGACGCCACGGACGTGCGCGACGACGAGGAGGAGCCCGGCGCTGGACACCCCGTATCCCCACGCCAACCGGCGGCCCACAGCGGCCCGATCGCCGAGACGGCCGTAGAGCGTCGAGGCGAGCGCGGTGAACAGCGGCAGCGGAGTCGCCTGCAGGGCGGCTTCGGCTGGGCGCAGGCCTGCGGGCCCCTGCAGGAACAGTTGGAGTTGCACGGGGAACGCGCTCAGCACGACACCGTAGAGGGTGCTGAGCAGGCTGCACCGGGCGAAGAGCCGGGAGGCGAACAGATCCGGGTGCACCAGCGGGTGGTCCGCCCTCTGTTCCTGCCAGGCGAACGCTGCCGTACCCAGCGCAGCGGCCGCCAGCAGCAGGATGGTGCCCGTCACCCGGTACATGGGCGGCCCTACCGTCGTTCGTGCGGTTGCCAGCAGGGACCCGGAAGCGAGGACCAGCAGAAGCCCGCCGGCGACGTCCAGCCGACCCCGCTCACCGCTGGCCTCCGGCAATCCCCGGTGCAACGGCATCAGGACCACGGCGATCGGGACGGCGGCGAGGTAGCTCCACCGCCAGGAGACACTCTCCGCGAGGAACCCGCCCACCGCCGGCGCCACCACGGTGGACACCGACGCCAGGGTCGTGCTCAGGCCCTGGAACCGGGCGAACTCGGCCCGGGGAACGACGTTCCGCAGCGCGCTCGCCGCCACGACGAGCAGTCCGCCGCTCGCCAGTCCGGCCCCGGCCCGCGCCGCGATGAGCCAGGCCATGGTCGGCGCCAGGCCGCTGACGACGCTCGATGCCGCCAGCGCCGCCAGCGACCACCACATCACCCGGGCCATCCCGTAGCGGTCGGCGGTGCGGCCCAGGAACGGGGTGCCGATGGTGGAGGCAAGGAGTGCCGCGCCGACGGGCCACGTCGTCAGGTCGGGCCGGCCCAAGTCGTGGGCGCCCTGGAGGAGCGCGGGTCCGGTGACCGTCTGGGTGAACAGGACCGCCGCGGGGGTGACCAGCACCAGGAGGCGGGGCCCGAGCGGACGGCCGGTCATCGGCGTCCGCCGACCGGCCCGCCGACCGGCTCACTGACCGGCGAGCGGTATCTCCCGGGCATCCGGGCGGTCGGGGTGGCGAACAGACCCGGCCGTCGAGCCACCGAGGATTCCGGGCCAATCGACACACCTATCAGGCCCATAGTCGCCTCGTACCCGTCGCTCATGAGAGGCCCATTCGCTTCGCCTGGGCATGTGGTTACATCGAAATGCTGCCGGTGAATCCTGACTCTACGGAACCGCAGCTATCCCAGCGATGGGCGTCAGCACCAACGCGGAGTTCCTCGTTTGTGCCGACGCACATCGCTGACCGGCCATCGACCAATTAGAGCCGATTTCCGCGCAAGAGGTTCGACGCAAGGTTCAGGCGAACTGGTAGCGCAGGGTGCGGTTTGCCCCACCGGCGGACTGTGGTGTCGGTGGGTAGGTCGGCTTGGCGCAGGACGGGTGAGTAGGTGCGTCGCTTGAGGTGGACGCCGATGGTGTGGCCGTGATTGATGATCTCGCCGGGGGTGTCCGGGAACCGGCGGTGCAGGGTGTCGGGGGTGATGGTGGCGTGGCCGGGCAGGCGTTCGCGTAGTGCGGCGATGAGGGCCTGGGCCAGCACGCACAGGATGAGACCGTCGACCGCACCCGTGCCATCGACCCGGCCGCGCTGCAGCGCCTGTTCGATCTGCCCGACGTCCGGCTGCGGGAGCGGACCTTGTGGCGGATGCTCTACGAGACCGCCGCCCGCGCCGAGGAGATCCTCACCCTGGACATCGGCGACCTGGACCCGGACGACAAGCGGGCCCGGATCCGCGCCAAGGGCGGTGCGCTCGAGTATGTGTACTGGCAGACCGCCACCGCGCGGCTCCTACCCCGCCTGATCGACGGCCGCGGCGCCGGGCCGCTGTTCCTCGCCGATC
>DATDMG010000578.1:0-20198 GCA_036518955.1 Kineosporiaceae bacterium | reverse complement strand
CGGATCGGCGCCCCGCCGATCCGACCCGCCGCCCACCCGCAGGACGGCGTCGTCACCCCTCGGGGATCGGTCACACGCGCCGGGCGGCCTGCTTCGCCAACTCCCGTTCCGTGATCTCGCGGGTGTGCTCGCGCGCCATCGCGATGCCGGCCTCCCGGTCAGGAGCCTGGACATCCCAGCGGCCGCAGGTGCAGTGACAGAAGTACACGTCACCGCGCGGCAGGATCGTCTGCGCGTCGCAATACCCGTCGTTCGTGAACCATTCCTGGAAGAACTCCTGGGGTGAATCGTGGGTGAACAGAGTCGAGGACACCCGACATCACCTTTCCTTCCGATCGTTCACCGAAGCACTCCGGCGACATGACGGCTGCTCAGAGTCCCGCGGGTCGCTTCGCCTCCGGGGGGACGCCGGCCCCGGGGAACAGCTCGTTGAAGGCACCGATCGTGATCCGGTCACGGACCCGGTCATCCACGCCGTCGAACAGGTGGTGCAGGGTCTGCTGGGTGTGACCGAACGTGCCCTCCATGTGCGGGTAGTCGCTACCCCACATGACGTTGTTGTACCCCATCGCGGTCACCGCGCCCACCGCAGACTCGTCGTGCTGGAACGACGCGTAGACCTGGGAGTACATGATCTCCTTGGGCGACCGGTTGAGCTTCGGGCGTACCGCCAGGGCGTGCTGCCGGTAGCCCTCCTCCATCCGGTCGGCCAGGAAGGGCACCCACGTGGCGCCCCCCTCACTGACCAGCACCTTGAGGTCGGGGTGCCGGTCGAGCGCACCCGAGGCGACGAGCTTCATCACGGCGCGCTGACCGCCGAACGTGGTCTCCGCGTAGTTCATGACCGCGCCACCAGGGCCGCGGTAGTACACCCCCAGCGCCCCCCCGGTGCTCATGTCGATCGGCTCGGTTCCGATGTGGAAGGCCAGGACGACGCGCGCCTCCTCGGCCGCAGCCCAGAACGGCTCCCAGGAGTCGTCCTGGTAGTCCTTCTGCAGAGGATGCGGCGCCACCGGCAGGAAGACCGCCCGGAACCCCAGACCGGCCGCACGCTGGAGCTCCGCGACGGCGTCGTCCAGGTCGAGCGTGGACACCTGCGCGGTCGCGACATACCGAGAGGACTTCTCCAGGATCTCGGCCTTCGCCCAGTCGTTGCTCACCCGCATCGCCTCGCGCAGGACCTCCGGGGTGCGGAAGGACGAAGCCCACATGCCCAACGAGGGGAAGACGACCTCGGCCCAGATGCCCTCCTGGTCGAGGTCGTGGATCCGCAGGTCGAGGTCCCGGGCACCGGGAGCCTTCTCACTCGCGGCGTAGAACTCCAGGGCCTTGATGCTCGGCAACCGCCGCCGGAACGTCTGACCGTCCACGTGCACGGTCTCCCACAACCCGTCCGGGTCCTTCTCGCTCCTCGGCACGAGGTCGGCGAGCCTGGGCGGCAGCTCCTTCCGCCAGAGGTCGTCGGGCTCCATGAAGTGCGAGTCGCCGGAATTCGCCCAGATCTTGGTCTTGGCGTCGGCAGGCGCCCGCTCGTCCAGCGTCGTCATGTCCCTCTCCTCGTGCTCGTCCAGCCCGGCATGCGATGCGTCTCCTCAGGGCTCGCAGGTATACACCGTAAAGGCAGAGCTATACACCGTCAACCTTTCGGCATCCCCTCCTGTAACCCATGCCGTCCGGTCACGCCCCCGTCGACCGCCCGCGGCCCAGCCGGCGGTACCGGTGCATCCTGCTGCGGAACCGCTCCGTGTCGTCGCGGCCGAGCAGGCCGGCCAGTTCCTGCCCCAGCACGCGGCCCAGTCGCCGGCAGAACTCCACCGGTTCGTCAGCGGCGTCGGGTCGTTCGGGAACCACCCGGTCGACGATCCCGACCTTCCACAGATCGGCCGCCCGAACGCCCTGACGGGCAGCCATGACGTCGGCACGATCGATCGTGCGGTGCACGATCGCTGACGCACCTTCCGGCGGCAGCGGCCCCAGCCACCCGTTCGCGGCGGCCAGTACCCGATCGGCAGGGACCAGGGCGAGGGCGCCGCCGCCGGTCCCCTGCCCGAGCAGAACCGCCAGAGTCGGCGCATCGAGCATGACGAGCTCCGACAGGCACCGCGCGATCTCCCCCGCGAGACCGCCTTCCTCCGCCGCGCGCGAGAGGGCGGCACCGGGGGTGTCGATGAGGGTGAGCAACGGCAGGCGCAACTCTTCGGCCAGCCGCATGCCCCGCCGGGCCTCGCGTAGCGCCGCCGGGCCCATCGGCGCATCGAGGGACTGGCCACGGCGATCCTGACCCAGCACCACACACGGCGCCCCCCCGAAGCGAGCCAGGGCCAACAACAGCCCGGGATCCTTCTCGCCCGCACCGGTACCGGACAACTGGACCACGTCGCTGGCCGCGACCTTCAGCAGCCGACGCACGCCCGGCCGACCAGGGCGACGAGACGCCGTGACGACCTCCCACGCGGTGCGGTGGTTCTCCGGATCATCGGCCGAACGACCGTCCTCGGGCCGCAGAGCCTCACTGAGGTTGGCGTGCCACGTCCGGCGCGCACCCAGGACACGCAGCACGCGGTCGGCAACCTCGGCGATGCGCTCGGGAGGCACGACGGCGTCGAGCACGCCGCGGGCTGCCAAGTTCTCGGCGACCTGGACGCCGTCGGGAAACGGCTCGCCGTACAGCGCACCGTAGACACGCGGGCCGAGGAAGCCGATCGCCGCCCCCGGCTCACCGATCGTGACGTGCCCGAGCGAGCCCCACGAGGCCAGGACTCCTCCGAAGGTGGGGTTGCGCAGGTAGACCAGGTAGGGAAGTCCCGCGCGCTTGTGCCGCGTGATCGCCGCACTGATACCGATCATCCCGAGAAAAGCGACGGTTCCCTCTTGCATGCGGGTGCCGCCGGAGACCGGGGCAGCCAGCAGGGGCAGACCCTCCGCGGTCGCACGCTCGATCGCGCAGGTCAATCGCTCCGCCGCATCCACGCCGATCGATCCGGCGAGGAAGCCGAACTCGCCGGCCACCACCGCGACTCGGCGCCCACGCAGCCGGCCTTCGCCGGTGAAGACGGACTCGTCGTGCCGCGTCCGGGCCCGCGCCGTAGCCAGTTCCTCGGCGTATTGGGGGTCGATCTCTCGGTCCGGCAACGGTTGATCCCAGGATCGCCACGAGTTCGGGTCAAGGACGAGTGCGCACAGTGCGCGCCCATCGAGCCGCCGGCCCCGAGGCCCCTGGATGCGATCGGTGCTGCTGCTCACAGCTCTCTCCTACGTGGCCACGGGACGCCCCAAGTCCTCGTCCATCAAGTATGAGATGCTTACCGTAAGCCATACAGTACTTCTGGGTCGATGTCGTGCAGTCCCCCGGCCGGGGCCCGGCGGTCGGCCATCGGGCCGAAACCCGGGCGGAGACCGCCTCACGGGCCGATGTGGCGGCGACCGCACTACCCCTCGGACCGGACCGCCGGACGACGCCGGCGCCGAACGTCGCCTAGTCTGGGTGACTGCCAACCGGAGAGGACGAACGTGTCGGCACCCACCGGAGAAGGGTCCGTGCGCAAGAGGCGCGCCCGGGGGTCCATCAGCGTGGACGAGATCCTCCACGGGGCCTACCAGTTGGCCTCGGAGGGGTCCCTCGACTCTTTGAGCATGCCGCGCCTGGCTCGGCAACTGGACGTCGGCGTCACCAGCATCTACTGGTACTTCCGCAGCAAGGAAGATCTGCTCGACGTGATGACCGAGCGGGCCCTGGCGGAGTTCGACCAGGCCGTCGAGGTGTCCACCGACCTCCCGTGGGACGAGTACCTGACGACGTACTTCACGACCTACCGCGACGTGTTGCGCAATAACAGTCTCTGGTGCGATCTCATCGTCATGCGCGGGAGCACCCTGAGCGCCGAGGCCCTCCGCGTGGCGAAGCAGCGCGTGGACGTGATGGTCGGCGTCCTCACCAGGGCCGGGTTCACGACCGAGGACGCTCTCCACGCGCACGCGGTCCTGTCGGTGTACTCGCGCGGCGCCATCTTCCATTACCGGCAGTGGGAATCGCCCGACAGCCCCGCGGGGATCAGCATGCAGCTGGCCGACCCGATCAACCCGTTCACCGTGTCCGCCGACGAGGCGTTCGACTTCGGACTCCAGAACTCCATCCGAGGATTGCGCGCGCTGCTCGCCGCGACCGCGAGGCCGTGACCGCGCCCAGCTCGGCAATCTGTCACGCCGGCTGACGGCGGTTGGTGGAACCGATCGGGCTGCGGCCGTTTGGCCATGGCCCCCGCCCGGCATCGTCGTCAGCCTGCCGGCATCCTCGCAGTAGGCGGCACCAGCAGCTTCAGGTCACGAAGTGGTAACGATGTCCACCCCTGAAGCCCCTCCCCCAGATCCCCCGTGACACCCACCACCCCCTTGTGCTCAACTGTACGGGACAGTATACCGGAAGCCATCCCGTATCTAAGCTCAGGACTAGGTGACGATGCCTCGAGGTTTCGTGTCGGCGGTCGGCACGCCTGCCGCCAGACGCTCGCCCTCCGCCCGCCCTGGCTGAACGGCGGTTTCACATCTCGCCCACCGGCGGCGAAGGCCCGGTAGGGCGGCCGTGAGGCCGTACCGGGCCTTCGCGAGCCCCGGTCGACGGATCCCCCTCTTCACACCATCGCGAGCACACCGTGCGGTCGCTGTGTGGCGCACCCGAGGACCGTGCGCGCCACGGCGTCCACAAGAAGGCCTCCGCGACAAGGCAGTCGCGACAAGGCAGTCGCGACAAGGCAGTACAGAAGATTCAGACCTGAGGAAAGGGCAATCGTGGACCTTATAGGAGCTTCCGCACTCGTCATCGGCGGAGCCGGTGGTTTCGGCGAGGCGACGGTTCGTAAGTTCGTCGACGCCGGCCTCAAAGTGGTCGTCGCCGATGTCGCCGACGCAAGGGGCAAGGTGCTGGCCGACGAACTCGGTGAGGTCGTGGAGTACGTCCACACGGACGTCACGTCCGACGAGGCCATCGACCGGGCCGTCGAGCGCGCGCAGGCCTTGGCGCCGCTGCGGGTGACGGTCGTCGTCAACGGCGGGCCTGGGGGCGTCTCGAGGCGCATCGTGTCGCGCACCGGCGAACCGCTGCCCATGGCCGAGTTCATCCAGACCACTGAGTACTACTTCATCGCCACGTACCGGGCGGTGAGTCGGTCGGCAGCGGCCATGTCGCGCAACGAACCGCTGGCGGACAACCAGCGCGGCGTCGTCATCACCACGGCGAGCATCGCCGGCTTCGAGGGCCAGGTGGGTCAGACGGCCTACGCGATGGCCAAGGGCGGCGTCATCGGCCTGACCATCACCGCCGCCCGCGACCTCGCCCCCGCCGGGGTCAGGGTGATGTCCATCGCTCCCGGCACGTTCCTCACCCCGGCCTACAACATGACCGAGGACGAGGCCAACGCGAAGTTCGGCCCGGGGGTGCCCAACCCGAAGCGGATGGGACGCCCCTCCGAGTACGCGCACCTGGCCCTGGCGATCGCCGAAAACGACTACCTCAACGGCACGGTCGTGCGTATCGACGGAGCGCTTCGCTTCACCCCCTGATGATCCTTATCGACCTGCGGCCTGCGACAGCGAGCAATCCCATCTCAACGAGGAGAGGCAGCCATGGCAGACGTGGACCGTTCGACACCCCAAGTCACCCTACGAATCGGCGGCGAGAGGCTCACCAAGGGTTCAGGCGGGGTGCACGGCCACATCAACCCGTGCACCGGCCGGGTGGACGCCGAGATCCCGCTCGCCGGCGAGAAGGAGGTCGACGCCGCCGTCCAGGCAGCGCATCAGGCATTCCAGAGCTGGCGCAACGTCCAGCCCGCCGAACGGGCGCGACTGCTCAACCGACTGGCCGACCTCATCGAGGCCAACGCCGACGAGTTCGCCCGCCGCGGCGTCCTGGACAACGGCACGGCGATCTCGACGACGGTCGGGTCTCCGATCATCGCGCGGGACTGGACCCGCTACTACGCGGGTTGGGCCGACAAGATCGAGGGCCAGACCACGTCGACGCTCGGACCGGACGGCGAGTTCAGCTACACCGTGGCACAGCCGTACGGAGTGATCGGCGTCATCATCACCTGGAACGGCCCGCTGATCTCGCTCGGGATGAAGATCCCGGCCGCGCTGGCCGCCGGCAACACGGTCGTGGTGAAACCGTCCGAGCTCACCCCGTTCTCGGGAGAGCTCTTCGCCGACCTGGTCGCTCAGGCCGGCATTCCGGACGGCGTGGTCAACATTCTTCCCGGTGACCCGTCCGCGGGTGCCGCGCTCGTCGCTCACCCGCTGGTCAAGAAGGTGACCTTCACCGGCGGCCCGGCAACCGCGCGCAAGATCCTCGAATCCTGCGCGGAGACGATGAAGCCGGCGGTGCTGGAGTTGGGCGGCAAGTCGGCGAACATCGTGTTCGACGACGCCGATCTCGACACGGCCTGCTTCCACGGAGCCTTCCTGTCGGTCGGCGTCATGAGTGGCCAGGGCTGCGCCTTTCCCACCCGGATGCTCGTCCAGGACACGATCTACGACGAGGTCTGCCAGCGCGTCGCCGCGATCGCCAAGAGCATCGTCATCGGAGATCCCTTCGACCCGAACACCGGGTCCGGCCCGCTCGTCAACGAGGCGGCCCTGACGCGTGTGCTCGGGATGATCGAGCGTGCGAAGGCGGACGGCGCCCGGCTGATCGCCGGGGGCTCCCGCCCAGGGGGCGACCTGGCCAACGGGTACTTCCTCGAGCCCACCGTCTTCGCCGACGTCGATCCGGACTCGGAACTCGCCCAGACCGAGGTGTTCGGGCCGGTGTTGTCGATCATCCCGTTCCACGACGAGGACGACGCCATTCGCATCGCCAACAACACCAAGTACGGTCTGTCCGGCTACGTCCAGACCGCATCGCTGAGCCGCGCGCTGCGCCTCGCCGAGGAGATCGAGTCGGGCGAGGTGCTCGTCAACGGAGCGACGAACATCGCCGTCTGGCGTCCGTTCGGTGGAATCGGCATCAGCGGGCTGGGCAAGGAGGGCGGCCGGGCAGGATTCGAGGAGATGCTGAAGGTCAAGGGCGTCGGCATCAAGCTCCCGGTGGCCTGACCGACTGATCGTCCCGGCGGCGAGGCGCCCGCGCTCCGACGCGAGCGCCTCGCCGCCTTGGGGTGCTCCGACGACCGCGTTCTCGGCGCGAGGTGTCGGGATCGGAGAACACTTTCAGGTAGCGGATCGGGCCCACGCAGCAGTGGCGGTGGCGAGCCCTCCGCCACCGCCACTGCCCACCAGGTACCGCGGCTCGTTCAGCGCCCCTGCCAGACTGGCTCGCGACGCTCGACGAAGGCGGTTGCGCCCTCCTTGGCGTCCACGCTGTTGAACACCGCCGGCTGCAGCTCGTCCTGCAACGCCCAGATCTCGGCGGCGGGTTCGGCCGCCGCGGCCCTGACCAAACGCTTGGTCACGGCCACCGCCAGCGGGCCGTTGGCGGCCACAGCCTCCGCCAGCGCGATCGCCTCGTGGAGCACGCTCTCGGGATCCACGAGGCGGTTCACCAGCCCCAGCTCGAATGCGCGCTCAGCCGTGATGTTGTCACCCGTGAGGGTCAGCTCCAGGGCCACTGCCAGCGGGACCCGGTTTCCGAGGAAGACTCCCCCGCTTGCGGCGAACAACGCACGCTTGACCTCCGGGAGCCCGAACTTCGCGGCCCGAGACGCGACGACCATGTCGCACGCCAGCAGCAGTTCGAATCCGCCGGCGACCGCCGTCGCGTTGGCGGCGCCGATCACGGGAGTACTCACCCCACTGCGCACGAAGGCCAGGTAGGCCGCGAGGCCCTGCTCCTCCTCCTCGGACCGGATCCCACTACGGCCTTCGGCGAAGCCGCGCAGGTCCATGCCCGCGCAGAAGGCCTTGTCGCCGGTCGCGGTGATGACGACGGCGCGGACATCGGGATCGGCGTCAGCCGCAGCGACGCCGTTGCCGATGCCCGCGATGACGGCCGCGTTGAGGGAGTTCCTCGCCTCGGGGCGATTGATCCGGAGGATCTGCACCCGGCCACGCCGTTCCTGTTCGATCTCTGACATTGCCGCGCCTCCTGGCGTGGGTCGCTGCTACGTGATCCTGAAGGGCTGACGGAAGCCGACCTGCGCCGGCTTCCGTCCGTCACTGCAACCCGGGCATCGTGGCCAGCAGATCGCTCACCAACTGCCGGCGCAGGAGCTTCCCGGTGGGCGTCCTCGGCAATTCCGGAAGGAAGACCATCGAGTCGGGAGTCTTGGAACTGCGCAATCGCACCCGCACGTACTCGGTCAGTTCCTCCGCCGTCGTGGCCGCGCACCGCCGCAGGACGACGAAGGCGGCGATGCGCTGACCCCACTCCTCGTCGGGCACACCCGCGACCGCGACATCGTCGACCAACTCGTGCCCGGCCAGCACCGTCTCGATCTCGGCGGGAGCGATGTTCTCGCCGCCCCGGATGATGGTGTCGTCTGCTCGACCGTGGATGAACAGGAAGCCGTCCGCATCGAGGTGACCTCGGTCGCGCGTGGCGAACCAACCGTCGGCGTCGAGAAGGCTGCCGGCTTCGGCGTACTCGCCGGCGACCTGAGCGCCCTTGACGTAGACGTCGCCGACGACGTCGGCCGGAGCCACGTCACCGAAGGCGTCACGAACCTGGATCGAGACGGCGGGGAGCGCCTTGCCGACCGAGCCGAGCCGGGCACGCACGAGCGGGTCGTCGGAGGCCAGGGCGTCCCGATGGTCCTGCGGTCCGAGGACCGCGATCGAGGACGCGGTCTCGGTCAGTCCGTAGGCGTTCACGAAGCCCGTCTCCGGGAACAACTCCAGAGCACGCCTGAGGACGCGGGACGAGATCTTTGCGCCTCCGTAAGCCATCGACGCGAGCGTGGACGGGCCGTGCGTGCCGGATGCCTCGAGGTGCGCGACGATACGGGCGAGCATGGTTGGAACGACCATGGTGTGGGTGACGCGCTCGTCGGTGACGATGCGCAGCCACTCTTCGGGCGTGAATTGGTCGAGGTACAGGATCCGTCGTCCGGAGTACAAGTTGCTGAGCAGATTGGCCACGGCCGCGATGTGGTAGGGCGGGACGCTGACGACGGTCGCGTCCTGCTCGTCGCTGGCAGCGAACTCCACCGAGCCGAGAAGGTAGGACGTCAGGTGCGCGTGACGGAGCAGGGCGCTCTTCGGCGCGGCCGTCGTCCCCGAGGTCATGAGCACGACGGCGATTTCGTCGGTGTCGGGGTCGGCGGTGACAGGGGGCGGAGAATGCCGCTCGGCAATGCTCATCCACTCGGCGACCGACACCGCGCCGGGGACGGGCGAGCGACTCGGGTCCTCGGCGATGACGAACGGACGCTCGTGACGACCGAGGATCTCGGCGATCTGGTCATCCGAGAGCCGGTAGTTGACGGGCAGGAAGGGAATCCCCGCGACCGCGGCGGCGAACAGGCCGACGGGGAACGCCGGCCCGTTCCCGCCGAGGAAGACGACGACGGAGGCGTCCGCCTCCTGCACGGCGCCGCCGGCATTGACGGACAGTTCCTTGAGCCGGCCGCCGGTGATCCCGGTTGCCCGTTCACCCAGCAGCACGCGGTCCTCGAAGCCGGAGGCGATCATCTCCAGCAGCGTGTTCAGGTTCATCTGGTCCTCGAAGTCGTCGGTGACGGGGAACGGCGGGATCACGGCCGCTTCGCGCCCCTCCGCGGCGCGGTCACCGCGGAGGGGCGCACCTTCGGTTCGGTATGCGCTACGTTCAGACCTCGATCAACATCGCGCCGCCCTGGCCACCACCGGCGCACATCGCGGCGACGCCGAGACCCCCGCCGCGTCGGCGCAGGTCGTTGATCAGCGTGGTGATCATGCGGGCGCCGGTGGCTGCGATGGGGTGGCCCAGGCTGCACCCGCTGCCATGGATGTTGACCGTGTCCTCGTCGATGCCCAGGAGCTTGCAGGCCGCGACCGGAACCGAGGCGAAAGCCTCGTTGATCTCCCACAACGCGACGTCCGCCTGACGGACCCCGGCCCGCTCGAGGACCTTGGGGATCGCCCGCAGGGGAGCCATTCCGGTGTCTCGCGGGTCGACGCCGACGGACGCCCAGGAGCGGATCTTCGCGACGGGGCGAAGACCTTCGCTCCGCGCGAGGTCGTCGCTGACCACGGTCACGACGGCCGCGGCGTCGTTCAGACCGCTGGAGTTCCCGGCCGTGACGGAGAAGCCCTCGATCTCGGGGTGCAGGACCTTGAGCGCACCGAGCGTCTCGAGGGAGGAGCCACGACGCGGGTGTTCGTCGACGGAGAACTCGACGTAACTGCCGTCCTTGCGGCGCGCCTTCACCGGAACGATCTCGTCGACGAACAGCCCCGCGTCGATGGCGGCGACGGCGCGCTCGTGCGAGCGCACGGCCCAGGCATCCTGGTCATGCCGCGAGAGACCCGCCCTCTGGGCGGTGTTCCACCCGACGGTGATGGACATGTCCAGGTTGGGTGCCTCGGCAGTGGCCGGGTGGGTCGGCGGGTACCAGGCGGAGAACTCGTCCTCCGAGCCGGGGACCCGGCGCTGGAGCCGGGGGCTGAGGGAGGCGACAGTGACGCCGCCGGCCACGACGGCGCGGTCCATGTCGGCCCGGATCTGGGCGGCAGCGATTCCGATGGCCGTCAGGCTGCCGGCGCAGTGCCGGTTGACCGCCTGGCCGGCGACGTCGAGCAGGCCCACCTCGACCGCCGCGTGACGAGCCACTGCGCCGCCGCCGTACTGAGACTCCGCGAGGACGACGTCGTCGATCAAGGATCGGTCGATGCCCGATCGCTCGATGGTCTCGTTGAGTACCACCCGAGCCAGTTCCTCAGGCGTCGTATCGGCGAGCGTCCCCTTGCGGGCAGTACCGATCGCAGTCCGGACCGCATTCACGATGACAGCTTCGGGCATGACTACCTCACGGTTTCGAGGGTCGCAACAAACAGCGGGAAACCGCTCGAGCGCGTCCCTGAGGACGTGCGCGCGACCTGCTGGATATATCAGGAGAATCCGGAAAGCCCTGGCGCAGGCTGCCAAGTCCGACAGTCACCCGGGCGACAGGCTGATCACGGGGCCGGCGCCCCCTGCGGTCGATAGCTCACCGCCAGCAGACCGGCAGCCGACAGCACCCCCACCACCGCGACTCCCACGGCGACCGCCGGACCTCTGTGCACCCACCCGAAGGCCTGGTCCAAAGACCACGCTCCCGGGCCGAGCGCCGCGACACCCACGGACGTGACCGCGACCAACAGGGTGTACTCCCACCCGCCCTTGAAGACGAAGTAGCCCTTGCCACGATGGTCAGTGAAGGAGGCCACGGTCATCAGGCCCACGAAGGCCGCACAGGCGAGAGGCGTCAGGAGGCCCATGGTCATCGCGGCTCCGGCAGCGATCTCGCTCACCGCCGCCGTACGGGCATGAAGCCGCGCCGGACGGAGCCCGAGAGACTCGAACCATCGGGTCGTCCCGGCCAGACCGCCGGCGCCGAAGATCTTGTTCAGCCCGTGCAACACCAGCATCGGGCCCAGCGCCAACCTGATGAGCATGACGCCGAGGTCGACGGAGGCGGACATGGCGCTCCCCTGCGTGACGGCCAAGGGCGAGCCTGACGGCCGCAACCTCGGATGATGGGTGGTCCGGCAGTTATAGTAAGCGCTTCGGTATGCCTGCCGGTAGAGGCCATCGGAACATTGACCGTAAGGATGGGCGCGGCTATAACGGAGTGGCTGGCACAACGTCGCGACCGCCCTCCGACCCCGCCTCGCGGCCTCGCCCGTGCCACGGAGGCAGGCCAGTCTCCAGCGCATCCCTCAGGCCTGCCCATCGCGCTTCGGCCCCGACCCCGTTGTGAGGAACCCGCCGTGCCGGTCAACTTCCGATGGAACGACTACTCGCTCACCGACGAGCAACGCGACCTCGCCACCATGCTCGGCGGGTTCTTCCGTGACGTGGCCCCGGTCGAGGTCGTCCGTGCGGCCGAGCCGCTGGGCTACGACGACGATCTCTGGAAGCGGACCATCGGCGCGGGCATCCCGCGTCTGGCGCTACCGGACAGCGCGGGCGGCGACGGGGCGGGACTCATCGAGTTGGCCTTGGCCGCCGCCGAGGCCGGCCGAACGCTGGCGCCGATCCCGTTCGTGGATGCCTCCGCCGCGACTCGGCTCCTGGCCATGGCCGGGCCAGACCACGCCGACCTTCCCGCGGCGGTCGAGGGTTCGCTGGTGTGCTCCCTCGCGCCGTTGTCAGGACGGCGTGGCGGCCCCCAGCTGACGCCGAGCGGCGCAGTGGCCGGCCGGGTGCTTCTCCTGCTGAACGGCGACCTCGTCCTCCTGTCGCGTGATGCGCCACCGGCGCACGCCGCGAATCAAGGGTCCGCACCCCTCGCGTGGTGGGATCCTGCGGACCCGGACACCCGCAGCGAGGTCCTCGCCACCGGCCCGCGGGCCCGAACCTTCTGGGACCACGCCGTCGGCGAGTGGCAGATCGCCACGGCAGCGGCGCTGGGAGGCCTGGCCGGCGAGGCCTGCCGCCTGACTCGGACCTATGCGCTGCAGCGGTACTCGTTCGGGGTCCCGATCGCCTCGCACCAGGCAGTAAGTCACACGCTCGTCGACATGCACATGGCCGCCCAGACGACCCGGAACCTCGCACTCAAAGCCGCCTGGTACTCCGACAACGAACCCGCCACCCGGCCCGAGCTGCCCGCCATGGCCCTGGCCGACGCCTGCCGCACAGCACTGCGCAATACCGAACGCGCCGTCCATCTCCACGGTGGCTTCGGGATCACGTCCGAGGCAGACATCTCGCTCTATCACCGGCGCGCCGCCGTCTGGGGGCAGCTGGGCGGCGGATCCACCGTCCACCTGCAGACCATCGCCGCCGCCGTCGACCGACTGCTGGCCGCCGGCCACGCCGACTAGGAGCTACGTCATGGACTTCAGCCGCGTGCGACTCACCGCCGAACAGGAAGCCTTCGAGGCCGAGGTGAGAGGCGTGCTCGAGAAGCACTGGACGCCTGACCCGAACGCCATCTCGCTCGACCACGATCGGCCCTCGACCGAACTCATCGGCGAGCTGGTGGCTCGCGGGTGGGTGCATCCGCGCGAACCCAAGGACCGAGGCGGGGCCGACCTCGGGCCGGTCGAGGCTCGAGTGCTCGAACTCCTCCTCGAGGAGTACCACGTCCCGCCCTACACCAACGAACTCGTCCTGCCGACGCTGCGAAAGTACGGCTCGGACCGCTTGAAGTCCGAGGTGCTCCCGGATCTCGAGAGCGGTCGGACATCCTTCTGCCTCGGGTACACCGAGCCGGACTCCGGCTCCGACATGGCCTCGGTGCGTACTCACGCCGTCCGACAGGGCGACGACTGGGTCATCAACGGCTCGAAGATGTTCACCACGTGGGCACACCAGTCCGACTTCGTGTTCCTGCTGACCCGCACCGGCCCGGTCGAGAACAAGCACCGGAACCTGACGGTGTTCCTGGTGCCGATGCACACCGAGGGCGTCGAGGTGGGCCCCATCTACGGGATGGGCGACGAGCGCACGAACGTCACGTACTACCGAGATGTTCGCGTGCCCGACTACCTGCGCCTCGGCGCGATCGACGCCGGCTGGCAGGTGGTGTCCGAGCCGTTGGCAGCCGAGCACGGGCTGAGCGATCTCGACGCGCTGGCGGACTACAACGGCTCGCTGGGCGCTTCCAACGTTCGCGTTCTGGAGCACCTGTTGCTGCGCACCGCGCAGTGGGCCGCGGCGACCGCTGACGAGGACGGACGCCCGCTGATCGAGGACCGGAACGTCCGGCGGCAACTCGCGACGATGCTTCTGGACATCGAGGTCAACCGGAACACACCGAGCCAATTCGGGAAGGTGAGAGGCTCCGAGACGCTGGCGCTGCACGCCGACGCCATCGCAGATCTGACCGCCCCTGTCGGCGTCCTCCATTCCGAGGCACCAGGATCGGTGGCCTCCGGCTTGATCGGGTGGGCGCGGCTGTTCGCTCCGGGGACGGCCATCTACGGCGGTACGACCGAGATCTACCGCAACAACATCGCCCGGGCCGATCTGGGACTGCCGCGGGCACGCTGACCCGGCGGCGTCGACTCGCGTGGCGCGCGTGGTCGCACCCGCCGACGAACAGGTTGGTGGATCAGACGTGCCCACCAGTCCGTGCGACGCCGGCGGGAGCGCCGCGAAGGATCCGGACGTCGTGCATCCGGCAGCCGAACTCGCCTGCGGCAGCGTCCTGCACTTCGCCCTTGCGGGCCTGCTCCCCCGCCTCAACGAGGTGATGCCGTGCCTGCGCCACCCGTTCTGCGACGTCGTCGCGGTGGCGGCGGGAGAACGCAGAGGCGGTCGAAAGGCAGGACCGCGCCGACGAGCGGAGATCTCGGCGATTACCTGCGCGACCGTGGCGTCGTCAGTTTCGCCGAATTGCGACATCACCGGTTCATCTTGCGGATCGTCTCACGCGCCGCGAAGAGCGGACTCGTCACCGTCGACTGGGTGGGTGGAAACGCTTGGCTCGTCGACGGCGGGCACCGCGGTGATCGCAGCCGGCAGTGGTGATCGCGGCCGGCCGCGCCCAGCGGTTCGGCACTGAGCGTCGCTGCCCCGTTCGCTTCAGGCCGCGCTACGCCCCGCCGCCTTCGACACCGCGACGTCCATCACTCCACCCAGCCCAGCAACTTGGTCTCGGTGTACTGCTCAAGACCCTCCAGGCCGTTCTGACGACCGAGCCCGCTGGCCTTGTAGCCGCCGTATGGCGCGTCGGCTCCGTACCACATGCCGCCGTTGACGGAGAAGGAGCCCGTACGGATTCGGTGAGCGATGGACAGACCCCGGTCGAGGGACGCCGTGAAGACACCGCCCGACAGCCCGTAGTGGCTGTCGTTGGCGATGCGGATGGCATCCTCGTCGTCGCCATAGGGGATGACCGCCAGGACGGGACCGAAGATCTCCTCCCGAGCGATGGTCATGGAGTTGTCCACGTCGACGAACAGAGTCGGCTCGACGAAGAAGCCCATCGGCTGCGAAGCCGGCCGGCCACCTCCGACAGCAAGCGTCGCGCCTTCCTGAACACCCTTGGCGATGTACGACAGGACGCGTTCCTGCTGCAGGGCGCTGACCTGCGGGCCCTGGAGGACCGACGGGTCCCTCGGGTCCCCGTACGGGAAGTTCTCCAGGACGGCCTTGAGGATCGCCACGCCCTCGGCGTAACGGCTGCGAGGCAGAAGAATCCGCGTCTGCAAGGCACATCCCTGGCCTGCGTGCGAGCAGGCGGCACCGGCGAACGGAAGAACCTGGGAGAAGTCTGCGTCGTCGCAGACGATCATCGCCGACTTCCCGCCGAGTTCGAGGAACACCTTCTTGAGCGTCGCCGCACCCGCCTCCATGATCCGTCGGCCGGTTCGGGTGGAACCGGTGAACGAGATCAGGTCCACTCGGGGATCGAGCGTGAGCGCCTCGCCCACGAGGTGATCGGACGAGGTGACGATGTTCACCACTCCGGCCGGTATGTCGGTTCGCTCGGCGATCAACCGTCCGATCCGGGTCGCGGTCCACGGGGTGTCGGGCGCGGGCTTGACGATGACGGTGTTGCCCGTGGCGAGAATCGGGCCCAGCTTGTTGACCAGCACTTCGAAGGGGTAGTTCCACGGGAGCACGGCTCCCACGACCCCCACCGGCTCCTTCCGGACCTCTCGGCGGGAGCGCACCCCCGTCAGGTCGTTGTCCGGCAGCGGACGCCGCCACGCGAACTCGTCAATCATCTTGGCGGGCCAGCGGAAGGCGTCGGCCATGGGCCACGCCAACTGCGCCGAGTAGGTGAGGGCGACCGGTGTGCCGACCTCGTCCACCAGTTCTGCGCGGAACTGCTCGGTCTCGGTCTCGATGGCTTCCTGGAGTTGCTCCAGGCAGCGCTTCCGGAACGCATAGTCGCTGGCCCAGCCGGTCTCGTCGAACGCCCGCCGTGCGGCGCCGATGGCCCGCTGCATGTCGGGCCGGGCGCCGTCCGCGACTTGGCCCAGCACCTCTTCGGTGGCGGGATTGACGTTGTCGAACTCGGCCCCGTCGGCCGCCGGCACCAGCTGGCCGTCGATCAGCATGCGCTTCTCGGATACGTACGAGCTCAAGCGGGGGGTGCCGCTCATCGAAATTCCCTTCGCCGGCTCGGGATCACGCGGGGGCGCCGGACGCGGTCGACGGCAGCAGAGCGCCGGCATCGACCTTGAACTGCAGGCCTGTCACGTAGCGGGCTTCGTCGGACGCCAGGAACAGCACCGCGTTGCTGACGTCGGAAGGGTCGATGTAGGGGATCGGCATCCGCTGCATCGCCGGGAAAGCCAGCTCGGCGTCCTCACGGGTCGGGTTCGGCAGATCCGGACGGAAGATCCGATACATCGGCTCGCTCTGCAGCATGGCCGTGTTCACGTTCGTCGGATGGACTGCGTTGACCCGAATCGAATGGGGGGCCAGCACGTTGGCCAGGTCGTGGACCAGTCGCGCCACTTGCCGCTTGGCGAAGGTGTAGCCCGCGCCCCCGGGCCCATTGGCCGGGTTCTCGGTGCCTCCCCCGTTGATGAGCGCTCCCACCGAACCCGTCGCGATGATCGAGGCACCCGCGTGGAGATGGGGCATGGCCGCATCGACCGTGTTGACGACGCCCACCAGGTCCACCGAGACGGCGTCGACGAAACTCTGCGGAGAGACCTGCGCTCCCAGCGGGCAGATGCCTGCATTGGCGACGACGACGTGGAGGCCGCCCAACTCGGCGACCGCCTGGTCCACTGCCAGCTTCATCTGAGCCCGCTCACGCACGTCGGCCTTCACCGTCACGACGCGCTGCCCGAGCTTCTCCACCAGAGCCTCGGTCTCGGCGAGATCGGCCTCGCTCGCCAGCGCGTACTCGTTGGTGGCGATGTCCTCGCAGAAGTCGAGCGCGATGATGTCGGCGCCCTCCTCCGCCAACCGAATCGCGTGGCTGCGACCCTGGCCACGGGCTGCGCCCGTGATCAGGGCGACCTTGCCCGCAACACGCCTCGTCATGGTGACTCCTTCGTCAGACCTGCAGTGGTGGGGTCGATGGGCGGGTACCTGTGGCGGCTCGAGGGGCAGGAGAGCCCCGGACCGAAAGCGGTCCCAGCCGGCGTACGCGGGCTGGGACCGCACCCCTGCCGGCCCGTGGTTCAGCGACGCGGGAAGTTGTACAAAGTTCGCGCGTTGTCCTCGACCAGCTTGCGGGCCTCGTCGTCGGGAACGTCGGCGAGTGCCTCGGCGAGGATCTTGCGCGTGTGCGGCCACTGACTGTCCGAGTGGGGGTAGTCGCTCTCGAACATGATGTTGTCGATGCCGATCAGATGGCGGGCGGCGATACCGACGTTGTCACTGATGAAGCATCCGTAGATGTGCTTGGCGAACAACTCGGAGGGTCGGACGTCTCGATTCACGTCGTTGTACCAGCGGTGCCGCAGCCAGACGTACTCGATCCGCTCGAGCAGCCACGGCATCCAGCCGATGCCCCCCTCCGACAGCGCCACCTTCAGGCCCGGGAACTTGTGGAACACCGGGGAGAGCAACATCTCGGTCATGGCGGTCATGGAGTTCAGCGAGAACAGGGAGATACCGACGGTGAAGTTCGTCGACATGCCCTCCGCCGAGGCCTGCGGAACGCCGCCGGTACCGAAGTGCAGGGACAGCGGAAGCCCCGCGTCCACCGCAGCCGCGAAGACCCGGTCCCAGTGGTCGGAGTGCCAGGACGGAAGGCCGAGCCGATCGGGCAGCTCGGGGAAGCTGATGCTCTTCGCACCCTTGGCCGCCGTCCGCTGGATCTCCGCCACCGTCGCCTCGACGTCCCAGGAGGGCGTCATCATCAGAGGGATCTGGCGATCAGGGTAGGCGGCGCACCACTCATCGAGAATGAAATCGTTGTAGGCGGAGATGCACTGCCTGGCCAGCTCCAGGTCCTTGGACTTGGCGAAGATGCTTCCGGCGAATCCCCCGAAGGTGGGGAAGCAGAGCTGAGCGTGAACCCCCTCCACGTCCATGTCCCGGATCCGGTCGTGGATGCCGTAGCAGCCCGGCAGCATGTCGTCGAAGCTGCGGGGGTCGATACCGAAGTCCTTGGGGTCCTTGCCCGCGACGGCGTTCAGGGCGAAGTTGCCGGCCTGGGCGCCCTCGTAGATCCACCAATCGTTGCCGTCCTCGGCGCGCTCGATCCGCGGGGCGACCTCGGCGTATTTGGCGGGCAGCCGGTCGAGCCACACCCGTGGGTGCTCGATGACGTGGTCGTCGACAGAGATGATCTGAGCGTCAACGGGAAGCATGGCGGCTCCTTGCTGTCGTGCCGACGGCAGCGTCGGCGAGGGTGATCGGAACAGCGACGTACTCCGCGGAAAAGGTCAGGTGGGCTGGTCACTCACAGGACGGCGCCGGATTCCTTGGCCGCGATGATCTGCGGCCAGTCCAGTCCCAGCTCCAGCAGGATCTCCTCCGTGTGCTGGCCGTGCTCGGGTGCGCGCGCCGGACCCGCGGGGGTCTCGTCGAACTGCACGGGATTGCTCGCGACCGTGTACTCCACCCCGTTGTCGTCGACGTTCGGGATCAGGTATCCGTTGGCCAGTGCCTGAGGGTCGGCGAGAACCTCCTGGGGCGTGGCGACCACCGCCCAGACCCCGTCCTCGTCGGCAAGCACCTTCTGCCAGTGCGCCACGTCGTGCTTCTCGAAGATGTCGGCGAGCAGGCGTTGGGCCTCAGGAGCATTCGCGATGAGCTGGCTGGCCGGCACGAACCGCGGGTCGTCCGCGAGTTCGGGGGCGCCGATCCGACGCACGAAATCGGCCCAGTAGCGGTCCGGCTGCAGGAAGACCAGCTGGACGAAGCGGCCGTCAGCGGTGCGGTAGGCCGCCACGACCGGATTGGGCGCCTGGTCGAGGGGCAGCTGGGGAATGCGCTCGACCCCGAAGAAGTCGGCGGCCATGATGTCGGGCGCGAGGGTCCAGATCGCCTGAGCGAGCAGCGACACGTCGACGACTCCACCCTCCCCGGTGCGCTCCCGCCGGAACAGAGCCGCAGCGATGCCGCCGGCCAGTGTCATCCCGCCGGGCAGGTCGCCGAAGGCCGCCGACTGGCGGACGGGCCGGGGCAGCTCCGCCGGCGTCAAGGTGTGGGCCACGCCTCCGCGGGAGGTGAAGCTGGCCGCGTCGTAGCCGCCCTTCTCGGCTTCGGGGCCGCGCGGTCCGTGCCCCGACCCCCGCGCGTAGACGATTCTCGGGTTGATGGCCTTGATGTCGTCGACGTCGATACCCAGGCGGCGACGGGCCTCCGGCAGCCAGTTGGTGATGAAGACGTCGGCCGAGGCCACGAGGCGTTCGAGGAGCTCCCGCCCCTGGGCGGTACGCAGGTCGAGACCGATGCTCCGCTTACCCCGGTTGCCGAGCTCGAACATGTAGTCCAGCTGCGTCTTGCCGCCGCCGGGACGCAGGCCCCCGATGACCAGGGAACGCGCGGGGTCGCCCGTCCTGACGTCCTCGACCTTGACGACCTCTGCCCCCCAGTCGGCGAGGATCGCTCCCGCCGCCGGCACGAAGGTCCAGGATGCGACTTCGACAACCTTGACGCCGTCCAGCAGTCCGACCATGGGGGGCCTTCCTCGTCAACAGCACCGTGAGCCTTTTGGGAAGGCTTACTGTAAGTTTCTCCATGATGCAACGCAAGGGCCGTCGGGTCTCGTCCGTGGTTGCGGCGAGGTGTCGCGAGGAGGAACGAGTGGTTCGCAGCGAGGTGGGAAGCGTGCTCCCGACGCGGCCCGTGCCGTACATCGATTCCGACAACCGTGCCTTCTGGACCGGAGGCGAGGCGGGGCGCCTGATGGTCACTCGGTGCCGGGCCTGCGCGACGTGGTGCCACCCGCCGGCACCGGTCTGCCGGAGCTGCCGAAGCTCGGACGTGGCGCCGGAGCCGGTCGGCGGCCGCGGCACCGTCATGACGTTCACGGTGAACGTTCAGCCCTGGCAGCCGGAAGCGGACCCCTACGTCATCGCCTGGGTACAGCTGCACGAGTCGGAAGGACTCGTGCTCACCTCGAACGTCGTCGAGGTCGACGCCGACGACGTACGGATCGGCATGGAGGTCGAGGTCGTGTTCGAGAAGCATCCGGAGCACGACGTGTGGTATCCCC
>DATDMG010000577.1:0-4577 GCA_036518955.1 Kineosporiaceae bacterium | reverse complement strand
ATCGATGAGCCGTGACTTCAGAGGGAGCGTGACGGTGGTGAGGCCGTAGGCGGCCACCGCACCGCCCGCTACTGCGAACGACCCGGTCCGCTCCTGAATCGCGAAGACGGAGGACAGGGGAATCAGCGCGAAGGCGGCCCGGCCGAGCAAGGCCGCCGCGAAGATCCTCCGCGAATGTTGGAGCCGCAGGACCGCCGAGTACGAACCCTCTCCCGTCGTCCTCACTGTATCACCAGGATTCATGGCGCACAGTGAGTTCCAAAATGGACAACAAGACCTTCCATTGGCACGCTATATGATACATGAACCATCCCGTCATCTCATCGGAAATCGCACGGTACCAGGGTGCGGGTGGTGCTGTCCACGAGCCACCTCACCGTTCATAGGATGTGAGCCTTCGCCGCCAGCCAAAGAGTGGTCTTCATGAACTGGGGTTGCACCTTTCCGATTCGATCATCCCGAAACGAGCCGCTCGACGAACTGCCGGTCAAAGCCACCGACCTCCCCAGATGCGGAGATGTACAGCGAGGTGCCGTAATCGATGCTGTTCACGGTTGCTGCCAATTCCGACAGTCTGCCACTCTCAATTCTGGTAGCTTCTGTGCCGTTGGACTGTGAGCAGATGGCCACAAATTTGCGTTCTGGACCGAGCTGGTCGATCAAGTACTCCGCCAGAAGGTTGAGTTGATTGCGTCGGGCTGGGTCCAGGAAGTCGGTGCGGCTGTTCCCGACCGATGACGCATGATAGATGAAGAGAGCTAGGCGGGGGTCTAGTGCGTAACGGAAAATGAGTAGCCTATTTGCATCCAAAACCATACAGCCACGCTCGAGCATGTCGACCCGAAGGTCCACTGCCATAGTGTCTAGACTGCTGATCCCAGGTACGATCTCCAGTTGGAAGCTTTCATCCGCCGCGCATCGATTTGCTAGTTCCTGGGTCGGTGTGACGCCCAGGAGCGGGTGCCCCGCGACGAGAAAGACTACGTCACCGAACTGCTGGCCGACGCTGAGAACCCGATCGACCATTGATGAGTAATTCGATCGGTCGACGGCTCCGTCCTGATACAGGCCCGCGAGATTCTCGACATGGCCCGTAGTCAACTCCCGAAGCCACGTTTCGGCTCCCGAGAAATGTGTGTACAGGACGGCGGACGACTGTTTAACGGCTCGTAATCCACCCATCGTCAGATCCCTCTGCGGGTAGATCCCCGCACCCACTACAGAAACCTTTGGCATTCCCGCTCCTTCATGCGTTCGGTGTGTGAGCTCGGTGATTCACCGAGAGGCCGGCCGCGTGGCGAATACCTGCGACCGCGGTCGCGACGCCCCAGGACTCCGATAGCGGCATGATCCAGGCATCCTCGCCCGATATGGCTGAGGCGAACGCGTCGACCATATGCTCGTAGGGGCTCACCCCTGGGAACTCGGTACGTCGTCGGCTCCCATCGGCCGTCCGTTCCAGCAGAGCCACCCTGTCGTTCCTGCCCGCGGTGAACGCCCATTCAGCCGCCGCGACGGCTCCCTCTCGGCCTACGGCCACCAGCCGCTCGCCGGGCGTCGCAACTCGCAACGCAACTGCGATGGACGTGGTCGGCCCGTCACTCCAGCGCAGCATCACCCGGAGTTCGTGATCCACTCCCGAACGGATCGCCGCGCTGCTGATGTGGATGTCGTCCGGGGCCCGCCATCCAGCCGCGACCAGCGCAGGGACCAGCACGTAACCACCGAGGTCGAACAGCGCTCCTCCGCCGCGGGTCGGGTCCCACCGGTAACCGCCGTCCTCCGGCCGGTTCACCAGAAACTCCGCTGAGACGTGCACGGTCGGTCCGAGCCGGGTGACGGCGTCCTCGAAAGCGCGCATCCGGGGATGCCACCTAGCCCCCATCGCCTCGGCGATTACCACGCCATGGCGCGAGGCGGCATCGCGTATGAGCTCGACTTCATGGGGGGACAGTCCGAGCGGCTTCTCGCACAAGACGTGCTTTCCCGCCTGTGCAGCCAGCAAGGTCCACTCCAGGTGGAGGTCGTTGATGAGATTGATGTAGACGGCATCGACCTCGCTGTCGTCGAGCAGTTCCGCATAGCTATGAGCGGTGCGCGTCGGTTCGAGCGCGGCCGCGCGCCTCTCGCAGCGTGCAGCGACCACCCGCAACTCGTGACGGCAACTGGCGTGCAGCGCAGGCGCCAGCGCGACGGTGGCGATGTGCCCCGCGCCCAGAAACCCCCAGCGCATCACCGCTCCGGCTCGGGCTCGTCGCACCCTGCGAGTAGCCCGTCGTCGACCGCGATCACACCGCTCCTCTTCAGGAGCGCGGTGAGCAGGCCCTTGGCCGAGCTGTCGTCGCTGTAGACACGGGTCTGCGCCAGAAGGTCGACAGCTGACGAACCCCCGGAAGCGGTGCGGATCTCGTCGAGGCCACCGACGAGCCGGGCATAGGGAATCGCCCGAGCCAGCGCGATGGATCGCGAACGCGGCGATGCGGAACCGTCCGCCGACGGCAAGGTCACGTCGATTACCACACGGTCGCCGGCGAACGCGGGATACCGGTGCGCCAGCTTGAGCGCGGTGTCGATCGAAACGCAGATCACGACCGTCCCTGCGCCGTCCAGAGCTTCCAACAACGGCCGATCCATGCCGACGGGAAGCCGGCGTGCCACCGGCCACTCCGTCCCGCGCGCGAGCCGCGTGTCGATCCCCGATTGCGCGAGCCGGAGCGCGAGCGCACAGGCGACCTCTCCGGAGCCGACCACGCAGACGGCGGGGGCAGGCTCGGGGGCCGCGGGCCACGTGAGCGCCGGGCGGTGGACGACATGCCCGGCGACGCTCGACGCGTAGGCATGTGCAGCTTCGAGGATGGACAGACAGTCTTCGACGTCCAACCTGTCGAGGGGTGCATAGACCATCACGGTGCCCGGTGGCAAGCCGCGAGCTGCGGCCGGGTGGAATTCCCCTCGTCCGGTCGCGACTACCTGCCTCGCCGACTCGATGTCGAGCACCACGTGCAGCGATCCGTCGTAGGACGGATGCACGTGGCCCACCTCCAACCCCTCCTCCGTGCTGGCGTGGAACAGACCGACGGCCCCTGGCACCGATACCCGCGACGGGCCGGGAACGAGGCCGAGGGCTACCGCGCGGTCGATCACCTCAGCTCGGACGGCAAGGGGTGAGTTGCCGTCCAACTGTTGATGGGGCACGCCAGCGCTCGTGGTAGGGCGCCCTCCCCGGCGCTGCGTCAGGGGGCGCACACTGATCCACCCCCTACTCGAAGCGCTGCGTCGAAGGGGACAACGGCATTCACGTTCTCGAGGAGGTGGGTAGGACGTGCCGTACCCACTAGCGGGACCACATTCGATGCCACGCCGAGCAGCCGACCCAGCGCCAGCCCAGCCGGCGTCGTACCGGCCTCCCGTGCCGCCTCTCGCACTGCGGGATCATTGAGCAACATCCCTTCAGCCAAAGGTTGGTAGGCCAGATAGGCAATCCCTCGACCTTCGCAATATTCTATTAGCTGAAGCTCGTCACCCGTCATGCGGCGCAGATGGAGATGGTTCTGCACGCTAACCAAGGGTCCCGCCTCTTCGGCCCTGCGCAACTGATCAAGGTTCACGTTGCACACGCCGATGTGCCGCACGAATCCACACTCGCGCAGCTTGTGCAGAGGGGCGACCTGGTCGCGGATATCTGAATGCTTCGAGGGGTGATGCAACTGGAGGACATCTATCGTGTCCGTGCGGAGCCGACGCGCGCTGGCGCGCGCTGAGCGTTCCAAGTGGCTCGCACAGACATCGACGACCCATTCTCCTCGTGATCCCCTTATAACACCCACTTTTGTCGCCACAGGTGGCCGCTCGGACATCCCTTGCAGGGCGGCGCCGATCAGCTCCTCCGAGAATCCGGGGCCGTAGCAGTCGGCGGTGTCGATGACTGACAGCCCGCGGTCACAGGCCATCCTGATCACATCTCGGCACGCCTGCGGGTCGGTCGCCGGCCCCAGGGCGTCAGGTCCGGCGAACCGGTTACCCCCCAACCCCAAGCGGACACGAGACGCCGCGAGCAGGGCCAGCCCCGTTCCCGGCTGCGTGCCCGTCACCTCAACACCCGCACTTCCGACAGGCCCCTCCCGAGGAGCCGTCCAGACCAACCAGCTCGGCTCCGCGGGGATAACTGGAGGGCGGGAAGCCGGCTGCAGATCGCCCGGAGCATGGCGACCAGTTCAAGGCGCGCCAAGGTCGCGCCGACGCAATAATGTCGACCGAACGCGAAACTCAGATGCGGATTAGGTGATCGGCCGAACTGGAAGCGGTCCGCCTCCGAGAAGACACGAGGGTCCCGATTGCAGAGCGCAAGTAGGATCGCAATGTCGGAGCCTGCTGGAATTGAGTGGCCAGCAACTTCGATGTCCTCCGCTGCGTGCCGTCGGACGATGTGCGCAGGCGTGTGCAGTCTCAGCAGCTCCTCGACCGCCGCCTCCAGTGCAACCCGGTCGTGGGGCATCGCGGTGAAGATCTCTGGGGCTTCGAGCAGCGAGAGCATCATGTTGCCGAAGAAATTGACGGTGGTCTCGAACCCCGCGACG
>DATDMG010000576.1:0-4375 GCA_036518955.1 Kineosporiaceae bacterium | reverse complement strand
GAGGTGGGCTCGAGGCGCGGGCATGACCTCACGGGGCCAACTCCAGGCGTTCCTGCAGGTGGAGGGCATGTGCATAGTGTTCGACTCGGGCCTCGGACACTCTGATTTGTACATGATCGCCGATGGCCGGGCCTCGGCGATCACTTGTTTTGGGTCTGAGTGATAGGTGAGCCGTAGGCCGAGCTGGCGGTAGACGGCGGCCTTGTCGCGGCCGTCGGCGTGGCGTAGGACGCCGAGGATGGTGCCGGCCGCGGTGACGAGGGTAGCGATCTCGTCCTCCGTCATCCGCTGGCGGCCGCCGAGGGTACGCAGCTTGGCCTGGGCGGCGGCCTTGGTGGCGGTGACCTCGGCGGTCCAGCTGGCGATCAGGGCCGGGTCGGTGCCCGATTCGAGGGCGGCGCGGTAGCGGGCGAGCTTGGCGTCGGCCTCGGCGATGACCTTTCGGGCCTGTTCGGTGGCTTCGGTGACGTGATCGTCGAGGTCCTGCCCGGCAACCATGGCGCGGATGGTGTCGGTCAGGCGGGGTGGGTCGAAGGCGGTGGCCAGCCAGGCGTCCAGGGGCGGCAGGACGAGTTCCTCGCGGACGTAGAGACTACGGGGGTGGTCGATCTTGTTGGCGAGGGCGTACTGCTGGGGGAAGACGCAGCGGTAGTGGGGCTTGTCGTTGTTCCAGCTTCCTTGCATGCGGCGCTGGCAGATGCCGCAGTACATCAGGCCGGTGAGGGCGTACTCGCGGGGTGTGCGGCGGGGCTTGCGGTCGACCGCGCGGCGTCCGGCGGCTGCCAGGAGGTCCTGGACGGCCTGGAAGTCTTCGTCGGTGATGAGGGGTTCGTGGGTGGGTTGGTCGGACCAGATCCAGGCGTCGGGATGGTTCCAGCGCATCCGGGTCTGGTGTCCGAGGGCGACGTCGTCAACATCGATGAGGACCTCGTCCTTGCGTTGCTTGTTCCAGACCTGCCGGCCGGTGTAGCGAGGGTTGGTCAGGATGACCCGGACGGCGGCCTTGGACCAGGCCAGCCCGCAGCGGTGCGGGTTGCGCTCGGGGTCGTAGGCGGACGGGCTGGGGATCCCGTCGGCGGTCAACCCCTCGGCGATCGCGTACAGGCCCTTCCCTGCGGCGTACTCGCCGTAGATCCGCCGCACTATGGGGGCGGTGACCGGGTCGGGTTCCAGCGCGTGTAGGCGGCGCCCGTCGGCGGCCTTGCCCGGGTTGGGGTGCGGGCCGGCGTCGGCGAGCCGGTACCCGTACGGGGGTCGGCCGCCGAGGAACCGGCCTTCGGTGGCGGCCTGGGACGCCATCGCTGCCCGGACCCGGATCTTGATGCGGTTGCGTTCGCCCTTGCTCATCCCGCCGTACAGGGCCATCACCAGGTCGTGGGCGTCGCTGCCCGGGTCGATCGCACCGCCGACCTCGGGCACCCACAGTTGGAGGCCGTAGTGCACGAACAGCGGGAACGTGAGGCCGAACTGGTTGCCGTAGAAGGCCCGCTGTGGCTCCCCGATGACCACCGCCTCGAACCCGCGGCGGGGGTTCTTGAGCGCGTCCAGCAGGCGGGCGGCTTGGGGGCGGCGCTTCCACGGGATCGCCCGGGTGTGGCCGATGTCGAAGAACTCCTCCACGACCGCCCCACCGGCCGGCTCGATCAGGGTGGTGGCGCGGGAGAACTGCCAGTTCCGGGATGCCACGGGGTCCTGCTGGTCCTCGGTGGAGACTCGCCCGTAGAACGCGAACGGCAGCTCCGTCGGCGAGGGCATCGATGGGTGACAGTCTGGGGTGGGGTTCATGCGGCCCTCCGGGTGGTGGTGTCCGAGCTGGGCTGGTCCTGGGCGGCATCGACGAGGATCCTCAGCAGCAGCCGACCGACCTGCGGGTCGATGACCGGCGGCTGGTCGGGGACCACGACGGTGAGGTCGTCCTTCCGCCGAGAATCCTGACGATTCCTGCCCCTATTGTACCGGAATCCGACGGATTCCATCGGACCATTCGACGGTTCATCGTCCGGCTTATCGGCAGATTTCGATACGGCGTCCTGGCTGACCGCCTTCAGCCTTCTTGGATCTGTCATCCGGCCTGCTTTCCCGGTGGATTCCGCGGAGTGTGCCGTTCTTCGAGGACCGGTCGGGTGGAGCCGGTGGGTGACAGTGCGGCGACGGCCGTCCAGGCCCGGCCCGCAGAGACAGCCCTGGTCACGGCGTCGAGGAAGCGTTGTGCGTCTTGGGTGTTGGCCCGGCGGGAGAGGGCGGTGGGGGCCAGGCCGGTGCCACTCATGACGGTGAAGGTGCGGTGCTGTTCGGCGTGCCGCAGCCAGGGGTCGGGAACGGTGACGTCCCCGTCGAAGACGAGAGCGTCTTGGTGGCTGACCTGTATCCGTGCAGCCGCGTTGCTGATAGGGACGAGCGCCGCGGTGAGCCTCGTCGTTGGCGACGGAAGGTGGTCCAGGGAGGTGACCTGTACGAATCCCGTCGCCTCCAATGCACGGTCGTATCGCTCGGCGGCCTCTCGGGCCCGATGACGGGGCCAGGCCCGGACTTGGTTGTCGACGAGGAGGATCGCCGAGCTGCTGCCCGCGCTGGTCCGGGCCAGCCAGCACGTGGCGCGGACCCGGTGCCGCAACCGGGTTGGTGCGGCCAGGATGCGCAAAACGTTGGACGGGCTGCAGGTGGCGTGCGCGAGCCGGACCACGCTCAGCCCGTTCACGTACTCCGTCACGACCAAGCTGGTCCTCCCGCCGGGAGGCTGGTCGCAGAACGGGCAGACGTACTCGCGCAGACCGTCGTCCGCGCGCAGCCGCATCACGGTGGCCGCACCCAGCACGCGCACGACGTCGGGCGAGACCTCGATCCGAACCGTGTGCGCCCCCTCGTCCAGGGGTGCTTCGTCGTCAGCAGAGCGGCCGGTGGCCGGGACCAGGCGCAGTGGTCGCGGTGCCCCGGGCTGGCGGCGGTTGCCAGTCATGCCGCCCTCCTGCTGGCATCCGAGCGGTCGACGTCGTGGTGGTCCGTTGGCGGGTCCTCGAAGAGGGCGTCCGCGAGGGTGGGATCGACACGCGGCACCCCGGGCGGTGGTGCGAGCGACCGCTCCCGGAGCCGGAGCCGGGCTGCCCGCGGCGCCGTCCGTGCCGGTTGGCGCTCGGCTGGTGGTGGGGGGACGGTGGCGAGTCGCAGGAGGGTGGGGCCGACCTCGGCCCAGCCGAGCAGGAGGGCGGGGGCGACGGAGTCCATGACGGCGGCGCCCCAGTGGCGCTCCAGGACGGACTGGGCGATGTTCAGCGCCCAGGTGGTGGCCGCGCAGGCGAGCATGAGCAGGCGGGCACCGGCCAGGTGGCGGCCCGGGACGTGGTGCAGGGTCAGTTGACGGACGGCGATGAGCAGGCCGACGACGGAGATGTCGAGCATCGGCGCGACCAGCGGCGCGATCGGGTCGGGCAGGCCCCACAGGCGGGCCAAGTGCCAGATGTTGCCGAAGGAGAACGCGAACGCACAGACGGCGATGATGCTGCCGGTGATGCTGACGACGATGACGATGGTCCGGGCTGTGCGGCGCGCAAGCGGCTGGGGCGGTGTCGATGGAGGTCTACTCACGCAGCCCTCCCGGGACCGTCGTCCATCTCTCGGGACATGGGGACCTTGCGGTGCAGGTGGACGGCGAGATCGATCAGCGGGTGACGGCCCGGCAGCCCGGGGATGCGCCAGACCGGGCCGGCGGGGTCAGCGCCAGACGGGACGGGCTGGTGGAGGGGTCGGGCGCCGTGGACGGCGGTCGCCACCATGACCGTGGGCCGGGCGCGTTCGAGCAGGCGGTGCAGGTGCTCCTCACGCTCGGCGGACGGCAGCCAGAACAGGACGGGATGGTCCGGCCCGTCGGCCAGGCGGGCCTCGGCGTACCCGGGCAGCTTGGCGACGAGCCGGTGCAGGGACTCGGTGCCGGTGTCGTGTTCGAGGAAGAACGTCACCGACCGCTCTCCCCCGTGCTGGCGGGGCCTGTGGTGGGTCCAGGTGCCCAGGCCGTCCGGGTGCGCCGCGCCGGCGCAGACGGCGGTGGCGCGCTTCTCATTGAGCCACCAGGTCAGGGCGTAGCCGGGGTCGCGGTGGGCGGTGGCGGCCAGGGCGACGAAGAACTCGTTGATGCCCAGCAGGTGGTGCAGCCGGGGTGAGCGGGCCAGCCGCAGCACCCGGTCGGCGTGGGCGGCCGGTCGGGGTGTGGACGTGCCTCGGGTGGCGGCGACGATGACGGCGCCGACCGGGCCGAGGGTGTACCGCCAGGCCTCGGACCCGGGGCGCACGCCGTCGCGGAACCGGTCGAGGATCTTGCGTCGGTGCAGCAGGACCAGGCGCTTGCGGGCGGTGTTCGCGTCGGTGAACTTCAACCGGGTGA
>DATDMG010000575.1:0-5254 GCA_036518955.1 Kineosporiaceae bacterium | reverse complement strand
CGTGCAGGCCGGCGGACCGGCCGTCGGCAACGTCGTCGGTCACGGCAACGAGACCGCCACCGTGCTCGGGCACGCGGACGGCGCCGGGTTCGGCTTCGGCCACAGCACCGTCGGGGTCGCCTCGGGCCACCTGGTCGGCGGCGACGGCGCGATCTCCGGCCTGGGCGGCGCGCAGAACCAGGCGCCCCTCATCGCCGACCACGGCTCGGCCATCGGCGGGCACGACGCCTTCGGGTCGAACCTCGAGGACCACCACGTCACCGTGCACGAGACGAACCTCACCCACATCGCCGACAGCGACAACGTCACCACCGCCCAGGGCCACTCCTTCGCGGAGGCGCACCAGCACTTCGCGCCGACGCACGTCCACGTCGACCACTCCCTGGTGGCGGGCGACGACATCGACAGCTTCTTCCACGGCTGACCCGCATCGACCACGGAACCCGTTGATCACCGAGTGATCAACGGGTTCCACCACGTTCAGACGCCGTTCCGACGCCGTTCCGACGCAGGTCAGTCCTCGTCCTGGACCGCCAGCAGCCCGGGGACCACCGACAGCGTCTCCAGCGCGCGCCCGACGGCGGCGTCGAGCCGCTGGCGCTGGGCGAGCGGGAGCCGGGCGATCGGCGTCCCGGTGCCGCTCCCCGTCGCGCCGCCGGCCGTGGCCGCGGCCAGGGCGCCCTGCACGGCGGACAGGTCGGCGTCGATCCGGGCCGGCAGTCGCGGCGAGCGCCGCTCGAGGAGGGGTCGTAGCAGGCCGACCACGGTCCGGGTGCCGTCGAGGTCGGCGGCCGCGGTGGCGGCCCCGCTGCCGCTGCCGTAGTCGTCCGCGCCGGTGAGCGTGAACTCCAGAGTGTTCTCGAGGATCTCGTGCGCGCGGGTGCTGAACGTGTTGGCGGGGATGTCGAGCTGCCCGGCGCGCGCCTGCAGCGTCACGACGTCCCGGGCGAGCCGGGCCGCGGCCGGCGCTGCCGCCCGGGCGCCACCACCGCGCCACAGCAGGTACTCCACCTGGTGGAACCCGGTGAAACCGGGGTCCGCCGTCCCGCGGGGCAACCCCCGGGCCAGCCCGTCCACGGCCTTGCCGAGGTCACCGAACGCGCCGTAGGCCGCGCCGAGGCGGTGGTAGGTCAGGTGCGCCGTCAGCCAGTCCCGCTCGGCCGCCGCGTCGTCACCGGCCGCGGTGTCGTCCGCCAGGGTCCGCGTCTGCCGCACCAGCAGCGCGAGCTGCCCGGCGACGTACTCCTGGTAGCGCACCACCGGATCGGCCATCTCGAACACCGTCACCGGGTCGGTGGGGGCGCTCGCGGCGGACGTCGTCACGGGACGCGTCGCAGGCGTCGCAGGCGTCGATCCGACACCGCGGGACGGCGCGGGGGTGCCGCCGGCGCATCCGGCCAGCTCCGAGCAGACCAGCAGCGCCCCGGCCGTGACCGCGACCAACCGGCCGGAGCCGCTGGCCCGTCGCCGCGGCTGCGGCTGCGGGCCCGAGCCGGACGGGGTCGGATCGCGCACAACGGCATCCTGCCATCCCGGGGCCGTTCCCGCCGATCCCCGTCGAACCAGGACCGATCGGGCGGCCCCGCCGTGCCGGATGCCGCCGCCGGCCCCGGGGCGAAGGCCCACAGCACCGCCACCGGCCCCAGGCAGTGCCAGCCCGAGATCAGTCGGGCGAGCAGGTCGTTCGCCCGCGATCCGGTCTCCTGCGCACCCGCGCCCCCGAGCGGGAGGGCGATCAGGACGGCGAGCGGCACGAGCGGCAGCGGTGTCGCCAGGAGCAGCCCCACCAGGACGACGGCCTGCCGAGGCGTCGGCAGGTCCGCGCGGCTCGCGCAGCCCAGCGCGACGACGAGGTAGCCGAGGCCGAGACCTGCTGCCGACTGCCGCGGGGCACCTCAGCTCGTCGTCACCGGTGAGGACGCCCCGGCCAGCACCGGTTCCCGGGCCGCGATCCGGTAGTGGTGATCGCTCACAGCGATCGATCCTCGTTGCGGTCGGCGCTTCACCCGGTTCCTCCGCGGAAACCGGCGCAGGCCGATCCGGTGCGGATCATTCCGCGTCGGTGGTGAGTTCCAGCCACACCGTCTTGCCGCTGCCCTCGGAGGTCGGCGTCACGCCCCACGCATCGGCCAGGGTGTCGATGATGAGCAATCCCCGACCGGTGATGTCGTCGCCGACCGGCGGCCGGTACCGGACGCGCCGGTCCGAGTCGTCGTAGACGCCGATCCACAGCCCGCCGCCGGCGGACCGGCGCAGCGTCACGTGGACCGCACTCGCCGTGTGCAGCACGGTGTTGGTCACCAGCTCCGACACCGCCAGGGTCGCCGAGTGCTCGAGCGCGGCCAGCCCCCAGCCGGCCAGGATGTCGCGGACGAAGCGGCGAGCCGCGGGTGTGCTCTCCGCCGCGGGCCGGAACACCCGGTGCGCCGGCCCCTCACCCGGGGCGACCGCATCCGTGGGGTCGGCGGGCAGGGCCCGGACGGCGAGCAGGGCGGCGTCGTCCCGGCGCCCGCCGCGAACCATCGGATCGGTCGGCACCAGCGCGTCGACGAGATCGTCCAGGGGCAGCCGAGCCAGTGCCCGGGCCCGCGCGGCGAAGGCCGCCATGCTCGGGTGGACGGCGCCGGCCGCCTCGTCGACCAGCCCGTCGGTCACCAGCAGCACGGTGGCCCCCACGGGCAGCAGGGTGGTGGTGTCCGCGTAGTCGGCGTCCGGGTCGAACCCGGCCACCAGGCCGGGCGTGGTCCGCAGCACCTGCACCTCGCCGTCCGCGCCGAGCACGAGCGGCGGCGGGTGACCTGCGGTCGCCCAGGTGAGGGTTGCCTCGTCCGGGCGGAGCTCGGCGTAGCAGCACGTGACGAGCCGGTCCGGGTGCAGCGCGACGAAGCGGTTGACCCGGGACAGCACCTCCGCCGGTGCGTGGCCCTCGCCGGCGTACGCCCGCAGGACGTTCCGGACCTGCCCCATCACGGCGGCGGCGACGCTGTCGTGGCCCTCGACGTCGCCCATCACCAGCCCGACGCCACCCTGCGGCAGCACGAAGAGGTCGTACCAGTCGCCCCCGACGTACTCACCGGAGGCCGGCGCGTAGCGCGCCTCGGCCACCAGGCCCGGCAGCTGCGGCAGGGCCGGGGGGAGCAGGGCGCGCTGCAGTTCCTCGGCCGTCCGCCGGAGCGAGGTGACCACGCGGTCGCGCGCCAGCGTGGCGGCCAGGATCTCGCCGACCGCGGTGAGGGTCTCGATCTCCGCGTCGGTGAAGCGGCGCGGCCGGCTGTCGGCGACCACGAGCCGGCCCCACCGCAGGCCGTCCACCGTCACCGGGACCGACACGCTGGCCACCACGTTCCGGACCCGTGGCCCGCGCGGGGCCGAGAACCGGGTCTCGGCCTCCCAGTCCTCCACCGCGAACGGTTCCGGCGACGCGAGGACGGCGGCCAGCTCGGGATCGAGGCGGAACCGCTCCCCCGGTGCCAGCCCGATCGGTCCGCGGACCTGGAGCAGCGTCAGATCCTGCGCCTCGTGCACCGGCCCGTCGAGCGGGCCGTCGCGGCGTACCACGCAGCCCATCGGCACCTCCAGGACCCGGGTCACGACGTCCACGGCACGCTGCATGCTGAGCTCGACGTCCGGCTCCTCGAGGACATAACGGCCCAGGTCGGCCAGCCAGGCGCGGGTCGCCTCGGCCCGCTCGCGCTCCAGCGCCGCGGCGAGCACCACGGCCATCTCCCGGACGAACGCGACCTCCTGCGGGCCGAACCGGCGCGGCTCGTCGTCGGAGACGATCAGCCGGCCCCAGGGCCTGCCGGCGACCGGCACCGCGACCGAGACACCGAGCGCGCCGATCTCGACCTCGTCCGACTCCCGCAGGTCGAGGGTGGGTCCGGTCCGGCCGCGCCCGTGCACGACGGCCACCCGGCCGGGCCCGAGCATCTCGAGCAGGGCCACCACCGGTGCGTCCAGCACCCGGGCGATGACGTCGACGGCGTGCTCCACGGACCGCTCGATGTCCCGTGACTCCAGCGCGAACCGCCCGAAGGCCGCGATCACCGCCTGGTGGGTGGGAAGCAGCGCCTCCGGACCGCCGGCCGGCTCCGGGTCGCCGCCCGGCTCCGGGTCGATCTCGATGGTCAGATCGACGGCATCGAGAGGTCCCACCTGGTGGATCGCTGGGTGCACCACGATGACTCCGTACGATTCGTGGCCGACGGCCGGCCGTCCCCGCTTGCGCCCGCGTCGCCGCTGCCCACCGCAGGATGTCATCGCAGAGTATCGAAATAATTACAGTTGGTACACAGCGAAGGTTATCAGAGCACCTCACCACCCCGAATGACGGGGCCGACGGCCAGGTTGCGCCGCGAGGTGCACAGCAATTGGTAGTGGCTCGACTACAGTCAGTCCCGTGGCCGGCGCCGGTGCGATCGAGTGGGTTCAGCTCGACGGCTTCGGGATGATCACCGGCAAGCCCTTCCGGGGCACCGCGGCGGAATTGCGGGCACACCTGCTCGCCGACCAGCCCGACGGCGCCGTGCAGGGCCCGGTCCTCACCCCGGTGTACATCCGCTCGCTGGTCGCGAAGGTGCCCTGCCCGCTGATCACGCTCACCACACCCTGGGGCACCACGCGCTGGATCCCGCGACCGGGCAACCCCCGGCGCCGGCTGAGCGACCACCTGCTGCTGTGACGTGACGGCCGCCGGCTCCGGCCGCCGGCGACCGCCCGCGGCTACCGGACGACGTCCGCCACCGCGGTGACGGTGCCCGGCGCCACTTCGGTGAAGCCGCCGTCGGCGACCCGGATCCGGGCGCGCCGGCCGACGGCCCGCCATCCGTCGGCGTCGGTGAGCGTGACGCAGGTGGCGAACCCGGTGCCGCGCCAGCGGTCGAGCTCGTCGACCAGGGTCCGCCACGCCAGGTGCGCGGCGTGCCCGCACTGCGCGGCCGCCTTGCCGGTCGTCAGCTCGGCCAGCGGGGTGAGGACGACGACGAGGCCGCCGGGCACCGGCGGCGCGGGTTCCCCGACGTCCGGCAGCTCGGTCCCGCCCACCTGGAGCCGGGCCAGTTCGGGCGGCACCCGGTCGATCGGCCCCGGCACGAACGCGCGCACGTGCGCGCCCCGGTGCCGCACGTCGACCCCGTCCAGGGCGGCCGTCGCCTCGAAGCGGGCGCCCCGCGCCCGGCGGACCACCTTCCGGATCGGGCCGCCTTCCCACCGGGCGACCCGCTCATGCCAAGGACCGCCGGGAGCGCTGCGCGGA
>DATDMG010000574.1:0-2414 GCA_036518955.1 Kineosporiaceae bacterium | reverse complement strand
GAACCGGCCGCCGACACCGGAGGTGAGCGACCGCGGTGTTCCCCAGAACATGGACAGCCGCGCGTGCAGAGGCGACCCCGCCGCGCGTCCGTCTGCGGCGATGGCGCGCAGTGTGGCCGGGTCCGAGGCCTGGATCGGGTCGGCAAGGACGAGGGCGAGGTCGACGTCGCTGACCAGCGGGCTGAAGCCGCCGTGGGCGAGACTGCCCAGCGCGTAGGCCGCGAGGAGCCGTGCCCCCAGACGCTCGCCGGCGACACGCACCGCGTCGACCAGAACATCGTCGCCAGTCACGCTAGGGCCCCCGCCGACCGAAGCGATCGGCGGCAGACCGTCATGAGCCCGTAGGCTGCCCAGCTCCTGCTCCACCCGCCCCACCCCCGCGTGTTGGCACGGTCCTAGCTCCCACTGTCCTCGCCCGGCGCCCGACGACCAACAATCGGACGGACAGGCCAAATACCCAGCCGCAGCTGTGCTCGGGGTCAGGCTGCAGCAAGGTCTTAATCTGGATCCGTGGAGGAACTGCTTGATTAGGTCGTCGATGGTTCTCCCGCAGGCAGCACCAGGTAAACATTCAGCCTGGTTGACCAACGCATGACGCGTCGCCGGTTGGCGGTGCGCCTCCGGTCGGTTGCGTTGTCGTCAGGCGGGCGCCGGTAAGGCTGGCATCCAGGGCTGGCCGGTCAGCGCGTCCCGCAACGCGGTGATCTTGTCGATACCGTGCTTGGCGGCGGTGGAGACGTAGCCGAGGATGGTGTAGCGGTCCTGGGTGCGTTGCTCGCTGGTCAGTCGCCCGGAGATCTTCTGCTGGATCTTGGAGGGGCGTAGGTCGCGTTCGGCCTGGTTCGAGGTGGGTGGCACCTGCAGGTCCTCGACGAAGCGCAGGACGTCGGCTTCGCGGTCGCGCAGGACCTCCAGCAGCAGCCGGGCCTTGCGCTCGCCGGGGCGGGTGCCGTGACTGGTGGTGTCGGACAGCCCGACCGCTCGTCCGTTGCGCAGCCGGCGCAGCAGCTGCTCGCGGACGTCGACGGTGATCGTGTCGTGGCCCTGTTCGCGGGCCTGGTTGGCGTGTCCGATCAGCTCGCGCAGCGCGGCGGCGATCTGGACCGGCCAGATGGCGTCGGGGTAGACCTGCGCGGCGTCGGCGAGATCACGCAGCAGGTGAGCGCAGCACAGTTGGTGGACCAGCACGCCGAACGTGGTGGAGTCGTAGTTCTGGTAGCGGTCGTGCACGATCACCGACCCGGACGCGGCCAGCTCGGCCACGACGGACGCCTTGAACGTGGTCAGGGACCGGTCGCCGAGCAGGTAGTGGGTGTAGAGCTCGGTGCAGGCCACCAGCAAGTACCGCTCCGCCTTCTTCTTCCCGGCGGCAGGCGAGCGCGGGCCCACGCGCAGCGGGGTCTCGTCGCAGCACACCGCATACGCCAGGGTGATCAGCGTGCGGATCCGCTGACCGACCTCGCCGAGCAACCCGGCCGTCCGGCCGATCATGCCGTGCACGAACCCGACCGACGGCGCGGTCCCGGTCAACGACTCCAGCAACGCCACGACCCGGTGCGCGGGCACGAAGTGCACCACCATCAGGTAGACGGCGAACGCGGCCAGGTTAGGGCCGTACCCGACCGTCCCCGAGCGGGCCCCGTCGGGCCGGGCGGCGGTGTGCAGCCTGCCGCAGCCGCACACGACCTGGTGCTGGTCGTACTGGGTGACCTGCACGGCGACCTGCGGGATCTCGTGCTGCTGGTAGCGGTCCACCACACCCAGGTCCCGGGCCCGGTCGAGAGCATCACCGCAGTCGCAGCGGCCTTCGGGGAACCGGTCGCGGCGCTGATCGGGGTCATCGGTCCACGCCAGGTGCGACCCCGGCGCTCCGGGCTGCTTCCCGCGGGCCCGCTTGGGCCCACCCCGGCCCCGCGCCCTGTCCGGCGGCGCGGGCTTGCCCGGATCGTCGTCCTTGGACGGGGGATTGGAGGAGTTGCCCGAGTTGCGCGACAGCAGGTGCTCCAGCCTGGCCAGCTTCCCGGCCAGCGCCTCGTTGGCCTCCATCAGCTGCGCGAGCTGCCCGGCCATCTCGCTGATCTGCCGCTCCTGCACGGCGAGCTGCCCGGCCTGGCGCCGAACCACGACGATCAACTCGTCGCGCGACATCTCCTCCGGCTCGAGCACCGAAAGATCAAACCGTAGACCAGCCGATCACCGCCGGACCGACACGCCCACATCGTCGACCTGGTCAGCGCGCGGACCAGGCGCAGATCAGACCGCGGGCTGAATGTTTACGATCGACGAGCTCGGCCTGGCCGATGACACGATCGTGTTCTACAGCACCGACAACGGCCCGCACATGAACACCTGGCCGGACGCGGCTGGCGTTAACTTAGATGCTCGCTCTGCTATGATCTTGAGGTGGCGCGGGT
>DATDMG010000573.1:0-15391 GCA_036518955.1 Kineosporiaceae bacterium | reverse complement strand
GCGCAGGCCGACCTTCGGCGCGCGCGTGTCCACGATCGTGATGTTGTAGCGCACATGGCGGGTGACAGTGGTGCCGGTCCGGTACTCGCCGCCGCCCGCGGCGAGCTCGATCCCGCCGTCCTGGGGCACGAACGCGGGCTGCGAGAGCCGCCCGGCGTCGTCCAGATTCCGGAAGCCCGCCGGGGCGAAGGGCTCTGAGATGTCGCGGACCTTGGTGAACCCGCCGGAGGCGGCGAGCCGGAACAGGTTCCCGTCCTTGCAGGCGGTGTTGCCGAACTTGTCCAGCTTCACGTCCAGCGGGACCGCCTTTTGCGCGACCTGCAACGTCCCGAGCGGGTGCAGCACGAGGTCGGCGACGGCCGGGTCCAGGGCGCGCAGGGTCACCGACAGCTGCGCGCCACGCGGCGGGACGGCCAGCCAGTTGCTCCGCTTCCCCAGCTCACCGGTGAGGATCGGCAGCACGTCGACCGGCTTCAGCGTGGTATCGCCCTCGGAACCGAAGTGCACGTCGATGGGGATGTCGACGGAGAAGAAGAAGAACGACAGCGAGGCGCTGCCATACGCGTGCCACCGCCCCGGGCCCTCGACCGTCAGATCGATGCCGACGCCGTAGACGCCTATCCCGAACACCTTGACCGAGAAGGCGGTCCGTACGGACACCGAGAAGTGGAACGGCGAGAACTGGATCAGGGCGTCGAACCCGGAGTGCCCGCTCACCGACAAGGCGTCGAAGCCGAAGAAGTACTCGGAGTTCGTCCCGAACTGCACGGTGTTGGTGGTCACCGCGAAGTAGCCGTCGGCCCGGATCCGCGCGTAGGACTCGTTGATGATCGACACCGAGATTCGCCGCGGCGCCGGGAACGGCAGCGGAGGCGGGGTGAACCGGGGGTGGAAGCCGCCGACCGACAACACGAAGTCGGCCTGCGATCCCCACGCGAACAGGACGCCGATCTCGCCGTCGATCGTGATGAACAGGACGTGCGAGTCATACAGCGAGGCGAAGAAGTACAGCCGCTGCTTGCTGAACTCCAGGGCGCCCGCGAAGTTGACGTTGAGCACCAGGATCTCCAGCTCGTCGGCGGGCAGCGCGACCCGCAGCACCCCGAGGATGGCGATGTCCCCGGGTGGCACCTCGACGATCACCCCGAGGGACAGGCTCACCAGGGTCGGCTCGCCCCAGCCCAGCTTGGCCATCGGGCCGATCAGGAACGTGCCCGGCCGCGGCGGGAAGAACGCCTTCAGGTCGCTGATGATCCGCGGGGCGTTGGCGACCACGTCGCCGGGGAACATGACGCTGCCGATGGCGCCGCTGCGCACCCCGTCCATGATCGGCTGGAGCAGCATGCCGCGGTTCACGCCCAGCAGCCCGCCGACGGCCAGCAGCGTGAAGCCGAAGCCCAGTTGGATCCCGGCGCCGAAGTCGGCGGTGATGATGATGAGCAGCGAGAAACCCGGCGAGCCGTCGGGCAGTCGGGTGTCGATCAGGCCGACCGCCGACAGCGTCAGGAAGCCGGCGAAGCGCAGCTGGATCGCGCCGTAGTACTCGCCGCGGCCGGAGTCGAAGGACAGATAGCCACCGCCGGCGACGATGCCGGCGTCGATCGACAGCCCGACACCGGTCGGCGGCTTGAAGGAGAAGTCCAGCTGTGCCGGGCCGAGGTTCCCGCCGCCGGGCGGGAAGCCGAGATGGACGATCGTGCCGAGCCGGTCCACGCTCGCGGTCAGCGGCCCGAGGTGCGCCGCGAATCCCGCGGACAGCTCGATCGGGATGGTCGGTCCGCTGACGTCGAGGATCAGGTAGAGCGACTGGATGTCGACCGGGCCGAACTGGACGTGGACGGGGAGGTGGATCTGTAGGCCGCCGCTGCCCCGGAACCTCAGGCCGTGGGTCGGGTCCAGGCCGAAGCCGACGCCGAAGCTTGAATCCAGGTGCAGACCGCCCAGCACGGCGGTCAGGAAGCCGTCACCCCGGGAGGCGTCGATGACCAGGCGTCCGCCGGTGATCTCACCGTCCGCGCCGGGTGTGGCCGTGGCGCTGCCCGAGGCGGCGGTGAAGGCGACGACGCCCTCGAGGACCAGCTTGGCGAACTCCAGACGGCTGCCGCCCGCCTCCCCGAGCACCACGACCGGCTTGACGGTGTCCGAGCGCAGCGACACCGTCAGCGCGGCGTCCACGGCTCCGCTCGGCGGGGTCAGCGTGATGTCGAACGGCGGACGCAGGGTGCCGGTGGTCCCGGCCGCGAGGGCGCCGTGCCCCGCGACGTGGAGCGTCCAGCCCGGGGACACCGGCACATCGGTGGCGACCGTCGCGCCGACCGGCATGATGAAGTCGAGGTCGAGGCCGGGCGGCGACCCGGTGGTCGTGGGCCGCAGGGTGAGGGCGAAAACGTGCAGTTCGGCCGGGCTGCCACCGCCGGGCGGGGTGAACAGGGTCGGGATGCCGAGGCGGCCGATCGCCTCCGCCAGCGCGGCGAACAGGCTGGAAGGATCGAAGCCCGCACCGCCCCAGCCGTAGAGCTTGCCGAGCTGGCCGATCGGGTTCGACACGGCGGGCAGTAACCGGTCCAGGTGGACGAACAGCGCCTCGTGCGCTGTAGCCGCGGGATCCGGATTCGGTGGGACCGGGGTTCGGGTGATGACGCCCAGGGCTGCCAGGGCCACCCCGGTCGCGCGATCCAGCTCCAGGGTTTCGGCCAGCAGGAGGTCCAGCAGCTTGCGCGGCAGATCGGCGACCAGCCCGGTGATCAGCGGCCCGGACATCCCGGGCAGGCCGGGTCCCGTGGTCTGGATCGCGCTCGTCAGGCCGCCGAAGCCGGAGACCACGTCGCCGCAGGCCCGGATCAGGTCCAGGGCGGCGCTCGTCATCGCCCCGGCGTTCCCAGCGCTGACCGCCGTCATCAGGGCCCTGGTCAGCGGGGCCAGCTTCTTGGCGCTGTCGGTGATCGCGGTACGCGCCGGGGTGATCTGCGGATCGGTCTTGAACTGGTCCGGGAATCGCACGCCGAATTCCTCGAACGTGTCCAGGACGTTGTCGTCGGACAGGTAGGCGGCGATCGGTTGCAGCACCTCGGCGAACTGCGCGGCCAGGGCCTGGAGCGTTCCGGCCGTCTCGGGCATCTCAGTCTCCTTCTGGACTGTGACCGCGCGGGTCAGCCGGCGTCGAGGGCGTCGATGAACTGCCCGTATGAGAGCCCGGACACGTCGGGCAGGACGGAGCGGGCCCGCGTCAGGTCTGCGCGCAGGTGCGAGCTGCCGAAGCGGCCGAACACCTCCTGCAGCCGGTCGACGCATTCGGCCAGGGGGACACCGTTCAGGGTCGCCGGGATCCGGAAGTCCGGCCGGTGCCCGGCGGTGAGGACCGTCTGCACCAGGGCGGACCCGCCGCTGCGGTGCCAGGCGACGGCAACGCGGCGGTTGCCGTTCACCAGGCCGACGAGCTCCTCGCGGTGCCTGGTCCACAGGCGGAGCAGCAGGTTTCCCAGGCGGGTGCGTTCCAGGTCGGAGCGGAAGGAAACGGCCGCGTTGTGCGGGATCAGGGGGATCGGTGCCAGCGGGGTCGGTGTCGGCGCGACCGGTTTCGCGTCGGCTTTCGTGGCAACGCCGGTAGCCGAAGCCGGGGCGTCGGCCGGCGTCGCCGTGCGGTAGCCGGCGAGTTCCGGCGGAGCCGCCACCATGGTCGCGCCCGGGACCGTGATGGTCGGTGCCGGCCCGGTGGCCTGGATGACGACCTCGACGGCGGCGTGGTCCTCGGTCGCCAGGCGCTCCAGCACCTTGTCGATCGCGTACGCGGTCGCCACCCACGGGGGATCCGGGTCGAAGTGGCTGAGCATGCCGAGAATCTCGTTGGCATCGCTGACCAGAGCCGCACCCGAGTCGCCCGTGTAGATGAACGGGGCTTGCGCACCACTCGGGTCCTTGTTGCCCAGCACGACGAGGACGTTTTCCCCGGATGCGTGCGTTCCCGAGATCGCTACGATGACGCCCCCGGTCAGATAGGTCCGAGCCCCGCGTTTGCGCACCGGATAGGTCCCGCTGGCGATCTCCGCCGGGGTCAGGGTCCGGATTCCCCGGATCGGGCCGATGTCCAGGATTTCCGGTGTGAACTGGATCCCGGGGTTCAGCTGGACCAGCGCCTCGTCCCGGTCCGGATCGTCGGGACCGCCGCTGCCCCCGGCGAAGACGCCGACGATGTCCGAACAGCACTTCGACGAGCTGTCACCGCCGGTGGGCTGGCCGAACTTGGTGTCGCCGCGCGACGCGCGCGGGAAGCCCGGCGGGCTCACGACGTGGTTGTTGGTCAGCAGGTAGTACAGCTTGGGGTCGGCCCGGTGCCGGACGAAGCAACAGAGGGTTCCCGGCGCTTCGAAGGGCATGGAGTTCTCGGTGTGCACAGCCACCCGGGCCCCGCCGACCAGCGGCCGCCGGGTCTTGTCGTCCCCTTCCTCGGGATCGTTGACGTTCGGCAACCGGCCGGGGACCGCGGTGGCGGGGACGAGGTCGCCGCAGATCATGACGTCGGTCGGGACACCCTCGATCGCCGCCGGGATCACCTCGTCGGGCGCCAGGTCCGCCAGCGGCTTCTTCTTCCGGACGAAGACGATGATCGCGGGGACGCCGGTTGGCACGCCGTCCACCCACTTGCCGCCGACCGCGACCATCGTCACGCCCGGCAGCGTCATGAGCCCGGCGGTCGCCCGCTGCTTCACCTCGACGATCTGCGCGTCGCTGAGCACTGACGCCCTCCTCTCAGTCGGTGCCGAGCGCGCTCAGTCGATGCCGAGCGCGGCGATGAACTGCGGATATGACAGCCCTGCGAGATCGGGCAGCTGCTCTCTGATCCGCTCCAGGTCCGAGCGGAGCCGCGAGCTGCCGTAGCGGCCGAAGGCCGACTGGATCCGGTCCAGGCAGTCCGAGAGCGGTCGGCCGTGGACCGTCCGGGGAACGGTGACGTCCGGCCGTTCCGGCATCCGGATGAACAGCTGGAACAACGCCGAACCGCCGCTGCGGTGCCAGACCGCCGCCACGCGCCGGTTGCCGTTCACGAGGTCGAGGAGCTCGTCCTGGTGCTCGAGCCAGGCGTCGATCAGGGCTCGGCCGGAGCGCGACCGGTCGAGATCGGACTGCACTGCGCGGGCGAACCCGGGATCCGGGAGCGGGGCGGGTAACCAGGGTGCGCCAGCCGCGAAGCGCTCCGGCGCGGCGGCTGAACCGACGGCCGAGCCAGCGCCTGATCCGACGGTCGAACCGGCAGCCGACGTCCCTGCCATCGCCCCCGCCGTCACGCCGAGTGCCGCAGTGACCTCCTCGGGCACCGCGACCATGGCGTGCCCGGGAACGGTGCGCTTGATCCCGGCGCTCGCAGCGGTGGCCACCTTCAGCGGCAGGTGCTTCGGCAGCTCCGTGAGCCGAGTCAGGATCCGATCGATCGGGACAGCGCCCCCGAAGCTCAACGGTTGCGTCCCCGGAGGCGTCGTACGACCCTCGAAGCCGGGCCCCATCTGGGAGAAGACCAGTCCCACGACCTCGTTCGCGTCGTTCACTAGCGCCGAACCGGAGTCGCCGGGAAGCACGAACACGATCGGCTGGGTCGGCGGTGAGGTGGGATCCGGGTTGGCCTTCACCAGGATCGAATTCTGCACGGTGAAGCCGAGCAACGGGAGGCTGACCCCGAGGGCGTCCACGGTCCCGCCGGTGAGCCGGGTCCGGTGACCGCGCTTGCGGACCTGGTAGTCGTGCCCCGCGATCTTGCCGGTGGTGAGAGTGTGTGTCCCAGCGACCGCCCCGATCTCGAAGATGTCAGCGGTCCAATCCATGCCCACGTCCAACTGGATCACGGCGAAGTCGGTGCCGCGGATCTCGTCGAACTCCCCTTCGGCGACGGTGCCGATGAGGCGGCTGCAACACCGGGTGCAGCTGGCGAGCTTCGGCTGCCCGGCGCGGATGGCGTCGAACGGCGCGTTGATGTCCCGGCTGTCGAAACCGACGGCGACATGCCAGTTCGTGAGGGCGTACACCTTGGCGGGGTCGGTCTGGTGCTCCAGCAAGCATCCGAGCGTCCCGATCCGGTTCTCCGCCATCAGCCTGCTGCCACCGACCAGGGGCCGCCGGGTCTCGTCGTCGGCGAAGTCCGCCGGTACGTCCGCCACCCGTCCCGGGACCGGCGGCCCGGCCGCGAACGTGTGGCGGCCCATCTCGGCCACGTCGGTCGCCAGCCCCTCGATCTCGGCCGGCACCAGGTGCTCCGCCGGGAGCGCGTCCAGCGGTAGCTTGCGCTCGACGTAGACCCGCAGCACCAGCTCGCCGGTCGGAGCCCCGCCGACCTCTCGGCCGCCGAGCCCCACCGCGGTCACCCCGGGCAGCGCCAGCAGCCGTCCGACGGCCCGGTCCTTCGCGGCGAAGAGCTCCTCCTCGGTACGCATGTTCGTCCTCCAAGCTCCGGCGTGGGCTGCTGTGGCGGCAGATCGGTATCAGACCTCTGGGGTGTTTCGGCGGCGCGATTGAGCCGAAGCTACCGCGACCTGGAGGGACTCACTACTAATGAGGCTCCGCCTCTGACCGCCGAGGGTGGGTGGTCGGCCTGGTGGGTGACGTCGCCTGTTTCACCGCCACCGCTTGTGACGGCTACGAAGGTGGCGCGCCGTGGTTCGGTTTCGCGATGGCCGACCGTCGGGTGACCTGCTACTACTTCTACGTCTGGGACGAGGACTTCGGCGCAGCCGGGAACCACGCTGCGGCATGTCGACTCGTCGGAGCGGATCCCGACCGGGTCCGTCCCGTTACCTCGTAGGCGTCGCCCCGGCGTGCTGTGCGGCCGGCTTGGTCCGTCCTGGCCCACACCGGGTGGCAGGCGACCGGTCTGGTGCCGTTGCCGGGGTGGCGCGCCTCACTGGAACGGGCGGTCACCGAGGGCGGGGTCCTCGGGGCGGACGCCGTCACCCCCGCGGCTGGACACGAAGGGGTGCGGTTGCTGGCCGGAGTTCTGGGCCACCCGCTGCAACTGGCTCAGGCGAACTGGTCGACGTCCCGCCGAGGTGTCATCCGAGGGATTCACTACACGGAGGTGCCACCCGGTCGGGCGAAGTATGTCACGTGCGTGCGTGGCGCCGTCCTCGACGTGCGCGTCGGGTCGCTGACTTTCGGGCACCACGACGCCGTCCGGTTGGACACGGCCTCTCCCCGCGCGATCTACCTCGCTGAAGGTCCGGGGCACGGTTTCTGCGCCCTGACCGACGACGCCTCGGTGTTGTACCTCTGCTCCACGCGCTACCACCCGAGTCGGGAGCGCAGTATCCACCCGCTGGATCCTGACCTCGCCCTTCCTTGGCCGGCGCACGCCGAACGTGTGCCCTGGTGGCCGTTACGTGCCATGGTAGTGCTTTGTTAGCTCGGCGTGTCGCTTGTTTGAGCTCGGTGATCGTGTTTGACTCCGGGGCGTGGACGAGCGAGGGCTCGCGCGGGTGCGGGACGCGTGACAGACAACACCACCCCGACACCCTTCCACACCGCTACCGCTCCTACCGATGAGCGCGCGGCCGGTGGTATCCACCCGTCCTCCACCCCCCGCCCCACAGGCGCCCACCGTGGTGGCCTACCTCGCCCCTGACAGGATCACATCGCGCGGCGCCCCCACTGCGAGGCGCCCAACTCGATCGGTTGCCCGACGCCGGACGACGCCCGTGCCATCCGGCGACGCCGAGCAGTAGTTCCGCTGCCTGCGCGACCCTCTTGGTCAGGCTTGCGCCAAGCCATGAGTCGATCACATTCGTCGGTTGGACTCGCAAGGTGATCACAATTGGGCACAACCACTTGGAGCGACGCCACACGGGGCCGCAGCCGGAGCGGCTGCCCACTGCGGTGGCCCTACTGCGCGGCACCCGCCAACATCCCACAACACTGCCCGGACGGCGGCGACACCACACGACAGTCCGCGGCACCCGACGGCACTGTGTCGCCAGCCTGAAAATCGGAAGGTCGGCGGTTCGACCCCGCCCCTGGCCACCAGATCAACAGGCGGCTGACCTGCGGTGATGCCCGGAGCTTGCGTGGCGTGCAGGCCACCGTCAGCGTGCGACGGGCCGCCAAGCGGCGCATGCAGCCGGCACGGGCCGTCCGTCAACACGTCAGACCCACCGATCGGGATCAGCTCATGCGGATCACTCGGTACATCGACCGGCTACACCAGTGGGGCTGGAGCCGGCGCGCGGGACGCCGCGCCAGCCCAGCCCGGGCACGAGCCCCAACGACCCGCCCGCGGCAACGCCCCATGATCGGAGGGCCGCCGACACCACCGATCTGATCTTCCTGAGGCCCCCCGGCCGGGCTGGCTTCACCAAGCTTCACACCCAGCTTCCAACCACTCTTGTGGAGTGTGACGCTGAGTCCTGACCCCGGTTTCGCGCCCACGTTGGCACCGACGCGTTGTCCTGGGTGGCTGGGCAGCGAGGAGGCATTGGCGCCTCCGGAGAATCCGCAACCGGCAAGTGACTACCCGCGCGTGCACGCGGCCAACAAGAGTTCAGCCACGAGGTCGAGATCATCGATCGTGACGTCGACGCCACCGGCTGCGCGGACCCATCGAAGGGCCTGCTCGCGGCGGCGGACAAGCCAGAGGTCGACGTGCAGGGCGATGTCGGAAGCAACCGGCTGGGCGACGTCACTGATCTGGGCAAGCGCGTCGGGACCAGTCACTCGATCGAGCGCGAGGCGGACGATGTCAAGGATGTCAGTGCCCTGCTTGTTCGCGGAGCGGTTCATCACCGCCTGCAGCTTCATAGCGATCAGCGGGCCGGGCTCGGCAACCGGGGTCGTGACCTCGACCCGCGCAGCGTCGGAGCGGACGACCTCGATGGTGAGATCCGTCGCCGTGTCACTCGCCCAAGCGTGCGCGCTGGCATGGAGCCGGTCTCCGGGATCGTCGCTCGGCCGGTCCAGTTCGACCTGGCGGACCTGGAGAACGTCGACCTTCACCACGCCGTACGCCGTGGGCAGCAGGACCGCCGCGGGTTCCACCGGCTCGGCGCCGTCGGCCGCGCGCAGGACCTCGAGCGCGGGCACCCGTCCGGCCAGCCGGTCCACAACATCCAGATCCACTGTGGCGCGATAGGGACTGGACAGACGTGACAGTACGGCGAGGCCACCGACGATCACGGGCGGCCGGCCGATCAGCGCGCGCACCTCACTGACACCCTGCACAACAGCAGACATCGCATCGCCGAGGAAGGTGACCCGGCTACCAGACACGAGCCCACCGCCCTTGCGGGGTCCAGGCGTCGAGGATCTCGCGGCCGCGACCGACGTCACGGGCCAGGTCGAGTGCCACGAAGAGCGGATGCGCAAGCGGCCACAGCGTGGGGTTGGTGTCGAGGTTGACCCGACGCCGGCAGACCGCCGGAACCGGTGCGACCCGCACCGCGGCGCGGGCATCGGAGATCGAACTAGCAGCGCCGAGGAGGGTGGTGGCGCGACGAACGACGACCTGATCGGAGACGTAGAAGTCGAGCAACTGTCCTGACCGCACCACCACGGGAGCCCCGAAGGCGGCAGCCGCGACCGAGTCGGCCAACGCCCAACCGGCTTCGTGCTCGACATCGTCAAGACCGAGACGCAGAGGCGCGGTCCGGCCCGCATCACCGGGCGATGGCAGCCGGGCCAGATAGGCCGGTGATGCCGTCCACCGGTCCGCCACCTGCCAGAACAGCCGGGCGTCAGCGATGGCGTTCCCGGCGTCGATCAGGCCATCGCGTCGCAGGACGGCGAGGACGTCGGACACCGTGCTGGCCGAGCGCCCGAGCTCGCGGGCCAGCTCGCGCACGGCCACCCCACGCTCGGGCTCCATCAACAGCGCCGTGGCAACCTCCAGCCCGGCCTTTCCGCTCAGCGCACTCGTCCGTGCGGCACGCTCGTTGGCCGGCTGGATCGCGGCGTCAATCACAACGCGGTCCGTACGCAGCGCCAGCCGGCCGCGCAGGTCGTAGTAGCCGGCGCGCCCCGAGATCAGAAGCGTGCGGGCCGTTTCGGTCACCCGGTCACCGACGACCAACAGGACCCCGCTGCCCCCCGCAGCCTCGGCGAGCAACCGCCTGGCAACCTCATCGGTCACCAGCGACCGATGCTTGACCTGGACCGGAGTGCGGATCCCGTCCAGGTCAAGCACCAGATCGAACCCGCTGTCGGGCGCGCCGGCGAGCAGCCGGGCCTCGATGCCCAACTGACCGAAGGCGTCGACCAGAACGGCCTGGGCGTCCACGTGACCATCTTCTCAACCGTTCGCCGTTCGGTCAATACCGAACAGCGAACGGCAAGACCGTCGCCCAGGCAGGCTCGCCCTCAGACCCGCAACTGCACGGCTCTGCCGTGATCTCGGTTGCTCGCATCGGCCGCTTCCAGCCCTCCAGCCCCCCACCACGGTGGCCCTACTGCGCGGCATCACCCGACATCCGGTGTCACTCGCCGGACGGCGCCGACATCGCCCGGCACTCGACGTCACCCCGCGACACTGTTTCTCCAGGCTGAAAATCGGAAGGTCGGCGGTTCGACCCCGCCCCTGGCCACCGTTCGGGACTCCCTTTGATGGGCCGCTGACCAGGGCCTTTGTTGGCCCCTTGGTGCTGGGTGCCATGGTGGCGTGGAACCAAAGCCCGGCGGCCAGCGGGTACCAGGCCGGCACCTGCGTCGTCCGGCGGCTAAACAGGCAGATCAGACGATCTCATCGCCGATGCCTCTGGCACCTCGGTGTACCGGGACATGGTGCTCGCTGACCTCGTCCTGGTCTGCGGTGTCCGGAAACATCCCGGCCGGCGACACATCCACCACACGGTCGACCGCCTGCCCGAACTCCTGGCCACGGCGTCGGCACCCACCACCTGACCGCCCCGGCACGCCCGTTCGTCCCCGGTGTCACCCTGTTCCAATTCCACGGAGACGTTCCCAGGCCGCGCGGTGAGCCGCCCTCACCACACCTCTCGTGCGGCTACCGCCATCGCAGGCCCTCGCAAGGAGAACCGACAATCCAAGAACAGCCGCTCCTCGTGGCCAGCGGCGGCACAGCCGGGACGACCTGGAAGCCAATCGCAGCTACTACCACGCCGGCCAGGGGGAAGATCGAGGCTACCATCAGAACGGCGCATCTTGATCCAGTGGCGCACAACCGCCGCGCCTGGGACCAGCAAGTCGAGGAAGGCAACGAGTGGTCACGCCCGGTCACCTCCGAGACGATCGCCAAGGCGCGGGCCGGTGACTGGTCGGTCGTGCTCATCGGCTACCGCCCCGTCGACCGGTCCTGGTTCCCCCCCGGACCTTGCGAGCTCGGACGTGCTGTGCCTGGCTTCCGGCGGCGGACAGCAGGGTCCGACGCTCGCCGCGACCGGCGCGCGGGTCACCGTCCTCGACAACTCCCCGCGCCAACTCGAACAGGACGAGTTGGTCGCCCGCCGGGACGGCCTGGCTGCGCGCCCTTGGCAAGGGCATCCGTCACCTGCGCAACTGACCGCCCAAGGCTGTCCGTGGTCCCGGTTACCGTGGACGCAGCGCATCTCACCACCGGGGGCAACCATGGCAGCTGACCGCATCTGGCTCCAAGTCCCCTGCAGCGAGAAGGACGCCGCGAAAGGGGCCGGTGCCCGCTGGGACCCTCAAGCCCGGTGCTGTACGCCGCGACCGGGCATGGCCGCGCTGGACCCGTGGCGGCCCCGGCCACCGCTGCCGGAGGTGCTGCCGGGTGAAGACCGGTCGTTCGGGTCGGGACTGTTCGTGGACCTAGTGCCGCAGACCTGCTGGTTCACCAACGCCCGCTCCTGCATCAGCCAGCGGGACTGGGAAAGGGTCCAGCGCATGGTCGTCGGCCGGGCCGGGGCCCGGTGCGAGGTCTGCGGCGCCGGCCGGGACGCGCAGGCCCAGCGCTGGCTGGAAGTCCACGAATGCTGGGCCTACAACGACGCCGACCGGGTCCAGTCTCTGCGGCGGCTGATCTGCCTGTGCACACGCTGCCACCAGGCCACCCACTTCGGGCTCGCCCAGGTCCGCGGCACGGCCGCTGCCGCCCGCGCCCACCTTCTGACCGTGACCGGGATGACCCAGCCCCAGGCCGAGCAGCACATCACCACCGCGTTCCAGGTATGGCCGCAGCGATCACAGCACGCCTGGGCCCTGGATCTCACCCTGCTCACCGCCGCCGGGATCGACCTGACCCCGCCCCAGACCCACACTCGGGCCGAAGCCTCCGCCGCGGGCCCCTGTCGCCGCTCATCGTGTCGGGAGCTAGACGAGCGGCGGCCGTAGCCGGGTGACGGGTGCACCCGGCTACGGCCGTCTCGACGCATTCAGATCGATCCGGACGGGATCGTCAGAATCGGTCGAACTTGCTCTCGTCGAACTGGGCGGTGGAGGACTGGCCCCGCTTCGACTGCGGAGGTACGACCATCAGACCCTTGGTCATCGCGGCCGCCGCGTTGGGTGCGGCACCAGTGGTCGCTCCCTCGGCCACGATCGTCGCAGAGGCCCTGGCCGAGGCTGCTGCATCGGCCGACCGGCCGGAGGCATCAGTCTTGAAGAAGTGCATCATCTGCCGCAGATGAGTGGTCTGGCTCATCATCTCTTCGGCGGTAGCGGCCAGTTGCTCGCTGCTGGAGGCGTTCTGCTGCGTGATCTGGCTCATCTGAGTCATAGCCTTGTTGATCTGGGTCACGCCACTGGTCTGCTCCGCGGAGGTTGCAGCGATGTCCTGCACCAGATCCGATGTGCGACTGATCGACGGGACGATCTCCTGAAGGAGAGAGCCCGCATGCTCCGCCGTGGCGACGCTCTCACTGGCAAGTCGGCCGATCTCCTGCGCAGCGATCTGGGAGCGCTCGGCGAGCTTGCCGACCTCGGTGGCGACGACCGCGAAGCCTTTGCCGTGTTCGCCGGCCCTGGCGGCCTCGATGGTGGCGTTTAGGGCGAGCATGTTGGTCTGGAAAGCGATGTCGTCGATGATTGCGATCTTGGAGGCGATCTCCTTCATCGCAGTCACGGTCCGCTCGACGGCGGTGCCACCTTCGCCCGCATCGGTCGCGGCCTTGCCCGCGATCCCATCCGTGATCTTCGCATTGTCGCTGTTCTGCGAAATCGAGGCCCCCATCTGTTCCACGCTTGCGGAGGTCTGCTCGACCGACGCGGCCTGTTCGGTAGCGGACTGGGACAAGGACTGGCTGGCGCCTGAGATCTGACCGGCAGCGTTGGCCAGTTGATCAGCCGCGGCAGTCACCTCACTCACGGTCTGCGCGAGCTTGGAAAGCGAGTTGTTCGTGGCCTTCCGAAGATCCTCCAGCTGGCCGTTGTAGGTCTGGGTGATCCGCTGGGACAGGTCACCCTGCTCCATCAATGTGAGAACGCGGGCAACCTCACCCAAGGGACCGATGACCGAATCGAGGGTCTGGTTCACCCCATCCACGATGGCCTTGAAGTCACCCTGATGCTTGGAAGCATCCGCGCGGGTCTCCAGACGCCCCGCCACCGCGGCCTCGGCCAGCATGTTCGCATCCGCGACCAAGGCATTGACGGCGTCGATACACGTGTTGAGGTTGGTCTTGATGGTATTGAAGTCACCATTGTACGTATCAGTGATCTTCGGGGGGATGTTACCGGCGGAGATCTTGTCGACGTAGTCAGCGGCAACGTTCAACGGGCCGATGACCGAATCGAGGGTCTGGTTCACCCCATCCACGATGGCCTTGAAGTCACCCTGATGCCTGGAAGCATCCGCGCGGGTCTCCAGACGCCCCGCCACCGCGGCCTCGGCCAGCATGTTCGCATCCGCGACCAGAGTTAGAAGGGCTGCGCGAAGTTGGTCGATCGTGTCGTTGACAAAGGCCTTCTTGCCCGGGAATTGCTCCAGCGGGGCATTGAAGTCGCCGTCGCCGAATGCCCTGACTGTGGCCATCGCCTTCTTGTTCACTGCGATGTTGCCGGCGACCATGTCATTAATGCCCTGGGCGAGCTGCCTGAAAGGACCCTTGAACTTGCTGACGTCCATGACGACGTCGATGTCGCCCCTGTCGTGCTCGCCGGACATGTTCCGCACTTCGACTGCAAGGTTCTCCAGCATCTCGATGATGCCGTTCAAGGCCACGCAGACCTCGAGGTCCTCCGCGCTGAGTTGGTCAGTGGCGACGCGAGCCGAGAGATTGTTCGCGGCGGCAGACCGAAGAGTCTCGCCGATGTCCCGTTGCACCTTGTCAAGGCGGATCTCGGAGGTCTTGTCGTGCCACTCGATCGCGTAACCGATCCGGTTGTCGGCCTTGTCATGAAGGACCGTGGCAACATAGGAGAGTGTCAGACTGCCAATCTCTAGCGTAGCGCAGTGTTGGGCGCTCATCGACCGCAATGCCTGACGCTGCTGGGCAGGGTCCTTGGAAAGGACATCGATGCTCCGCCCAACGAGCGCGCGAGCGTCCAGCCCTGGCAGATGACGTTGCAGGTCCGACTGGATGCCTTGCAGCATCTGTTGGAGTGATTTGTTCAAGTAGACGATGTTGAACTCAGCGTCTGTGAGCATGATACTTGCGCTCAGTCGACCTAAGACAAGGTCGAACGACAGGAGAAGATCATCCTGCTTTCGACCGAAGAGTCCGCCAAGCATCGAGGCTCCATTCGCGTCGACCGGCCAATTCGGAGGTGAGCTCAGTCCAGTGAGCCCAGAGTTGTTACTCACGACTGAGTCGGCCGGTGGGCATCGTAACTGTAGTGGTGATCGAAGAATCGGCTTTGATCATTCGCGCCCTGGGGTTGGCGGGCTTTCAGCGTTCCTATCGTGATCTTCACTTCGTGGTTCGTGATGCCGGGCGTGGTTGACGGTCCGCCCTGTCGTGCCGGGTGACGCCCGTTCCATGGGCCGGGCACTGGCGGTGGACAGGACTCAGGTGGGTTCGGGCAGAGTCAGTCACGGCGGCTGCAGTTCGTGATGTTGCAGGCATCACTACAAGTAACGGGTGTGTCGGGCGGCATGGGGGATGGCCGTCGTGATCACGACGACTGTGACGAAACACCCTGACACGACGACCGCCCCCTCGATCGCCCACTGGCGAGGCCACGCTGGGGACCTTGCCGACGCCCCAACCCACCCCTCCCGATGGAGTGACGGAACGACCGCCCCGGGGATCCGGGCTCGCCAGCCAATCCTGTATTTGGGGAACGCCCTCGAAACGGTGGGGCGGAGCCGACCGATGATGGCCGCAAGCAGCCGGGCCAAGCAAGATCGCAAGATCCGGAATCTGCGCTCATGATCTCGGAGGACCAAAGCGATCGGCGCCCCGACCGGCACGTCTGCGGGTCAGGACCTCGATCGTCGCTGTCCAACGAGCGCGCCCGAAGGGACTCGGCAACCCCCAAGCCTTCTGATCCGTGGACCGCCCACTGA
>DATDMG010000572.1:0-14639 GCA_036518955.1 Kineosporiaceae bacterium | reverse complement strand
CAGGCCGACCGCGCTGCCCAGGGCGGCCGTCCCGGTGAGCACGGCCAGCGCACTTCGGCGCGGGTCCGGGTCCAGGGCGCGCACCGCGCGGACGACGGGGTCGTCCCGCCAGCGCCGGATCACGGGGCACCTACCGGCGCGGTCGCCCCGTCCGGCCGTGCGCCCACCCGGTCGGGTCGCGTGATCGCGCCGTCCGGCCCGTCGCTGACCTGCACCACCTCGTCCGCGAGGGCGAGCAGCGCCGGCCGGTGCGCGACCAGGACCACCCCCGTGCCGCGCCCGCGCAGGTCGCGGACGGCGTCCAGCACCAGCTGCTCGGTCCCGGCGTCCAGGTGGGCGGTCGGCTCGTCCAGCACGACCACGGCCGCCGGCCGCACCAGCGCCCGGGCCAGCGCGAGGCGCTGGCGTTGCCCCGCGGAGAGTCCGTGGCCCCCGGACCCGATCCGCGTCGCCCACCCCTGCGGCAGCGCGGCGATCACCGGCTCCAGCCCTCCGGCTCGGGCAGCCGCGGCCAGCTCCGGGTCGGTGGCGCCCGGGGCGGCCAGCCGCAGGTTGTCGGCGAGCGTCCCGGGCACCAGCAGGGGCCGTTGGGCCACCCAGGTGAGCTGCCGGAACCAGCCGGCCGGGTCGAGGTCCGCGAGATCGTGCCGGGAGCCGTCCGCGGCCGTCACGGTGACCCGGCCGGCGTCGGGGCGGCGCAGGCCGAGGAGCACCTGGACGGCCGTCGACTTGCCGGTTCCCGACGGGCCGGTCAGGGCGACGACGTGGCCCGGCCGGACGGCGACGTCCAGCCCGCTCGGGGTGGCCCGGTCCCGGCCCGGATGCCTGACGCCGACCCCTTCCAGGCGGATCACGGACGTCCGCAGGTCCGGGCACGGCCGGCTGCCGGGTACCGGGGCCGTCCGGTCGAGGACGGCGAACGCCGCCGTGGCGGCGGCCACCCCGTCGACGCTCGCGTGGTAGTGCACCCCGACCATCCGCAGGGGCAGGAACACCTCCGGGGCGAGGACGAGCACGGCCAGACCGGTGCGCAGGTCCAGTTCGGAGTAGACCAGGCGCAGCCCGATCCCGACCGCGACGAGGGCGACCGAGACGGTGGTCAGGGTCTCCAGCACGAGCGCGGACAGGAAGGCCTGGCGGAGCGTGCGCATGGTGGCGCGCCGGTAGGCGTCCCCGCTGCGCCGGACGAGGACCGCCTGCCCGCGCTCGCGGCCCAGCGCTCGCAGCGTCGGCAGCCCGGCGACCAGGTCGAGCACCTGGCCGCCGAGGCGCTGCAGGGTGCGCAGCCGGCGGTCGGCCGCAGCCTGGGTGGACCGGCCGACGAGCACCATGAACAGGGGCACCAGCGGCAGGGTGACGAGGATGGTCACCCCGGCGAGGCTGTCGTGCCACCAGACGACGGCGAGCAGCGCGGGCGTCACCGTGGCGGCCGTCAGGAGCTGCGGCAGGTAGCGCACCAGGTAGCCGTCGAGCGCGTCCAGCCCGCGGGTGGTGAGCGTGGTGATCGCCGGTCCACGGTCGCCGTCCAGCCCCGAGGGGCCCAACGCGCCGACGTGCGCCAGCACCTGCCCGCGCAGTTGCGCGACCACGGTCGTCGCGGCCCGATGCGCGAAGCGCTCCTGCGTCCAGGCGACGGTGGCCCGCCCGGCGACCACCGCGGCGAGCCAGACCAGGGGAGCGGTCAGCGCGGCCGGCCGCTCGCCGTCCGAGACCGCGCCGGCGATGATCCGGGCCAGCAGGAGCGCCTGGGCGGCGACCAGTCCGGCGGTCACCAGGCCGAGCCCGGCGGTCAGGACGACGTACCCGCGCGCCGCTCGGGCGTGGTGCAGCAGACGGGGATCGAGAGGGCGGGCCACGGGGTACATCCTTCCCTGGACGTGGCCGGCGGGGGCCGGGTGATCCCGGCCCCCGCCGTCCGGGGGAGGGTTCGGTCAGGCCGTCGCGCGGATCCGCTTCGGGGCGACGGAGGCCGGGATGTCCCCGCGCCCGAGACGGCTACGGAACACCCAGTAGGTCCAGGTCTGGTAGGCGAGGACCACCGGCGTCATGATCACAGCCACCCAGGTCATGACCGTCAGGGTGGTCTGGGTGGACGACGCGTTGTCGATCGTCAGCGAGTCGCTGCCGTGGATCGGCAGCACCGTCGGGTACATGGACCCGAAGATGATCGCGACGGCCATCACGGTGACCACGCTGGTGAGCGCGAAACCGAGCCCCTCGCGGCCGGCCCGGGTCGCGGCCAGGACGCCGACGAGCGCGGCCGCGGCGACGAGCACCGGCAGCCAGGTCCAGGCCTTGCCGTAGGCGAACTGGGTCCAGATCGCCCAGCCGCCGGCGACGACGAGCGTCGGCAGGGCGAGCCGGGACGCCGTCCGCAGGGCCCGGTCGCGTAGCTCGCCGGTGGTCTTCAGAGCCAGGAAGAGGGCACCGTGCAGGGCGAACATCGTCAGCGTCACCAGGCCCGCGAGCAGCGAGTACGGGTTCAGCGCGCCGATCAGCACGTGGAAGGGGCCGCCCTGGTAGTTCTCGATGTCGACGCCGTACAGCAGGTTGCCGAACGCGACCCCCCAGAGCAGGGAGGGCACCGCCGAACCGATGACGATCGCCCGGTCCCAGCGCGCCCGCCACGCCGGGTCGTCGATCTTGCCGCGGTACTCGAACGCGACCCCGCGCACGATCAGTGCCGCGAGGATCAGCAGGAGCGGCAGGTAGAACCCGGAGAAGAGCACCGAGTACCACAGCGGGAACGCCGCGAAGGTGGCGCCGCCCGCCGTGAGCAGCCAGACCTCGTTGCCGTCCCAGACCGGGCCGATGGTGTTGATGAGCACGCGCCGTTCGGTGTCGTCCCGGCCGAGCACGGGCAGCAGCATCCCGACGCCGAAGTCGAAGCCCTCGAGCACGAGGTACCCGACCCACAGCACCGCGATCAGACCGAACCAGATGATCCGAAGGGTGTGGATGTCCACGACCGTTCTCCTGTCAGTGTGGATCAGTGGGTGGGCGGGTCAGTAGGCGAAGGCGAGCGGGGCGTCGGCGTCCGAGCCGGCCGCGTCGGTGGCGGACACTCCAGGTGCCCCCTCGAGCGTGTAGCGCTTCATCAACCCGTACCAGACGGCGGCCAGGACGCCGTACAGCAGAGTGAAGACGACCAGGGACAGCGCGACGCTGGGGACGTCGTTGTAGGGGGACACCGCGGTCGACGTCGTCAGCCGGACACCGGGGTCACCCGTCGGGTTCGGGGCGACGATCCACGGCTGCCGGCCCATCTCGGTGAAGATCCAGCCGGTGGCGCTCGCCAGGAACGGCATCGGCAGGGACAGCACGGCGAGCTGCCCGAAGCGCCGACCCGTCGGCGTCGTGCCCCGCCGGGTCAGCCACAACCCGGCCAGGGCGAGCGCGGCGCTGAACACGCCGAACCCGATCATCAGCCGGAACGACCAGTAGGTCACCGGCAGCATCGGCACGTAGCTCGCCGGGTCGCCGCCGTACCTGGCCGCGTACTCGTCCTGGAGCTGCCGGACACCCTTCACGGTCGCGTTGACGTCGCCGGTCGCGAGGAACGAGGTGAGGCCGGGGACGCGCAACTGCCTGACGTCGCAGTTGTTCTGCACGTCGCCGACCGCGAACACGCTGAACCCGGCACCGGACTCGGTGGTGCACAGGGCCTCCGCGGCGGCCATCTTCATCGGCTGCTGCTGGAACATCAGCTTGCCCTGCACGTCACCCGTGATCGCCACGCCGACCCCGGCGATGAGCAGGACGACGAGCCCCAGCCGCAGGGCCGGCCGGTAGGCGGCCGCCTCCTCGGGCTGGTCGTGCCGCCCGGTGCGCACGGCCCACCAGCCCGCGATCCCCGCGACGAAGGTGCCGGCGGTCACGAAGGCCGCCGTCACGGTGTGCGGGAAGGCGGCGAGCGTGGTGGGGTTGGTCAGCACGTCGACGATGCTCTTCAGCTCGGCACGCTTGGTCTGTGCGTTGTAGACCACGCCGACCGGGTGTTGCATGAACGAGTTCGCCGCGATGATGAAATAGGCTGAGGTGTTGATGCCGATCGCAGCGAGCCAGATGGTCGCCAGGTGCACCTTCGGGGACAGCCGGTCCCAGCCGAAGATCCACAGTCCGAGGAATGTCGACTCCATGAAGAAAGCGATCAGCGCCTCGAGGGCCAGTGGGGCGCCGAACACATCGCCGACGAATCGTGAGTATTCGCTCCAGTTCATCCCGAACTGGAACTCCTGCACAATGCCGGTCACCACGCCCATGGCGAAGTTGATCAGGAACAGCTTGCCGAAGAACTTCGTCATCCGCAGCCAGTGCTGGTTGCCGGTACGGACCCATGCGGTCTGCATGATCGCGACCATCGGTGCCAGGCCGATGGTCAGGGGTACGAAGATGAAGTGGTAGACGGTGGTGATGCCGAACTGCCACCGTGACAGGTCGAGCGCGCTCACTGAATCTCCCGGTGACGTCCCTGGGCACCGGCGAACGCCGGCCCGGGCTTGACGATAGGTACCGGGGTATCCGAAGGCCTCGGGACCTCGGTCCCAGTATCGGGACGTGAGTTACACCCCCCGACCACCGAGAATGTATGACGTAGCGGCGGAAAGCGGTGATGATGTGGAGCGATCGGGCGCCCCTTCCGGCGCGTCCGATAAGACCGGTGCCTGTGATGCCGTCCGGAATCCTGCGGATGTAGTGCGGCTCACGGCCTGGGTCCACGGTCGGGTGCAGGGGGTCGGATTTCGCTGGTGGACCCGCAGCCGGGCGCTGGAACTCGGTCTGGTCGGCTGGGCCGCCAATCTGGGCGACGGCCGGGTCGAGGTTGTCGCGGAGGGTCCGCGGTCGCGTTGCGAGGAGCTCCTGCGACTGCTGGCCGAGTCCCCACCCCGGGATCCGCCGCCCGGGGCCTCTCGGTCCTGGTACCGCCGTCCCGGCCGGGTGGCGGCGGTCACCCACCAGTGGTCCCCCGCCAAGGGCGCGCAAGGATTCCAGGAGCGCTGACGCCACCCACTCAGGTGATCATGAGCCTTTGGTGGTGACCATGCCTGCTGCAGTGGCTGAGCGTAGTGAATAGCTACTGCGTGTTTCTTGGTAGGGTTGGGCGGCCTTCCCCGCCGCTCGTCCTAGGCTGGCAGTGCGGCGTCCGCCGCCGAGCGGGCGCCGGTGCGAACCCGGCGCCGATCCCGCACCGTCGGCAAGGGACTGGGCGCACCACCGGCGAGGAGTGGAACCGTGCACCTGAAGAGCCTCACCCTCCGGGGCTTCAAGTCGTTCGCGTCCGCCACCATGCTGCGTCTCGAGCCGGGGATCACCTGCGTGGTGGGCCCGAACGGCTCGGGCAAGTCCAACGTCGTCGACGCTCTCGCCTGGGTGATGGGGGAGCAGGGGGCCAAGAGCCTGCGCGGCGGCAAGATGGAGGATGTGATCTTCGCCGGGACGGCGGGCCGCCCGCCCCTCGGTCGGGCGGAGGTCAGCCTCACCATCGACAACAGCGATGGGGCGCTGCCGATCGACTACAGCGAGGTCACCATCTCGCGGACGATGTTCCGGTCCGGGGGGTCCGAGTACGCCATCAACGGCACCGCGTGCCGGCTCCTGGACGTCCAGGAGTTGCTGTCGGACTCCGGGATCGGCCGGGAGATGCACGTCATCGTCGGACAGGGCCAGCTGGACGCCGTCCTGCACGCCTCGCCCGAGGAGCGCCGAGGGTTCATCGAGGAGGCCGCGGGCGTCCTCAAGCACCGCAAGCGCAAGGAGAAGGCGCTGCGCAAGCTCGACGCGATGCAGGCCAACCTGACCCGGTTGGCGGACCTGATCAGCGAGATCCGCCGGCAGCTGAAGCCGCTCGGGCGGCAGGCCGAGGTGGCGCGCCGAGCCCAGGTGGTGCAGGCCGACCTGCGGGACGCGCGCGCTCGCCTGTTGGCCGACGACCTGGTGCAGACCACCACGACGCTGGCCCGGGAGGTCGCCGACGAGAACGCGCTGCGGCAGCGTCGTGACGAGGTCGACCGGGGGCTGGCCGCCGCTCGGCAGCGGCTGGCCGAGATCGAGACGGCCGCCGCCGCCGCGGCTCCTCGGCTGGCCGGGGCCCAGGAGACCTGGTACCAGCTGTCCAGCCTGCGCGAGCGGGTCCGGGGCACGATCAGCCTTTCCGCCGACCGGGAGCGCCTGCTGTCCGAGGCGGAACCGGAGCGCAGCCAGGGCCGCGATCCGGAGGAGCTGGAGGCTCAGGCCGGGGCTGTGCTGGAGCAGGAGGCCGCGCTCGAGGAGGGGGTGGCGGTCGCCCGGGACCAGCTCGCCGATGCGGTGGAGGTCCGGCATGCCGCCGAGCGGGCGGAATCGGAGGAGGATCGCCGGATCGGCGCTCTGCTGCGCGCCGCTGCCGATCGCCGCGAGGGGCTCGCCCGGCTGGCCGGGCAGGTCGCCGCGCGCCGCAGCCGGGTGGAGGCCGGCGAGGAACAACTCGCCCGCGCCGCCGCCGCGATCGAGGACGCCCAGGCGCGCGCGCAGGCGGCGGCCGCGGAGCTCGCCGGCGCGGAGGGCGCGGTCGCCGACCACGAGGCCGATTCCGAGGGCCTGGACGCCGAGCACGCCGACGCCGCGGCCCGGCTGGAGGAGGCGCAGCAGGAGGTCGAGCGGCTGCGCCAGGCCGAGCGGGACGCGGAGAAGGAGCGTGCCACCCAGGCGGCCCGGCGGGAGGCGCTGGAGCTGGGCCTGCGCCGCAAGGACGGCGCCGGCGCTCTGCTCGCCGCCGGTGACCAGCTGCCCGGCGTCCTCGGGTCGGTGGCCGCGCTGCTGGCGGTCACGCCGGGGTACCAGCACGCGGTCGCGGCCGGGCTCGGGGCGGCGGCCGAGGCCGTCGCCGTCCGGGACGTCGCCGACGCGATGGCCGCGCTGGAGCTGCTCAAGGCGCAGGACGCCGGGCAGGCCGGGCTCGTCGTGGGCGCCGCCCCGCCGGTCAGCGGAGCGCGCGCCCCGCAGGCGCCCCACCCGGAGCCGGGATCGCGCTGGGCCCGGTCCCTGGTCCAGGCCCCGCGGGCGCTCCAGTCGGCCCTGGACCGGCTGCTCGACGGCGTCCTGGTGGTCCCGGACGCGGCCAGCGGCCGGGCGGCGGTCGCCGCGGACCCGGAGCTGGTGGCCGTCACCCTGGAGGGGGACGTGATCTCGGCGGCATTGGTCACCGGGGGTTCGGCCAGCGCGCCGTCCCTGATCGAGGTGACCTCGGCGGTCGAGGAGGCGGACGACCGGATCGCCGCGGCGGTCCGGTCGCGGGACAGCGCCCGGACGGCGTTGGAGGAGGCCGTCGCCCGGGCCCGGGAGCTGTCGGAGCAGGTGACCAGGTTCCGGGCCCGGCTGCGGGAGGTGGCCGAGCGCCGGTCCGCGGCGGCGGTCCGCCGGGGCCGGCTGGAGTCCACCGCACGGGCGGCGGCGGCCGAGGTCGACCGGCTGCGCGAAGGCGTGGAGAAGGCGGCCGCCGGGTTGGACTCCGATCGGCGGGCGTTGGCGGAGCTGGACGACCGCCTGCTGGCGGCCCAGGAGGCGACCGAGGAGATCGAGGAGCCGTCGACCGGGGAGCGCGACCGGCTCGCGGCCGCCGCCACCGCGGCCCGGGCCGCCGAGATGGAGTGCCGGCTCGCCCTGCGCACGGCGGAGGAGCGTGCCCGGGCCCTGGCGGGGCGGGCGGAGCAGCTGCTGAAGGCCGCCCGGACCGAGCGGGAGGCGCGGGCGCGCGCGGCCGCCCGGGAGGAGCGCCGCCGCCGCCAGCTCGCCACCGCTCGGGCCGTGCTCACCGGAGCCCGGTACACCCTCACCCTGCTGGAGACCTCGCTCGCCGAGGCGGAACGCCTGCGCGGCGTTGCCGAGGCCGAGCGCACCGGGATCGAGCGGGACCTGCACGCCGTCCGGGACGCCGTCAGTGCGCTGTCGGCGGAGCAGGCGACGCTGACCGACTCGGTGCACCGCGACGAGATGGCGCGCGCGGAGCAGCGGATGCGGGTCGAGGCGCTGCGCCAGCGCAGCATCGAGGAGCTCGGGATCGACCCGGACATCCTGGTCGAGGAGTACGGGCCGCATCAGCTGGTGCCGCCGAGCCTGCTCCCGTCCGGTGCGCCCGAACCGGCCGAACCGCCGCAGCCGCGGCCGTTCGTGCGCGCCGTCGAGGAGAAGCGCCTGCGGGCGGCCGAGCGGGCGCTCGCCCTGCTGGGAACCGTGAACCCGCTGGCGCTGGAGGAGTTCGCGGCGCTCGAGGAACGGCACAGGTTCCTGACCGAGCAGTTGGAGGATCTGAAGAACAGCCGTCGCGACCTGCTCGACATCGTCAAGGAGGTCGACGAGCGGGTCGAGCAGGTCTTCACCGAGGCCTTCCACGACACCGCGGCGCAGTTCGAGCAGGTTTTCGCCCGGCTGTTCCCGGGCGGGGAGGGCCGGCTGATCCTCACCGACCCCTCGGACATGCTGAACACCGGCCTGGACGTCGAGGCCCGCCCCCCGGGCAAGAAGGTCAAGCGGCTGTCGCTGCTGTCCGGCGGTGAGCGGTCCTTGACCGCGGTCGCGCTGCTGGTGGCCATCTTCAAGGCCCGGCCGAGCCCCTTCTACGTGATGGACGAGGTCGAGGCGGCGCTCGACGACACCAACCTGGGCCGACTGATCACGATCTTCGAGGAGCTGCGGGAGAGCAGCCAGCTCATCGTCATCACCCACCAGAAGCGGACGATGGAGGTGGCGGACGCCCTCTACGGCGTCACCATGCGGGGCGACGGCGTGACGACCGTCATCAGCCAGCGGCTCCGGGAGGACCAAACGGCGTAGCTCTCAGTAACGATTAGATCACAGATAACGATTGAGTCACGCTCCCTGGGATGTTCGGGCGGACGGAGTGGCTGAGGCGCCAGTGTTTGGCATTTTGGGAGGGTGCTCGTTTTCCTCCTTGCTTTGATGTTCATTTGCGCCGTGGCGGGGCTCGTGGTCCTGGCTTTCGCCTGGCCGCACCTGCGAGCCGGCTCGCGGGTCCTCACCCCCAGGGGTGAGCAGGTGGTCGGGCGGTTGGGTGGTCCGCTGCGATCCCGCGTCTGGCCGAGGCTGAAGCCGGTCGTCCAACCGGCTGCGCGCACCGTCGCCGGCCCGGTCCGGGCGGCCCGGCAGCGTCTGGAGCCCGTGCTCGAGCCCGTGATCCGCGCGGTGGAGGAGGGATACCCGGTCGAGCCGCCGCGCTCCTCGGCGGCCTCCGCTCCGGCCGTTCAGTCGGCGCAGGCGGCTCCCTCCACGCCGGTACCCCCCGGTGCTGCCGGCTCGCCCGCCGGCTCGCCGGGCGTCGTCCCGGCCCGGAGCGAGTCGACCGGCGAGGAGTCCGCGGACGACGACGATCCTGCGCATCGCACCCTGCTCTCCTCGCTCGGGGAGCCTGACCGGACCGACGACCTGATCCAGCCGTTCCGGGCCGGGCGGGCCCCGGCGCGGGATCCGGGCCCGGCACGGGACCCGGCCCCGGCGAGCCGGGGCTGATCGCACCGCGCACGGGCGGTCTCACCGAGCGGCACCCGCCGCGGCAGGTCGTCCGCCGCGCGCGCTGATCGACCGGCTGCCGGCCACCCGTGGGTGTGGCGGGCCGACGAGGGCGAGAGAATCGCGCCGTGACCTCCACCGAGTACCTGTATCTCGCCATCGCCGTTCTCGTCGTGCTGGTCGCCGGGGGAGGCGTGGCTCTGCGTGCCGGGTCGCGGCGGCACAAGCCGCTGCCACCCGGCACCGGGGGCGCCGGCTCGGTGGTCGACCAGCGGCCCGGCGTCGAGGACCACACCGACGTGGCCGAGCGGACGGCCGCGCCTCCGCTGGAGCAGGGCGCCCTGCCCGAACTGCTCGACGACACCGTCACCGAGGCGGACCGGCTCGAGGAGGCCGTGGCCGCGCCTCCGGTGGAGCGCCCGCAGCCGGTCGCGGGCCGACTGGTCCGGCTGCGGGCCCGGCTCGCCCGTTCCAACAGCGCACTCGGCAACGGCCTGCTGGCGCTGCTGTCCCGCGACACCCTGGACGCCTCCACCTGGGACGAGATCGAGGAGACGCTGCTCCTCGCCGACATCGGGGCCGGGCCGACCGCCGAGATCGTCGAGGGTTTGCGGACCAGGGTGGCGGTCCTCGGCGCACGGGATCCGCAGCGCGTGCGCGAGCTGCTCCGCGAGGAGCTCCTGACGGCGGTCGACCCGGCGATGGATCGCTCGCTGGCCGTCGAGCGGCGCCACGGCCGCCCGGCCGTCGTCCTCGTGGTCGGGGTCAACGGGACCGGCAAGACCACGACCGTGGGCAAGCTCGCCCGGGTGTTCGTCGCCGAGGACAAGGACGTCGTCCTCGGCGCCGCGGACACCTTCCGTGCGGCGGCAGCGGATCAGCTGACCACCTGGGGCGAGCGGGTCGGCGTGCCGACCGTCCGGAGCGAGAAGGAGGGGGCGGACCCGGCGTCGGTCGCGTTCGACGCGGTGAAGACCGGGATCGAGGTCGAGGCGGACGTCGTCCTGATCGACACCGCGGGCCGGTTGCAGAACAAGGTCGGGTTGATGGACGAACTCGGCAAGGTGAAGCGCGTCGTCGAGAAGCACGGGCCGGTCGACGAGGTGCTGCTGGTGCTCGACGCCACCACGGGACAGAACGGGATGCAGCAGGCGAGGGTCTTCTCCGAGGTCGTCGCGGTCACCGGGATCGTGCTGACGAAACTTGACGGGACGGCGAAGGGCGGCATCGTGGTCGCCGTCCAGCGCGGCCTCGGAGTGCCGGTGAAGCTGGTCGGACTGGGCGAGGGCCCGGACGACCTCGCCCCCTTCGACCCGGAGGCGTTCGTGGACGCGCTGCTGGCGTAGTGCGGTGTCGGCGCGGTCAGCCCGCGCCCGACCCGGTCACCCGGTGCCGGTACCGGACGCGCGCCAGACCGAGGTCCGAGACGTCGAGGTCCTGGTGCCGGAAGGCCCTGGTGTTGAACATGTCGAAGATGTCGAGGGGCTTGGTGTCCAGGGGCCTGGTGTCCAGCGGCCCGCTGTCGAAGGGCGTGGTGCCGAGCGGCCCGCTGTCGAGGGGCGCGAGGTCCAGCTCGCACCAGACCACCTTGCCGTGCTCGTCGAGATCCGTGCCCCAGGAGTCCGCCAGGGTCTCCACCAGCCGCAGGCCGCGGCCGCCGGGCGCGTCCGCGGCGACGTCCGGGCCGCTCGGGGCCGGCATCCGCTCGCCGACGTCGGCGACCTCGATGCGCAGCCGCTGGTCCCGGAGCCGGAGCCGGACCCCGAGCGCGCCGTCGCCGTGCCGGACCGCGTTGGCCACCAGTTCGGTGAGCAGCAACCGGGCTTCGTCGCGCGCGGTCGCGGGCGGCACCTCGGCGTGGCCGGCGGTCGTCCAGATCTGGAAGAGGTCGCTGAGCCAGGCCCGGGCCAGGCTCGCGCTTCGGGGGTGTGCCGGGAAGGTGCGTCGCGCCCACGACCCGGGCTCCCCCCCGACCAGCGCGGCGAGCACCGCGGCGTCGTCATAGGTGGGCGCGGCCGAGATGAGCGAGTCGGCGAGGACCTCGATCGGGCGGTCGCGGCCGCCGGTCGCCAGGGCGAGGATCCGGCCGGCCTGGTCGGCGTCCGCGGTCGGGAAGTCGACCAGGCCGTCGGTGTAGAGCACGAGCGCCGCCTTCGGCGGCAGCCGGAGCGTCTGCTCCGGCCAGGCATCCAGCCCTTCCAGCCCGAGCAGGGGGCCGCCGCGCACGGACAGCATCCGGGCCTGGCCGTCCCGGGGGACGACGAGGGGTTGCGGATGGCCGCCGAGGGCGATCGTGACGGTCCCGTCGTCGGGATGGACCTCGGCGTAGGCCATGGTCACCAGTCGGTCGATGCCGGCGCTGACGAGGAAGGTGCTCACCCGCTCGAGCACCATGGACGGCGTATGGGCCTCCAGCGCGTAGCTGCGCACCGCGCCTCGCACCAGGCCCATCACCGACGCGGCCGTCAGGTCGTGGCCTTCGACGTCGCCGATGACCAGCGCCGTCCCCCCGCCCGGCAGGGCGATCGTGTCGTACCAGTCACCGCCCAGGTGGTGGAGGGCGTCCGCGGCCCGGTAGCGGACGGCGACATGCACGCCGGGGCCGGAGCCGACGTCCCGGGGGAGGAGTGCCGTCTGCAGGGATGTCAAGGCGGTCCGGGCGGCCGCCTCGGCGGCGGCCAGCCGACGTGCCTCGTCCCGCTCGATGACCACCGTCGAAACCGCCCACGCCAGGACTGCGGCGAGGAATCCCGCCAGTTGGCTCGGCAGGAGCGTGGACGGGCCACCCGGTCGCTCCCCGGCGGGCGCCGTCGACAGCAGCACCGCAGCGGCCAGCACGGCGAACGCCGGGCTGAGCACGGCCGCGGCGAGGCGGCCGCGGCGCAGGACCGCGAACACCAGCCCGGCGAACGACACCAGCACGAGCAGGGGCACCAGCGGGGCGGCCCCCCGGACGTCGACCGCCACCGCGCTCGCGGCGACGAGCAGCGCCAACCAGGAGCCGATCTCCCCCCACGCCTGCAGGGACCAGGACCGCGGGTGGTGGCGGGCCAGCGTCCAGACCAGCGGGACGATGGTGACCATGCCGTCCACCTGCGCGGTCGCGCGGGTGGCGAGGAGGTACCAGGACGGCGACGCGATCGACGCGGGCATCCACCCGGTGGACCGGGCCAGCAGCCCCACGGCTGTTCCGGCGGCGGCATGGAAGGTGACGGTGGCCAGCCCGCAGCAGAGCAGCGCCACCAGCGTGGTGCGGCTGTCCGGCCGGCAGGCGCCGGCGAACCGGCGGACCAGGGACCGGAACAGGCCGAGCGACACCAGGTCCGCGGCCGCGAACTCGATCGCGAGCCGGAGGGTTTCGGCGTCCACCGGGCGCCAGACCGCGATGCTGAGCACCCCTGCCGCCAGCAGGAACGCGGGGAACTGCCGGCGCGAGGGCAGGACCGAGAGGGCGCCGGCCACGCCGGCGTTCAGACTGAGGGCGAAGGTCCGCTCGCCCTCGTACCCGGTGGGTGGCGCGAGCAGGACCGTCATCACGTAGCAGCACGTGACCAGGGCCAGGGCCAGCGCCAGGCCCGACGGGCAGACCTCCTCGCGGGGGCTCGCGTCGCGGTCGAGCCGCCTGGGCCGGCCCGCCCCCTGGCCCTTCGTCGGCGCCCCCACCCGGCCTCCCGCCCGTTCGTCGACCAGCTGAATGCCACCCCCTGCGGTCCCTGACGTGGGACCTCCTCGCGCTCCCGGGCCGTCGAATGCTCGGCACCCGCTCGTCCGCCGCTCGTCCGCCGACCGTCCGACGACCGTCCGACGGCATCCGGGGATGCCGACGGCGTCCCCGCCGGGTCGTCGTTCGGGTCGTCGTCCGGGTCGTCAGGCTGAGTGGAGCGGATTGTGCTGATCGGTTCCCGTCGCCGCGCGAACATCGTACGCTGCCCTCGCGGATGAATTGCAACGGTGCGTTAATACATCATTACGCCGGGTGCACGACTGGCTGGGTGATCGGAGAAAGGCGGCGGGACGTGGCGACGACACGCACCGGCACCGCGGGCCGTTCCGGTGACCGGACGTGGGTGGCGATCCTGCTGGTCGTGGCCTTCGTCGGTGCCGGTTCGGCCTGGAGCGCGCTGCGGATCCAGGACCACCTGACCGCCAGGTCGCGGGCGGCGTTGCGTGCCGCGGGCATTCCGGTCGCCGTCCGGTACGACGGCCGGGACGCCGTGCTCAGCGGCGCGGTCGGCGGAAGGGACCAGGCGACTGCCGCCGTCGCGGTCGTCGCCGGCGTCGGGGGCACCCGGCGGGTGCGGTCCGGGCTCGCGACGGGGCCGGTCGAGCCGCCCGCGGTGGCTCCGGGGGTCGGGTCGGCCCTGGCGCTGACGTCGTCCGGTCCGGCGTCGTCCGGTCCGTCGTCCGCTGCGGCGGACTCCCCGCCGAGGGGGCTGTCCCGCGGGAGCGTGCTCTTCGCCGTCGGGGATGCCACCCTGTCGGCCGCCGCACGGGCCTACCTGGACGGCGTCGCGTTGTTCCTGGCCGGCCACCCGGCGGTGCGGGTGGCGATCCAGGGCCACAGCGACGCCGACGGCCCCGGGGAGCCGAACGTGGTGATCTCCAGGCGGCGCGCCGAGGTGGTGGCCGGTTACCTGGTGGGGCGTCACGTCGAGAGCAACCGGCTCGACGTCCAGGCTCTGGGCGCCACCGATCCGGTGGCCTCGAACGACAGCCCCCAGGGCCGGGCCGCGAACCGCCGGGTGGACCTGGTGGCGGACGAGGGGGCGCGGTGACGACCGAGGCGACCGTCGGCGGGTTCGGGTACCTGGTCGGGCAACTCGCGCTGCTGTTGCTGATCGCGGTCGGAGTCGGGGCCGTGCTGGCCCGATGGGCCTGGCCACGCCGTCCCGGGGTGGTGGCCTCCCGCCGGGCGCGGGCCGAGTCTCGGGCCGAGTCGCGGGCCGCGGTGGTCGAGGCGCGTGGGCTGGCCACGGCCGCCGCGGAGCGGGCCGGGGCGGCCGAGGCCAGAGCGGACGACGCGGAGTCCCGGGCCGGGGCCGCCGAGAAGCGGGCGCGTGCCGCCGAAGCGCGCGCCCAGGTCGTCGAGGCGGAGGCGGCGGAGGCGGCGGCACGCCTGACGACGGGGACCGCGCGCT
>DATDMG010000571.1:0-4454 GCA_036518955.1 Kineosporiaceae bacterium | reverse complement strand
TCGGTGAGATCACCTCGCTGACGCGGAGGCCGCGCGGCGTGCCCCTGCCCACCACGAGGACAGCCAGAACCCGAACCCGGAGAACCGAGAACGCCCGACGGCGCCCGCCGGACCGGTTCGTGTTGATCGCCATGTCCAATGGTATTCATAACAAGGACCCTGTCAGGAGACGTGGGTCGGGGTCGGACACAGTTCGGCCTTGTGCGCCGCCGCCCACCCACTACATTCGCGTCGTCGATGTGGCTAGAGGATCCCATGCCGGTCAGGTGAAGGCGCCGGCCATCCAGGCATGGACCGCCGCTGCGGCTGGGTCCTCGACAATCTCGATGTTGGAGATGCCTCCGGCGAGTTCGAGTAGCTGAGTTCTCCAGTGCGGGTGCAAGTGAATGGAGATCGCTCACCACGCTTGTCCGGGTGATGGTGGCCTCGGTCGAGGCGGCGGCTTCGAGAACCTGCCGGCCCCTGAGCCGGTTGGTGGCCAGCGCACACCCGGCCGCCCCGATGCAGGCGATGATCGCCTGGGCGGTCATCTTCCCGAAGCCGTTGCCCTTCAAGTACTCGCCCACTGCCGAACCGGCGGCACCGCCGATGCATCCAGCCACGGCGGCCGCCACCCGTCCGCTCACCGCGATACCGGCGGCAATGATGGCTCGAGGCAGGAGCAACGCGATGGCGCCCGCCACGACGACCCCCGCGATGGCGCCCATGATCCATTTCCAGCTCGGCATCGTCCACGCCATGGGGTGGACCGTTGAGCCTGTCCGCTGGGCATGGACCAGTTGGATCGCCTCGGTAGGTGGTGGGGGGGCGGGGTGGCCTGGGTGCTGGTCGGGTCTTCGTTGCGGGCTGGTCAGCGTCGAGGGGGGCGGGCTCGAGTGCCCGGTGGCCGGGTTCCGGTTCGTGGTGACCACGACCTTGGGCGGCAGCTGGTGGAAGGTGCCGACCTTCAGGTGCCGGTTTACCGTCACCGTGCTGACCCGCCCGTCCTTGAGCCGCAGCGCGACCAGCCACGTCCCCTCGTGGTGGCGGACGACGGCGATCACCTTCGCCTTGGGGAACTCCGCCAGTACCGCCGCCACCACCTTCGCCCGCAGGGCGCGCCGCAGCGCGGCCCGGTGCGCGGCGACCAGCCGGACCGGCAGCTGGTGCGCCCGGACCCGGTCGGTCTCCCTGACCACGGCGGACACGGTGGCCGCCCGCGCGGCCGTGGCCGGTGCGCTCGCCTCGGCGGACGAGGTGCCGATGGCGGAGCCCACCCCGAGGATGCCCGTCACGCCGATCGCCGTCAGGGCCCCGCTGCGCCTGTGCTTCGCCACGATGTCCCCCTTCGTCCAGAATGGCTCGCCACCGACGTCGGCCGGTGCCCGTTGGGGAAGGTCTACGAGCGTCAGCGGCATTAGTTTCCCGGTTGTAAGTGGATAGGTGCCGGAATCTGGGCAGCGTGAAGTGACTTCTGGTGGTTTGAGTCAGGTTGCCTGGATCCAGGGGTGGCCGTCTGCGGCCTGGATGAGGGCGTCGAGCATGCCGCACCGGCACCTGGGTAGCAGGTACTCGGGCCGCCACCGGATCACTCGCACGTCCCAGCACTGCGACCAGGCTGTTCCCGCGTCGTGCGCGCCGGCCAGGTCGGCCCCGCAGCCGCGGCACTCGGTCGGCGCGTCGACCTGTTCGCGGTGCTGCGGGTCCGGGTCGCGGACCAGGCCGTGCCCGGGATGGCCCGGCTGCCCGCCCCGCGACCGGTCCGCCGACCGCTCCCGCGAGGACGTATCCGTGTGCCGCGCTTTTCGTTCGGCCTTGCGGCGCGCCTGCGCCGCGATCGACTCCTTCGACGTCGGCGTCCCCGAATCGTCACTACCCGAACCGCGCTGCCGTTCCAGCTCCGCGACCCGCAACGTCAACTTCTGCAACCCCTCGCGCAGTTCGGCGGTCTCCCGGTCCTTCGCCGCCAGCGCCGCCGCGAACTCGGCGTCCTTGACCGCCAGCAACTCCCGCAGCCGAGTGTTCGCCGCACGCAGCCGCTCCACCAGTTCAGACTCGGGCACCTCGGACACAAGACCCGATCATCGCCCATCCCGCCAGGTGATCAAGCACCATGCCCGCGAGTCACGCGATCCACACCAAGACCCCGCAGGTCACGCCCACCCCTGAATGGACACCCAGGGAGCTTTTAGATTTGTACTCCCAGCACAAAAGAACACGATGTCGCAGTCATCCAGAAATTTCCGCGATCAGATTAGCTAAGACCGCTGACCGCCGCGATTTCCTGTTGGAGGCCAACATTTGCCTACAGGCCTAATCCGCACACCGCAACCTTCCTGGAGAACCTCGGATAGCTGAAGCAAGCAGCCGCCGAGGCTTACGGCACGATTTCGCCCCACTCTCTCCGGGTCCTCGTCCTGTGTCCACGTTCGCTCTGATCAGCCTGATCGCGCGAAGCGTTCATCATCGCGACGACTCGCCGCCCACTCGCTGGATAGGGGACCGCTCCTCAAGGGTGGGACGGCTGGGTCAGGCGTACGGGACCGTCCGCAGTCCTGACCGACCTATCGTCGGGAGCCTGTGTGATCGGTTCGGATCAAGTCCGGATGGCGCGACGCCGATGTTTACAGGGGTGTTGACAACTATTCCACGCCAGGCAGTTGTCTGTTCTGGAGGGTTCTGGAGGTATCGATGGTGATCCTGGTTGGGCGCCGTTCCGCTGCGCCAGCTGTGCTGTCGTCGGTGGACGGTCTGCGGGCGGTTGTCGACAGCGTCGAGGCCAACATCTTCGTCGCGGACGTGGGTTTTCGGCTGGTGTACGCCAACCGGCGGGCCCTGCGTACCTGCCAAGCGATCGAGGCGGATCTTCGCGATGCCTTCGGGGTCGGCGTGGCGGACCTGCTGTTCGGGTCGATCCATCGGTTCCACAAGGATCCGGGGCGGATCGAACGGTTGTTGAAGGATCCGCGCAACCTGCCTCACCGAGCGACGTTTCAGTTTGGGGAGGTGACGCTGGCCACGAACATCAACGCCGTGACTGACGAGGCCGGCGCCGTGCTGGGCTACTGCGTGGCCTGGGAGGAGGTGTCCGCGCAACGACGGCTTAGCGAGCAGGTGGTCCACGTGGCTGACGACCTCTCCGGCGCCAGCACGAGGTTCATCGAGGTGACCGCCGGCCTAGGAAGTCAGGCCGCGACGGCCGCGGAGCAAGCCGGCGCGGCGGCGGCCGCCACCGAGCAGATGAGCGCCTCCATCCAGGAGATCTCCTCCAACACCGCCGCCGCCGTGACGACCGCCGACGGTGCCGTGACGGCGGCCGCCAGCGCCACGGAGAGCCTGCACAAGCTGACCGCGAGCAGTCAGGAGATCGGCAGCGTCGTCGAGATCATCACTTCCATCGCCGAGCAGACCAATCTGCTGGCGCTGAACGCCACCATCGAGGCGGCCCGCGCCGGGGATGCCGGCCGCGGGTTCGCTGTGGTGGCCACGGAGGTCAAGGACCTGGCCCAGGAGACCGCGCAGGCCACCGACCGGATCACCAGAATGATCAAGACTCTGCAGCAGGACAGCACCTCCGCGAGCGCGGCGATCGCGGCGATCACTGACCTGATCGGGCGAATCAGTCACGGCCAGGCCACGATCGCCGGCGCCGTCGAGGAGCAGAGCGCCACCACCAACGAGATCAGCCGCAGCGTGGGCCAGATAGCCGGAACCACTCAGGCCATCACGGCCGACCTTGCCACCCTGACGCGGGACGCCCACGCCCTGGCCGCCACCGCCCAGACCCTACGAGGCCTCGTCGACGAAGCCAGGCAATCCCAGAACGGCTGACCCACCCGGGGTATCACGCACGCCAACCCCCGATCCAGGTCCTGCGACGGGTCACGCCGTTCACTTCCGGCTGCACTGAGGTGATCTCAGCAAGGAATGTACTTGTGCTCGACCTGGACCAGGACGAGCGCGTCCTCGGTTCCCAAGGTGTCTCCCCCCATGTCGCGTCTGGCCCGGTTGGGTGAGTGTAGCCGCAGCTCTGGTCGAGGCTGAGGAACTGCCGGCGCCCGGGGCCGGCAGGGACCCGGGTGCGCCGGTCGGCCGGTGCCGAGGCGGCGGCGGACGACGGCGCGAAGCGCGGTGCTCGGCCCGGCTCGGAGCGAGGATGGGCGACCTGCGAGCCGCCTGGCGGCTTGCGTGCCGGCGCTCCCGAGGCGCCCGCAGCGGTGCCGCCGTGAGCGGAGGCCTGCCGGCTGCGCGCGTCTGTGACAGTGCGCTCTGCCGGCAGTTTGAGAGGCGCCGGGGTCGGATGGATCTTCGGAACGCATTCGGAACGCACGCCCGCGCTGAGCTGCAGTCAACCGCACCAGACTGCACATCCTACGATCTTGGTTTTCGGCGAAGATGCAGGTCAGGCAGGGGGCTGCGCTGCTCACGGCGGGTGCCCCAGAGAGGACTCGAACCTCCGACACACGGTTTAGGAA
>DATDMG010000570.1:0-2722 GCA_036518955.1 Kineosporiaceae bacterium | reverse complement strand
TGGCCCGGCTGGCCGCCGTGGTCCGCGAGGCGATCGCGCCGCCGCCGGCGGCGCGCCGGCCGACCCGGCCGAGCGCCGCGGCCCGGCGGCGCCGCCTCGAGGACAAGCGTCGCCGCGGCGACGTGAAGCGGCTGCGCCGCGAGAGCGGCGACTGAGGCCCCGCCGCGTCGATCTCGGTCGAGCCGGCTCCCGTGCGTCACCGACTCCGCGTGCGTCGCCGGACGGTTCACCCCGATGTGGGGAAGGTGACGACGACGCGCCGGTTCGCCTGGCGTCCGGCGACCGTGACGTTCGTGGCGCGCGGGTCACGCTCGCCGTAGCCCCGGGCCCGCACCGTCATGCCGGTGCCGCGCAGGCCCCCCCGCAGCACTGCGGCCACGGTCTCGGCGCGACGCTCGGACAGCTCCAGGTTGTGCGCCGCCGACCCGTGGCTGTCGGTGTAGCCGCTGACGGTGACGAGTCCCCGGCGGTGCTGCTGCCGGGCGTCCGTGACCAGGCTGGCGAGCCGGGGCGCAGCGCCGGGTCGGAGCTGGGCCTTGTCGACGTCGAACAGGAAGAGTTCGTCGGTGCTGAGGATCACCGAGCGCTGCCCCCGCGACAGGTGGAGGGTGCGCTCGGCGGGCATCCCGTCCGGCAACCTCGAGCTGCCCTCGGCGGTCGGGTCCGCGCCGCCACCGCCGGGCCCGGCGCCCGTGCCGCGGGTTCCATCCCGGCCGGCCGCGGCTCCGGCCGGGCCGGCTCCCCCGGAGCGGGGTCCGGTCCCGGCGGCGGGATCGGCGCCGGGACCCGAGGCCGCCACCCGCAGGCCGGCAGCCGTCCCGGCTCCGCGGCCCGGCAGTTGGAGGGCCCCGGTGGCCACCCAGAGGCTCAGCGCGGTGCTCACCACGAGCATCGCGCTCCCGGCCAGCACCGTCCGGCGGCGCCGGACCGCGCGCGGGACGGGGGCCTTGGGGACCCTCCGGCCGGCGAGCGGGCCCGGATCGGGCGTGGCGGGGGCCAGCTGATCGGCCGCGGTGAGCCCCCGCTCGTCCCGGGCGGAGCCGATGATCAGTTTCGGGTGGCTGGTCGGCAGGCTGGCCCGCAGGCTGGCGACCAGGGCGTCGGCGCCGCCGACCCGGGTCAGGTCGATCACCCGGCAGGCGCCGGCCACCCCGGCGTGCAGGGCGGCCAGGTCCGGCCAGACGGTGATGCCGGTGACGGTCGCGGCGTCGTGCGTGAACAGCAGCCGGGCCGGGACCCGACTGAGCTCCCGGCCTGGCTCGGCCCCCAGGAAGGGCGCGAGTTGCCGGCCGACCAGGGTGACCTCGTCGGTCACCGTGCCGGGCGCGAGGTAGCGGCTCCGGATCTCGTAGCGCAGCTCGCCGAAGCAGCCGAGCAGCCCGGCCAGGGCGCCCACGACGTCCTGGGTGCCGTGCCCGGAGTAGTGCAGCGGCGGCACCGAGAGCTGGACGTCGTGGGCCAGCAGCCCAACCACCTGGTGGACGTCGCGGGCCTGGAGGGCGTCCGTGAGCGCCGCGACCGGACCGACGGTCTCGAGCACAGGGGTTCGATCCTTCGAGTGTGGGCCGTCACCGAACGGGAACTCTCATACCGTAGTTGGTCGATCGCGCTGCGTTCACAAAATGGCCTGGGCCACCCGGGTGGGGCCGACGCAGCCTGCCCCGGACGTCGGTCGCGGCCCCGGCGTCAGGCGGGGTGGGCTGCCCGCGCCAGACGGTCCCGGACGGCGGCGCCGATCCCCTCCGCCGCCGGCGGGACCGCCAGGACCCGGCGCAGCCCCAGCACGTCCGCCTCGCGCAGCGCCGCGTACAGCACGCGGGCGTACCCTTCGGCGTCCATCGGCGCCGACAGCCGGACGACGCCCGGCGGCGTCCCGACGTCCGCGGTGGCGAGCAGTCCGTCGGCGAGCCGCTCGGCGTGGGCGGCCACCTCCGCGGTCGTGGCGCCGTCCAGCACGACCACCCGGGCCCGCGGCGCGTAGTGCGAGGCGAGGGTCCCGGGGGCGCGGACGGCGCTCGGTCGCGCCGCGACCGGGATGCCGCCCACCCGCTCCACGGTCGCCGCGTCGACGGCTCCCGGTCGCAGCACGACGGGGGCCGGACCGGTGCAGTCGAGGATCGCGGACTCGACCCCCACCCGGCTCGGCCCGCCGTCCAGGATCACGTCGTGCTCCGGGTCCAGCAGGTCGACCAGTTCGGCGATCACATGGTCGGCCGTGGTCGGGCTGACTCGGCCGAACCGGTTCGCGGACGGCGCGGCCAGGCCGACGCGGTCCCCGAGCGCGGCGAGCAGCTGCTGGGCCACCGGGTGGGACGGCGCCCGCAGCCCGACGGTGGGCTGGCCGCCGGTCACGTGGTCGCCGGCCCGCGCCGTCCGGGGAAGCACCAGGGTGAGCGGGCCGGGCCAGAGCGCCTCGGCGAGCAGCCGGGCGTAGCCGGGCACCTCCCGGGCCCACTGGTCCAGCTGGGCGGCTCCCCGGATGTGCACGATGAGCGGGTGGTCGGCAGGGCGTCCCTTGACCGCGTAGACCCGGGCGACCGCGCGGACGTCGCTGGCGTCCGCGGCGAGCCCGTAGACCGTCTCGGTGGGCAGGCCGACGAGGCCGCCGGTGGCCAGGGCGGCCGCTGCGCGGGACACGTCGGACGTCACCAGCGGGTGCCCGGGGACGGTGTGCACGGGGGCAGTCTCGCGCACCTGGCCGGGGCAGGGGATGCTGGGGCCC
>DATDMG010000569.1:0-9853 GCA_036518955.1 Kineosporiaceae bacterium | reverse complement strand
AAGGCGTCCGGCAGCGTCTCGAAGAAGACCAGCTTCGTCGTCGTCGGGGCCAGCCCGGGGAGCAAGGCCGACAACGCGCGCAAGCTCGGGGTCCCCGTCCTGGACGAGGCCGGGTTCCGAGCGCTGCTGGGCGGCGGTCCGGGCGCCGTCCGACCCGACGACGCCGAGGCGAGCCAGGCCGAGGCGAGCCAGGCCGAGGCGAGCCAGGCTGAGGCGAGCCAGGCTGAGGCGAGCCAGGCCGGTGCCGAGGCGTCCTGAACGCGTGGCGCACCGGCGCCATGGCGACCCGTCCCCGGCCCGGGGCGGGTCGCCCGCCGGGACGGCCTAGACTCGGAGGCGTCCCGCACGCCGTCCGGCGCAGGGTGCCGGTCGCCCGCCCACACGGCCGGGACGGCCGCTCGAGAGAACGTCCCCAGCAAGGAGTCCCGCATGTCCGCCATCTCGCGCGAGGAGGTCGCCCACCTCGCGTCGCTGGCCCGGATCGACCTCAGCGCCGTCGAACTGGACCGGCTCGCCGGCCAGCTCGACGTCATCCTCGGTGCCGTCGCGACCGTGCGCGAGGTGGCCGGGGACGACGTCCCGGCCACCTCGCACCCGATGCCGCTGACCAACGTCGCCCGTCCCGACGAGCCGCGGCCCGGTCTCGCCCCCGCCGAGGCGCTCGCCGCAGCGCCGGAGGCGCAGGAGCAGCGCTTCCGCGTGCCGCGCATCCTGGAGGAGGACTGACCGTGAGCACCTCAGCAGGCGACGCGCTCGTCGGGCTCACCGCCGTGCAGATGGCGGAGGCGATGGCGGCGGGTGAGATCACGTCGGTGGAGCTCACCCGCGCCCACCTCGACCGGATCGCGGCCGTCGACGGCGGTCGCGACGCGGACGGCGTCGCGACCGGCCCCGGCGTCCACGCCTTCCTGCACGTCCGTGCCGAGGAGGCGCTCGTGGACGCCGCCGCGGTGGACGCCGCCCGCGCGGCGGGTGAGTCGCTGCACCCGCTCGCCGGCGTGCCGATCGCGGTCAAGGACGTGATGACCACCCGCGGCGTCACCACGACGTGCGGCAGCCGCATCCTGCGCGGGTGGGTGCCACCCTACGACGCGACCGTCGTCCGCAACATCAAGGCGGCGCGCATGGTGGTCCTCGGCAAGACCAACATGGACGAGTTCGCGATGGGCTCCTCCACCGAGCACTCGGCCTACGGCCCGACCGGGAACCCCTGGGACCTCGACCGCATCCCCGGCGGCTCCGGCGGGGGTTCCTCGGCGGCGCTGGCCGCGTTCCAGACGCCGCTGGCCACCGGCACGGACACCGGCGGATCGATCCGGCAGCCGGCTGCCGTCACGGGGACCGTCGGGGTGAAGCCCACCTACGGTGCGGTGTCCCGGTACGGGATCGTCGCCATGGCGAGCAGCCTCGACCAGGCCGGGCCGTGCGCCCGGACGGTGCTCGACACCGCGATGCTGCACGCCGTGATGGCCACGCACGACCCGATGGACTCCACCAGCCTGCCCGGCCCGCGTCCCGACGTCGTCGCCGCCGCGCGCGCCGGCGACGTCTCGGGGATGCGGATCGGCGTCGTCCGTGAGCTGCACGGCACCGGCGAGAGCGGCAGCGGGTACCAGACAGGCGTGCTCCAGCGCTTCGACGAGGCGGTCGAGGTGCTCGTGGACGCCGGCGCGAAGGTCGTCGAGGTGTCCTGCCCGAGCTTCACCGCCGCGCTCGCGGCCTACTATCTGATCATGCCGAGCGAGGTGAGCAGCAACCTCGCCCGGTTCGACGCGATGCGGTACGGCCTGCGCGTGTACCCGGCCGGGATCGACGACCCGACCACCGAGCAGGTCATGGCCGCGACCCGGGCGGTCGGTTTCGGCGACGAGGCGAAGCGGCGCATCATCCTCGGCGCGTACGCGCTGTCCTCCGGGTACTACGACGCCTACTACGGCAGCGCGCAGAAGGTGCGCACGCTGATCCAGCGGGACTTCGCGGCCGCGTTCGAGGAGGCTGACGTCCTGATCTCCCCGACGTCGCCGACGACGGCGTTCCGGCTGGGGGAGAAGCTGGACGATCCGCTCTCCATGTACCTGCAGGACGTCGCGACCATCCCCGCCAACCTCGCCGGCATCCCCGGCATGTCGGTGCCGGCGGGCCTGGCCGACGAGGACGCCCTGCCCGTCGGCCTGCAGATCCTCGCCCCGGCCAACGCCGATGACCGGCTCTACCGCGTCGGCGCGGTCGTGGAGGCCGCGCTCCAGCGGCGCTGGGGCGGGCCCCTGCTCGACCGCATCCCCGCCCTTGTGGAGGTGAACCGGTGACCGTCACGACAGGCGACGACGTGCTCGGCTACGACGAGGCGCTGGCTGCCTTCGACCCCGTGCTGGGGCTCGAGGTGCACGTCGAGCTGAACACCCGGACGAAGATGTTCTGCGGCTGCTCGACCGCGTTCGGCGCCGAGCCGAACAGCCAGGTGTGCCCGGTCTGCCTGGGCCTGCCCGGATCGCTGCCGGTCCTCAACGCGACGGCGCTGGAGTCCGCGGTCCGGATCGGCCTGGCCCTCAACTGCGCCGTCGCCGACCGCTGCCGCTTCGCCCGCAAGAACTACTTCTACCCGGACATGCCGAAGAACTTCCAGACGTCCCAGTACGACGAGCCGATCGCCCACGACGGCCACCTCGACGTCGAACTGGACGACGGCGGCTCCTTCCGGATCGGGATCGAGCGGGCCCACATGGAGGAGGACACCGGCAAGTCGCGGCACGTCGGGGGCGCCACCGGTCGGATCCACGGCGCCGACTACTCGCTGGTCGACTACAACAGAGCCGGCATCCCCCTCATCGAGATCGTCACCAAGCCGATCGAGGGCACGGGGGACGCCGCCCCACAGATCGCCCGCGCGTACGTCGCCGCGCTGCGCGACCTGCTGCGCGCACTGGGTGTCTCCGACGTCCGGATGGAGCAGGGGTCGCTGCGGTGCGACGCCAACGTGTCGCTCCGCCCGCGGGTGCCGGGCGTGCCGACCGCGGCCGCCGGCGCGCTGCTCGCCGAGGCCCAGCGCGCCGTCCCGTTCGGCACCCGGAGCGAGACCAAGAACGTCAACTCGCTACGCAGCGTCGAGCGCGCCGTGCGCTACGAGATCACCCGGCAGGCCGCCGTGCTCGCCAGGGGCGGGCGTGTCGTCCAGGAGACCCGGCACTGGCACGAGGACACCGGGGTGACGACGTCGGGCCGGTCCAAGGAGCAGGCCGAGGACTACCGGTACTTCCCGGAGCCGGACCTGGTGCCGATCGTGCCCGAGCCGGCGTGGGTCGAGCAGTTGCGGGCCACCCTGCCGGAGCCGCCGTCGCAGCGACGCGGCAGGCTCCAGCGGGCCTGGGGGTTCACCGACCTGGAGATGCGGGACGTCGTCAACGCCCGGGCCGTCGAGCTGATCGAGGCCACCGTGGCCGCGGGGGCGTCACCCGCCGCCGCCCGCAAGTGGTGGACGCAGGAGCTGGCCCGCCGGGCGAACGCGGACGGCGTGGAGTTGGCGGACCTGCCCGTCACGCCCGCCCAGATCGCCGAGCTGCAGCGCCTCGTCGATTCCGGTGCGATCAACGACAAGCTCGCCCGACAGGCCCTCGACGGCGTCCTGGCCGGGGAGGGCGGACCGGCGGAGGTGGTCGCCGGCCGCGGCCTGAAGGTGGTGTCCGACGACTCCGCGCTCGGCGCGGCGGTCGACCGTGCCATTTCGGCGAATCCGGACGTCGCGCGGAAGATCCGAGCCGGTAAGATCGCGGCCGCGGGGGCCCTGGTCGGGGTCGTGATGGGGGATATGCGTGGGCAGGCCGATGCCGCTAAGGTCAGGGAGCTGATCCTTGCGCGGTTGGCCCCCGCGGACGGCAGCGACGGGTGATCCCGCGTGCGGCGGTCCGCTGACCGCTCAGGCTTGGCCGGGGGCGAGACGACGTGACATGGTGGCGAGAACGGCCGCGGAGCGGCGCGGTGCTTCAGCGCTCCCTCGTGGTCGGCGTGCTCGCTGTCGCCGCCGTAGCTATGGTGATCTCCCGGCCCGCGACCGGTCCGGCGGCGGGCGACCTCGACGTCGCGCTCGCCATCGGCTCGGTCGCCGTCATGTCCGGGACGGAGGTGCTCGTCCGCGGCTGGACCGGCGGGGCCGAGGCGGTCTTCCGGCGCTGGTTGGGTGTCACGATGGTCGTGTGGGGCGGCGGCCAGCTCGTCAAGTGCAGCCTCGCCGTCGCGGGCACCACCGGATTTCCCGCCTACGGTGACCTCATCCAGTTCGCCGCCGCGCCGATCGCCATCGCTGGTGTCGTCACCATTCCGCGCGCGGTCGGGGGCAGCTTCCCGGTGTTGCGCATCGGCCTGGACGGCGGTCTGCTCGCGATCTGTGGCAGCCTGCTCCTCTGGGTGTTCTGGAGACCGCAGATCACCGCGCACAGCGAGTCCCGGGTCACCGCGGCGTTGATGCTGCTCTTCGAGATGGTGTTCACCACGATGGCGGTGGTGATCGCCGTCCGTGACCTGGAGGTGCCGCTGATCGTTCTGGCGCTCGGCTTCTTCTCGTTCACGGTCGGTGATCTGATCTTGCTCACCTCGAGGCCGGAGGCCGTCGTCCCCAAGCTGTGGATCGGGCAGGTGCTGTGGATGCTGTGTGCCCCGACGATCGCCTGGGGAGCGCTGAACTACCACCCGGGCAGCCGGAACTCCGACGACACCGCCCCGATCGACGTCGATCCGGACGCCCGGATGACGGTCGTGACGACCACGAGCAGCTTGCTCCTGCTGGGCATCGGCGTGGCCACGGTCATCGTGAAGGAGCAGCAGGCGGCCAGCAGCTACCCCCGGGACGTCGTCGCCTGGGTGTTCGTGCTCTCCGCGATCGGGCTGTTGTGGGTCCGGGAACTGCTGAACACCCGGCTGCGGGTGCGGCTGATCGGCCAGTTGCACGAGGAGGCGACCTCCGACCCGCTCACCGGCCTCGCCAACCGCCGGGTGCTCACCGCCCGGATCGCAGAGGTCGCTCCGGCGGATCCGCATTGCCTGCTGGCTCTCGACATCGACGGGTTCAAGGCCGTCAACGACCTGCTCGGGCACACCGTGGGCGACCGTCTGCTGTGCGCGGTGGGGAACCGGCTCGTCCGCAACCTGCCGCGCTCGGCCCTGGTCTCCCGGATCGGTGGCGACGAGTTCGCCGTCCTGGTGCCGGGGGACGTGGCGGACGGCGTGGCCGCGGCGGAGCAGGCCCTGGCCGCGGTGCGCCGCTCCTGCTGGGACGTCGACGGGGTGACGCGGCTGCCGGTCTCCGCGAGCGTCGGCGTCACCGCCGTCGGGATCCGGCACCGAGTGACCCCGGCGGACCATCCTGTCGCCGACCACCTGTCCGCGATGTCGGCCGCGGGGGCGGCGCTCCAGCTCGCCAAGGCCGGCGGCCGGGACCGGATCGAGGTGTTCGACGGCACCGCGGCCCTGATGCGGTCGCGGCGGCTGTCGGTGGAGGAGCGGTTGCGGGCCGCCATCGAGGAGGGCGGGATCGACGTCCTGTTCCAGCCTGTCGTGGACCTCGCGACCGGCGTCATCACGGGCGTCGAGGCGCTCGCCCGCTGGGCCGACAGCCGGCTCGGCCCGATCCAACCGCAGGAGTTCATCCCCATCGCGGAGCAGACCGGGCTGGTGGTGGAGCTCGGCCAGCTGGTGCTCGACCGCACCCTCCAGCAGGCGACCGAGCACCGGCTGCCCGACCGCGGCATCCGGGTGGCGTGCAACGTCTCACCGCTGCAGCTGCGCGTCCCGGACTTCCCCGTGCAGGTCGAGCAGGCCCTGGCGATGCACGAGCTCCCGCCGCAGACGCTGCTCGTCGAGGTGACCGAGGCCGTCCTCGTCGACGAGGACGGGCCCGCGGTCCGCAGCCTGCGTCGGCTCGCGGAGGCCGGGGTCACCATCGCGATCGACGACTTCGGGACCGGTTACTCCGCGCTGGGGTATCTGCGGCGGCTCCCCGCCCACATGCTCAAGATCGATCGATCCCTGACGTCAGCCCTGGTCGACGAACCACAGGCGCGCGCGATCACTGCTGCCGTGATCGACCTGGGGTGCAGCCTGGGGGTCTCCATCGTGGTCGAGGGCATCGAGACCTCCGACGTCGCCGAGCTGGTGTCCCGGATGGGCGCCGGCTACGGGCAGGGCACCCTCTACGGGTCGGCGATGCCGATGCCGGAGATCGTGCGGCTGAGCCGCCGTCCCTCCACGAACCGCCGCCTCGCCTGAGGAGTTCGGGCGGTTAGGGTCTCCGGCATGTCCTCCGAGCTGCCGGGCGCCGCCCCTGTCGTGACCGTCCCCGACGACCGCTGGCTGGACCTGTGGCCGGACGGCGAGGCCCCGGTCGACGCCCGCGTCTGGAACCTCACCGGCGACCCGTCCCCCGGCGCCACGTTCGTCGTCCTGCCCTACCTCGACGGGTGGGATCTGCTGCCGCGGCTGGCCGACGTCCGCGCGCTGCGGGTCGTGCACACCCTCACCGCCGGGTACGAGCACGTCCTGCCGCACCTGCCGGACGGCGTGCTGCTGTGCAACGCGGCCGGCGTCCACGACGCGTCGACGGCCGAGCTGGCGGTGGGGCTGGCGATCGCGGGGCAGCGTGGCCTCGGGGACTTCGCCCGCGCCCAGCCGCAGGGGCGCTGGCTCGCCGGGACCCGCGCGTCCCTGGCGGACCGCCGCGTGTTGCTGCTCGGCGCGGGCAGCGTGGGCGCGGCGATCGCCCGCCGGCTGGCGCCGTTCGAGGTGGAGCTGACCCGCGTCGCCAGGCATGCCCGCCACGACGCGCTGGGTCACGTGCACGCGGTCAGCGAGTTGCCCGAGCTGCTGCCCCGGCACGAGATCGTGATCCTGGTGGTGCCGCTGAGCGCCTCCACCCGCGGGATGGTCGATGCCGCGTTCCTCGCCGCGATGCCGGACGGCGCCCTGCTCGTCAACGTGGCGCGTGGCCCGGTCGTGGTGACCGAGGACCTCCTCGCGGAGCTGGTCTCGGGCCGCCTGCGCGCCGCGCTGGACGTCACGGACCCGGAGCCGCTGCCGCCTGGCCACCCGCTCTGGGCGGCGCCCAACACCCTGATCAGCCCGCATGTCGGCGGCGACACCACGGCGTTCCCGCCGCGCGCCCGGGCACTGCTCCGCGACCAGCTGACCCGGTTCGCGACCGGCGCGGAGCTGCTCAACGTCGTCGCCGGGCGGCAGCGTACGAGGCCGGCAGTGCCGCAGACCGGTGTCGAGAGGGCGCAGACCGGTGTCGGCGTCGGGCCGGGAGCGGTCGACGTCCGGCAGGCCGCTGAGGATCATGCCTGACGAGCGGGAGCCGGCCTGGCGGCCGCCGCCCGGGTTGCGGGAGGTTCTCGACCTCGATCACGACCGGGCGCGGCGGCGCGGCTACCCGGAGGCGGTCTACTGCGAGGGGAAGACACCTGCCCAGGTGCGGGCCGCTGCCCGGGCGTTGCGTGCGGACCGCTCCGGCCCGGAGCAGGTGGCCTTGTTCACGCGTGCCACCACCGCCCACGCCGACGCCGTCCTGGCGGAACTACCGGGCGCCCGGTACGACCCGCAGGCGCGGCTGCTGGCCTGGCCGGCCCAGCCACCCGACCCGTCCGGGGGCCTGGTCTTCGTCCTCGCCGCGGGGACCTCGGACCGCCCGGTCGCGAGGGAGGCCGAGCTCACCGCCCGCTACCTCGGCCGGCCGACCCGACTGGTGGTGGACGTCGGGGTCGCCGGCCTCCACCGACTCGGCGCCCAGCTGGACCTGCTCCGGACGGCCCGGGTGCTGGTCGTGGCCGCCGGGATGGACGGCGCCCTGCCGACCGTCGTCGCCGGACTGGTGGGCGCGCCCGTCGTCGCGGTGCCCACCTCGGTCGGGTACGGCGCCTCGTTCGGGGGTGTCGCCGCCCTGCTGACGATGCTCAACGCCTGCGCCCCCGGCGTAGCCGTCGTCAACATCGACAACGGCTACGGCGCCGGGCACCTGGCGGCGCAGATCGCCGCACCACCCGGTGCATGATCACGACTGGACGTGCATGATCTACGGGTGGGTGGTCCAGTCGAAGGTGCGGGTGACGGCCTTCTTCCACTGCCGCAGCTGGTGCTCGCGGGTCGGCGGGGCCATGCTCGGCGTCCACCGGCCGCCCTCGGCCCAGTTCTTGCGCAGGTCGTCCTCGCCGCTCCAGAATCCGACGGCCAGCCCGGCCGCGTACGCCGCGCCCAGCGCCGTCGTCTCCGCCACCCGGGGCCGGACGACGGGGACGCCGAGCAGGTCGGCCTGGAACTGCATGAGCAACTCGTTGCCGACCATGCCGCCGTCCACCTTGAGCTCGGTGAGCTCGACGCCGGAGTCGGCCCGCATGGCGTCCACGACCTCCCGGGTCTGGAAGGCGGTGGCCTCCAGCGCGGCCCGGGCGATGTGGCCGCGGTTGACGTACCGGGTGAGCCCGACGATCACCCCGCGGGCGTCGCTGCGCCAGTAGGGGGCGAACAGCCCGGAGAAGGCCGGGACGATGTAGGTCCCGCCGTTGTCCTCGACCGTCCGGGCCAGGGTTTCCACCTCGGCGGCGCTGCTGATCAGACCCAGGTTGTCGCGCAGCCACTGGATCAGCGAGCCGGTCACCGCGATGGATCCCTCCAGCGCGTACACGGCGGGCGCGTCCCCGATCCGGTAGCACACGGTCGTCAACAGGCCGTTCTCGCTGCGCACGCGCTCGGTGCCGGTGTTCAGGAGCAGGAAGTTGCCGGTTCCGTAGGTGTTCTTGCCGGTCCCCGTTTCGAAGCAGACCTGGCCGAAGGTCGCGGCCTGCTGGTCGCCCAGGTCGCCGGCGATCGGGACGTCGGGCAGGAACCCGCTCTTCCGGCCCGGGCCGTACACCTCCGACGACGAGCGGATCTCCGGCAGCATTGCCGTCGGGATCCCCATCTCGGCCGCGATGTCCTCGCTCCACCGCAACGTGCCGAGGTCCATCAACATGGTGCGGCTGGCGTTGGTGACGTCCGTGACGTGCAGGCCGCCCTCGGGGCCGCCGGTCATGTTCCACAGCAGCCAGGTGTCCATGTTCCCGAAGAGCAGGTCGCCCCGGGCCGCGGCCTGGGTGGCGCCGTCCACCTGGTCGAGGATCCAGCGCACCTTCGGTCCGGAGAAGTACGTGGCCAGGGGCAGGCCGACCACGTCCTGGTACCGGTTCGCGCCGCCGCCGAGGGCGGCCAGGGAGTCGCAGATCCGCTGGGTGCGGGTGTCCTGCCAGACGATCGCCGGATGGATGGGCTCACCGGTGCGGCGGTCCCAGACGATCGTCGTCTCGCGCTGGTTGGTGATGCCCACCGCGGCGATGCTCCTGGTGGTGACGTTGCCCTTGGCCAGCGCGCCGGCGACGACCTGACGGGTGTTGTTCCAGATCTCCAGGCCGTCGTGCTCGACCCAGCCCGCCCGCGGCAGGATCTGGCGGTGTTCCATCTGCTCGACCGCGGCGATCGAGCCGGAGTGGTCGAACAGGATGCAGCGCGTGCTCGTCGTCCCCTGGTCGATGGCTGCGATGTAGTCGGGCATCGGCGTCCCTCTCTGGTGCGGCGCGGCCCGGTCGGCGACCGGGCGGGTGCCTGGCTGGTACCGCCTATCTTCCGGTCAGGCCATCAGACGGGCGAGCAGTCCCCCGACGATGTCGCCGATCAGCGGACCGACCCGGATCGTTGTCGAGGTCCTGGGTCGGTGTCGGGGCCGGGAGCGTTCGGGTCACGCAGGCGCCGACAGCGAACCTGATGTTCTGTTGACCCTTTCTGGCGGCGCCTGCCCGGTCCCGGCCGCCCCTGCGTCGCTGCCCTTGCCCGGGCGTGCGTC
>DATDMG010000568.1:0-22327 GCA_036518955.1 Kineosporiaceae bacterium | reverse complement strand
ACGGGCTACGGTCCGCCGACGGGCTACGGTCCGCCGACGGGCTACGGTCCGCCGACGGGCTACGGTCCGCCGACGGGCTACGGTCCGCCGACGGGCTGGATGCCGCCGGAGCACCGCAGGACCGGCATCGTGCCGCTGCGCCCGCTGTTGTTCAGCGAGATCCTGGACGGCGGGTTCCAGGCCGTCCGGACGAACCCGCGGACGATGATGGGCATCTCGGCCGTCGTCCTCACCCTGGCGGCCCTGATCTCGATCCCGGTCCAGGCCGGCCTGGAATCGGTGCTCGGCTCGTCCATGGCCCAGCTGCCCGAGAACGACCCCGCGGTGCCGCTGCAGACGAGCCTCGCCACTCTGGTGGCGACGCTGCCCGGGTCCCTCGTCGTCCAGCTCGCCGTGATCGTCCTGAACGCCATGCTGGTGGTGGCGGTGAGCTCCGCGACGCTGGGCGAGAAGACGCCACCCGCGGCGCTGTGGCACCGGGTCCGCCGCCGCGTCCCGGCGGCGATCGGGCTGGCCCTGCTCACCGGACTGGTGATCGCCGGGGTCGTCGCGGTCGGGGCCGGAGTCCTGGTCGTCCCGGCCGTCCTGCTGCTGACCGCTCACCAGGGCGTGCCCGGCGTGCTGCTGATCGTGCTGGCGATTCCGGTCGCGATCGGGCTCTACATCGTCCTCCAGGTCTACCTCGCGGCGGCGGCGCCGGCCCTGCTGCTGGAGAACCTGGGCCCGGTTCGTGCGCTTCGTCGCTCCTGGCGCCTGGTCCGGCACAGCTTCTGGCGGACGCTCGGCATCCTCTTCGTCGGCTACCTGCTCGTCTCGATCGGCTCATCGATCATCGTCGTCCCGCTCACGATCGTGGGCAACCTGCTGGACGTCGGCACCGGCAACTCGACCCACACCCAGTTCTGGTGGAACGTCGCACGAGCCGCGCTGGGCGGCGTCGGGCAGATCGTCGCCGGGTCGGTCCTGCGCCCGTGGTGGTCCGCGGTGATCGCGATCGTGTACCTCGACCTGCGGATGCGCCGGGAAGGGTTCGACCTGGAGCTGCTTCGGCCCACGGACGGGCGGGATCCGGCATGACGCCGCCGCTGGGCGCCGTTCCGGTGCTCCTCGCGCCGCTCCGGCCGGACCGCGACACCGCCCGCGCCTGGGCGGAGCAGGAGCTGCTGAAACGGGATTACCAGGCCGAGCGACCGGGCCTGCTGCAACTCGCGCTGCGCTGGCTGACGGACCGGCTGTCGGACCTGGGCGTGCCGCAGGGGGTCGACGTCCGGCTCGGGCTGGCGGTGCTCGCAGTCGCCGTGCTCGGGGTGACCGGGTATGCGCTGTGGCGCGCTGGTGGCCTGCGGACCCGGGCCCGCGCGTCGTCCGGCGCCCTGTTCGACAGCAGCACCCGGACCGCCGCCGAGCACCGCGCCGCCGCGGACGCCGCCGAACGGTCCGGTGATCTGGCCACCGCCGTCCTGGAGCGGTTCCGGGCCCTCGTCCTGAGCCTGGCCGAACGCGACCTGGTCCAGCTCGGGCCCGGCCGGACGGCGGACGAGGCGGCCCGGTCCGCGGGCGAGGCCCTGCCGGCACTGGCCGACCGCCTCCGGGAGGCGGCCGGCATCTTCGACGACGTCCGGTACGGGGACCGCCCGGTGACCGCCGAGCAGGTTCGCCAGCTGCGCGTGCTCGACGGGGACGCCGCCCGGACGCGGCCCGCCGTGGTGCCCGTGTGAGGGTGACCGTCACCCCGGGGCCGGCGCCAGCTCCCACCGGCCCGGCCCGGCCCGCAGGCGCACCGACCGCCCGCCGCTCGCGGAGCTGGGTCTGGCCGGCAGCGGTCGCCGCGGTGGTGGCCGCGGTGGCCCTCGGCACCGCGCTGTTCGCGCCGGCCACGAGGGGTGGTGCCCTCGACCCTCGCTCCGCCGGCGAGTCGGGCAGCCGGGCCGTCGCCCAGATCCTGGGTGCCCACGGCGTGCAGGTGGACGTCGTCGAGCGGTCCACGACCGCCGTCGACGGCGCCGCGGACGACGCCACGATCGTCGTGGTCAATCCCCAGCTCCTCGGCCCGGACCAGCTGCGGCGGCTGGCGGACACCCACGCCGACCTCGTGCTCGTGGAGCCCGACCTGCCGGTCCTGGCCTCGCTCGCCCCCGGTGTCGTGCCGGCCGGGGCCGTCCCGCCGCGGCAGGCCGGGCCCGGCTGCGCCGACCCGGACGCGGCGGCGGCCGGGGAGGCCACGGCCGGAGGCCGGCTCTACCAGGTGGACGTCCGGCAGGTGGACGTCCGGGCCGTCGGCACGGTCGGCTGCTACCCCGATGGCTCCCGCGGGTTCTCCGTCGTCCGCCGGGCGGGGTCCGGCGGGGCGACCGGCCACCGGGTGACCGTGCTCGGCCAGCGTGCGGTGCTGCAGAACGCCACCCTCGGCGTCGGCGGCAACGCCGCGCTGGCGCTGCGCACGCTGGGAGCCCGGCCGAACCTGCGCTGGTACCTGCCGGACCCGCTGGAGGCCACCGCCGGCCCGCGGCCGACCCTCGGCTCGCTGCTGCCCCGCTGGGTTCGCTGGGTGTTCTGGCAGGTGGTGCTGGCGGTGGTGGTGGCGCTGGTGTGGCGGGGGCGCCGGCTCGGCCGGGTCGTCCCGGAGCCGCTGCCCGTCGTCGTCCGGTCGGCGGAGACCGTCGAGGGTCGGGCGCGGCTGTACCGGGCCGGCCGGGCCCGGGGTCGGGCCGCGGCCGTGCTGCGGACCGCCGCGGTGCGGCGCCTCGCCGTTCGGCTGGGCGTGCCCGCCGGCGCCGAACCGCACCAGGTGACCCAGCTCGTCGCGGCCGCCACCGGCCGGTCCGAGGCGGTCGTCCGGGACACCCTGGTGGGCCCGCCCCCGCGGGACGACCGCCAGCTGGTCGCGCTCGCCTCCGCCCTCGACGAGATCGAGAACTCGATCGCCGGTGCCTCGTCCCGGTACGGTGGCGCGACGCGAGAACCGGGAGGCGGACGTCGATGACCCAGCAGCCGACCCAGCAGCCGCTGGCGGAGGTGTCGGCGCAGCAGGCGTTGCAGGCGCTGAGCGCCGTCCGCGCCGAGGTGGCGAAGGCCGTGGTGGGCCAGGACGCCACGGTGTCGGGCCTGGTCATCGCCCTGGTCTGTCGCGGGCACGCGCTCCTCGAGGGCGTCCCGGGGATCGCCAAGACGCTCCTGGTGCGGGCGTTGTCCACCGCACTGTCGCTGCACACCACGCGGGTGCAGTTCACCCCCGACCTGATGCCGGGCGACGTCACCGGGTCGCTCGTGTACGACGCCCGGACCGCGCAGTTCTCCTTCCGCGAAGGGCCGGTGTTCACCCACCTGCTGCTCGCGGACGAGATCAACCGGACGCCGCCGAAGACCCAGGCCTCGCTGCTGGAGGCCATGGAGGAGCGCCAGGTGAGCGTCGACGGCCGGCCCCGGCCGCTGCCGGAGCCGTTCCTGGTCGCCGCGACCCAGAACCCGGTCGAGTACGAGGGCACCTATCCGCTGCCGGAGGCGCAGCTCGACCGGTTCCTGCTCAAGTTGGCCATGCCACTGCCGAGCCGCGAGGTAGAGCTGCAGGTGCTCGCCCGGCACGCCGCCGGGTTCGACCCGCGCGACCTCGCCGCCGCGGGAGTGCGCCCGGTCGCCGGGCCGGCCGAGCTGTCCGCCGCGACGACCGCCGCCCGCGCGGTGACCATCACCGGACCGGTGATGGAGTACATCGTGGACGTCGTCCGGGCCACCCGGTCGTCCCCGTCGTTGAGCCTCGGGGTCTCACCCCGCGGCGCCACCGCGCTGCTGGCCACGAGCCGGGCCTGGGCGTGGCTGTCCGGCCGCGACTACGTCACCCCCGACGACGTCAAGGCGCTCGCCCGGCCGACCCTGCGGCACCGGATCCAGCTGCGGCCCGAAGCGGAGCTGGAGGGCGTCACGGTCGACGGGGTGCTCGACAGCGTCCTGGGCGCCGTCCCGGTGCCGCGTTGACGCGCCGGTGACCGGGCGGATCCGGTGGCGTTGACCGCCCGGGCCGCGCTCGCCGTGCTGGCGGGAGCGGTGCCGGTGATGCTGCGGCCCGGATGGGCCGCGGTCCTCGGCTGGGCCGGGCTGGTGGTGCTGGCCGTGGTGGTCGACCTGATGCTGGCCGGGTCCCCGCGGGCGCTGCGGCTCGAACGCGAGGTGCCGGCGTCCGTGCGGCTGGGCGAGCCGGCGGACGCCGCGCTCACCGTCACGAACTCCGGTCGCCGCCCGGTCCGGGGCGTCCTGCGGGACGCCTGGCAGCCCGCGGCCGGCGCGCAGCAGCCGCGTCACCAGCTGAACGTCCCGGCCGGTGAGCGGCGGCGACTGGTGACCCGGCTGCTGCCCACCCGGCGGGGTGACCGGCAGGCCGACCGGGTGACGGTCCGCAGCGTCGGTCCGCTCGGCCTCGCCGCCCGGCAGCGCTCGCTGCCGCTGCCCGGCCGGATCCGGGTGCTGCCGCCCTTCAGCTCCCGCCGGCACCTGCCGAGCAAGCTGGCCCGGCTGCGGGAGATCGACGGGCGCACCGCCCTGCGGATCCGGGGCCAGGGCACCGAGTTCGACTCGCTGCGCGACTACGTGGACGGCGACGACGTCCGGTCCATCGACTGGCGTGCGACGGCGCGGCGCCAGCAGGTCGTCGTCCGCACCTGGCGCCCGGAGCGGGACCGGCGGGTTCTCCTGGTCCTGGACACCTCGAGGACGGCGGCCGCCCGGGTCGCCGACGCGCCCCGGCTGGACGCCGCGATGGACGCCGCGCTGCTCCTCGCCGCGCTGGCCACCCGAGCCGGCGACCGGGTGGACCTGCTGGCGGTGGACCGCCGGGTGCGCGCCCGGGTCGAGGGGGTGACCGGGTCCCGGCTCCTGCCCGCGCTGGTCGAGGCGCTGGCGCCGCTGGACGCCGACCTGGTCGAGGCGGACTGGGGAGCCGTCGTCACGGCCGTCCGGCAGCGTCTGGCGCACCGGGCTCTCGTCGTCCTGCTGACGCCGCTGGAATCGGCCGCGCTGGAGGAGGGCCTGCTGCCGGTGCTCCCCCGGCTCACCGCCCGGCACCAGGTCCTGGTGGCCTCGGTGAGCGATCCGGCCGTGACCGCGATGGCCCGCGGGAGGCACGATGCGTACGCGGTGTACGGAGCCGCCGCGGCAGAGCGCGCCAGGTTGGACCGCTCCGCGCTCACCGCGGAGGTGGCGCGGCTGGGCGTCGAGGTCGTGGACGCCGATCCGGCCGACCTGCCGCCGCGTCTGGCCGACCGCTACCTCGCGCTGAAGGCTGCCGGCCGGTTGTGACGGACCCTCCCGGCGCGCGCCGGAACGCCGCGGGGCTCCGCCTCAGCCGGCGACCGGGACGCTGTCGCCCGCCAGGTCGGCCGCCAGGTCGCCGGTCTCCCCGGCCTGGGCGGCGCGCCGACCGAACCACCCCACATACCCGAGGAAGGCCAGCCACGCCACCGCGCCGATCCCGATCCGGGCCGCCGTGGGCAGGGACGACGGGGTCACGAACGCCTCGATCACCCCGCTCACCAGCAGCACCCCGACCAGGCCGACGGCGATCGAGACCATGGCGCGGCCCTCCCGGGCGACGGCCCGGCCCCGCGGCAGCGGTCCCGGCACCACCCAGCTCCAGAACAGCCGCAGCCCGGCCCCGGCCGCGACGAAGACGGCGGTGAGCTCGAGCAACCCGTGGGGCAGGATGAGCCCGAAGAACACCGACAGGCGGTCATGCACCGCCATCACCCCGGCGATGACGCCGATGTTCGCCGCGTTCTGGAAGAGCACGAACACCGGCAGCACCCCGCTGATGCCGCCCGCGATGCAGAGCGCGGCGACCCAGGCGTTGTTGGTCCACACGTGCAGGGCGAAGCTGCGGGCGGCGTACTCGGTGTAGTAGCCCGCGAAGTCGGACTCCACCAGGCGACGGATCTCCTCCGGGGAGCCGAGGGCTGCCACCACCCGGGGGTCCGCGATCGCCCACCACGCGGCCAGGGCCGCCACCCCGAGGGTGAGTGCCGCCGCCCCCGCAGCGGCCCAGCGGGCCCGGTACACGGCCGCCGGGAACGACACGGCGACGAACCGGGCGAGCTCCCGCCCAACCGGCTCCGGACCGCCCGCGACCGCCGCCCGGGCGGCGGCCACCGTCGCCGACAGCCGCGACGCGACCGCCGGATCGGCCGCTGCCGAGCGCACCACGGACAGGTGCGTCGCGGCACGCTGGTAGAGCCGCACCAGCTCGTCCGCGTCGGCGCCGGAGAGCCGGCGTCTGCGGCTCAGCCGGTCCAGCCGGTCCCACTCGTCGCCGTGCACGGCGACGAACGCGTCCAGGTCCACGCCGCGAGCCTACGCGTGCGCCGGCCGGGCCGGGGCCGGCTGATCGCGCGGTAGCCCGGCTGGGGGGTGGGGGCCGGCCCGGGATACCGTCGGAGCGTGACGCAGCCGGCCCCGACCCAGATCCTCCGGGAACTCGGCCTGCCTGCGGAGCTGGTCACCGGCGAGGCGGTCGTCCTGGAGCTGCGCCCGGCGTCGTTCGCCACCCGGGCGCTCGCGCTGATGCTGGACATCGTCGTCCAGGTGGCCGTCTACCTCACCCTGCTGACGACGCTCAACGCCGGCTTCGGCTCCCTGGACGACGCCGCGGTCGCAGCCGCCACCCTCGCCGTCACGGTCGCGGTGCTGCTCGGCCTGCCCGTCACCGTCGAGACGCTGAGCCGCGGGCGATCCCTCGGCAAGCTCGCCGCCGGCCTGCGCGTGGTGCGGGACGACGGCGGGCCGATCCGGTTCCGACAGGCGCTGGTCCGCGGGCTCGTCGGCATCTTCGAGATCTACCTCACCGTCGGCGCGGTCGCGCTGATCGTGTCCCTGACCAACGTGCGCGGCCGGCGCGTCGGGGATTTCCTCGCCGGCACCTACGTGATCCGGGAGCGGGCCGGCGGCGTCACCGTGCCGCCGGTGGTGATGCCGCCGATGCTGGCCGGCTGGGCCCGGGAGGCCGACATCGGCCACCTGCCGGACGCCCTGGCTCTCGCCGTCCGGCAGTTCCTGGCCCGGGCGGCGGCGCTGCACCCCGCCTCCCGGGCCAGGCTGGGCGTCCTGCTCGCTGCCGAGGTCGGCCGGCACGTGGCCCCGCCGGCGCCGGCCGGGGTGCACCCCGAGCAGTTCATGGCGGCCGTCCTGGCCGAACGCCGGGAACGGGACCTGGCCCGGCTGCGCGCGGACCGCGCGGCCCAGGTCGAGCGGGAACGCCGCCGGGCGGCGGCGCCCCCGCTCTCGGCCGGCTCCACGGGGCTCGTCGGCGAGGCCGATCAGTAACGGGTCAGTAGCGGGTCAGTAGCGGTAGTGGTCCGATTTGTACGGGCCTTCGACGTGCACGCCGATGTACTCCGCCTGCTCCTTCGTCAGGGTGGTCAGCTTGACCCCGAGGGCGTCCAGGTGCAGCCGGGCCACCTTCTCGTCCAGGTGCTTGGGCAGCACGTGCACGCCGACCGGGTACTGCTCCCGCCTGGTGAACAGCTCGATCTGCGCGATCACCTGGTTGGAGAACGAGTTGGACATCACGAAGCTGGGGTGCCCGGTGGCGTTGCCCAGGTTCAGCAGGCGGCCCTCGGAGAGCACGATGACCGAGTGCTCCGGGCGGTCCGCGGTCGCCGCGAAGGTCCACTCGTGCACCTGCGGCTTGATCTCCACCTTCCGGATGCCGGGCACCCGGGCCAGCCCCGCCATGTCGATCTCGTTGTCGAAGTGCCCGATGTTGCCGACGATCGCCTTGTCCTTCATCCGGGCGATCAGCGCGGCGGTGATGATGTCCTTGTTGCCCGTCGCGGTCACGACGATGTCGGCGGTCTCGACGACGTCCTCCAGGGTGGTCACCTGGAAACCGTCCATCGCGGCCTGCAGCGCGCAGATCGGGTCGATCTCGGTGACGATCACCCGGGCGCCCTGCCCCCGGAGGGACTCCGCGCAGCCCTTGCCGACGTCCCCGTACCCGCAGATCACCGCGACCTTGCCCCCGATGAGGACGTCGGTCGCGCGGTTGATGCCGTCGACCAGGGAGTGCCGGCAGCCGTACTTGTTGTCGAACTTGCTCTTGGTGACCGAGTCGTTCACGTTGATCGCCGGGAAGAGCAGCGCGCCGGCCTTGTGCATCTCGTAGAGGCGGTGGACGCCGGTCGTGGTCTCCTCGGTGACGCCCTGGATCGCCGCGGCCACCGTCGTCCAGCGCTTCGGGTCCACCTCGAGCGAGCGGCGCAGGGTGTCCAGGATGACGGCCCACTCCTCCGGGTCGTCGGCCGTCGCCGCCGGGACCGCGCCCGCAGCCTCGAACTCCACCCCCTTGTGGACCAGGAGGGTCGCGTCGCCGCCGTCGTCCAGGATCATGTTCGGACCCGCACCGTCGGGCCACAGCAGCACCTGCTCGGTGCACCACCAGTACTCCGGCAGGGTCTCGCCCTTCCAGGCGAAGACGGGCACGCCCTGCGGGTTCTCGGGGGTGCCGTGGGGACCGACGGCGACGGCCGCGGCAGCGCTGTCCTGGGTGGAGAAGATGTTGCAGGAGGCCCAGCGCACCTGCGCGCCGAGCGCCACCAGGGTCTCGATCAGAACGGCGGTCTGCACGGTCATGTGCAGCGAGCCGCTGATCCGGGCGCCGGTCAGCGGCTTGATCCCGCCGAACTCGGCGCGCAGCGCCATCAGCCCGGGCATCTCGTGCTCGGCGAGCCGGATCTCGTGGCGGCCGAGCTCGGCCAGGCCGAGGTCGGCGACCTTGAAGTCGAACGTCATGACAACCTTTCGCAGGTTACGGTGGATGGCCGGGAACCTTCGGCAGGTGCCGGCTCGTGGGGGCAGAGCGGACCGGTGCGCCGGTGCCCGCCCACGCTGCCACCGGACGACGTCCGCTCGACCCGGCGCGGCCCCTCTGGGCCTGCGGCATCACCCACGCCGGAACATCGTCCACGGTAGCAAGGCTCGGGCCGCCCTGGCGATGCGGCCGGAGGGCACGATAATCCCGGTGACCGTACCTGGTGGCAGCGCTAGCGTGCGCCGTCATGGACCTGCCGTGGGGCGCCGCACTGGCCGGGATCGTGGCGGGGCTCGCCGTCGCGGTCCCGCTGGGGGCCATCGGCGTGCTGATCCTGCAGCAGGGCGTGGCCCACGGGTGGCGCGGCGCAGCACCCGCCGCCGCCGGGGTGGCCCTGGTGGACTTCGGCTACGCGGGGCTGGCCACCGCCGCCGGCACCGGGGTGACCCGCGCCCTGGCCGGGGCGACCCGGCCCGTCCAGCTGCTCGGCGCCGTCGTGCTCGCCGGCGTCGCCGGCCGGGGCCTGCTGGCCCTCCGGTCCGCCCGTAGCCCGACCGAGCCGGCGGCGCCGGCCACCGACCCGGCCACCGACCCGGCCACCGACCCGGACGGGAGCCGGGACGGCGTCCGCGGGTCCCGGGTGCTGGCCCGGTTCGTGGCCCTGACCGCGATCAACCCGATGACGGCCGTCTACTTCGTGATCCTCGCGGCCGGGTTGGGCACCACGGTCACCGGTTGGGCGGCGGGTTGCGCGTTCGTCGCCGGCGTCTTCGCGGCCTCCCTCGCCTGGCAGCTCGCACTCGCGGCGATCGGGTCGTTCGCGGGCGCCCGGATGCCGGCCTGGGCGCGGACGGCGACAGGCGCGGCCGGATACCTCCTGGTAGCCGGCTACGCCGTCCGCCTGGTCTCCGGCTGACCGTCCGGGGTCACCCCTCGGCAGTCCCGGGGCTGCGGTCCGGACCACGGTCAGGGGTGCGCTCCGCGTGCCGACGGCGCCAATGCCAACCGACCAGGGCGACCAGGACGACGAGCCCGGTCACCACGGCCCCGGCCGTGCCGATCCCCCGGGCGACCACCTCGTAGGACGCCCCGGCCAGGTAGCCCACCAGGCAGAACGTCAGCCCCCAGGCGAAACCGCCGAGGGCGTTGAAGACCAGGAAGCGCCGGTAGGACATCCGGCTCACCCCCGCCAGCCCGGGCATCACCGCCCGCAGGAACGCCGTCCACCGACCGAGGAACACCGCGATGGCTCCGCGCTCCCGGAGGAACTGCCGGGCGCCGTCCAGCCGACGCCCGTGCGCCCGCAGCGGCCGCCAGCGCAGCACCCGTTCCCCGAAGTGCTTGCCGACCTCGAAGCCCACGCTGTCGCCGATGATCGCGGCGATCACCACGAGCACGCACAGCACCACGATGTCGATCTGCTGCCTCGATGCCAGCACCCCGCCGAGCACGACGGCCGTCTCCCCCGGCAGAACGAACCCCACGAAGATCGCCGCTTCACCGAAGACCAGCAATCCGATCAGGAGGTACGCCACCATCGGAGGGACGGTGAGGAGGCCGTCCAGGAGAACGCTCATCCGTTCGCCGCCCGTGTCACGGGGACAGCCTCCCACGCAGCCCGGCACCCCGACCCGGCCCGGCCCGGCCCGGCGCGTGGCGTGATCATGATCACGAGTCGGGTTGCCCGCTTCGCGGGAGCAGCGCGACGGCCGCCAGCACCAGGACGGCGACCTCCACGAACGCCGAGGCCAGGGCGAGGGGGGCGAACCAGCCGGCGAGGTCCGCATCGGTCATCGGCAGCCGGCTCACCCGGCCGAGCAGGTCCCCGAGCAACGCCGTCGCGGCCACCAGGGCCGCCAGCAGCCACCGGATCGGGCCGCCGCGGCGCAGCAGGACCTCGGCGAGCGCCACCGAGACGAGGATCTGCGCGACATGGGCCCACCCGAGGTAAGGCCTCGCGGTCAAGGTGGCCGGCAGATCCAGCAGGTGGACGAGCGCGATCCCGAGCAGCCCGGCCGCCCCGAGCCCGCGGCGCAGCAGGCCCTCGAACGCCGCACCGAGAACCGCCGGGGACGCCACCGGGCGCGCGGACGTCGACGGCGACGGGCTCATCGGGACGCCGCTCGGCGTCGGATGGACGGGACGGAAGAACGGATCGGGCACCGGCTGGCCCGATGAGGAACGGCCGGCCGGCGGCGGCGCGGCGTAGGGCGGGGACGTCACGGGCGCACCTCTCAGAACTCGGTCCAAGCGTGCCACAATCACTCTCAGTACTAGATCTCTCACTAACAATCACGACAGTAAAAACCCCTGTGCCAGCCCTACCCCTACGGAATGTCAGCGGCGGGTCAACTCACCGTCCGGCAACACCAACGGACACCCTGACGTGGGCGCGCCACGCCGCCTTGCATCATCAGGATCACCTGCGACGGCGCGCCGCATCGTAGGGTCTGCTTGTGACCGCGGACGGGACCGATCTCACCCTGCTCGTCGTCGAGGACGACGAATCCATCGGGCGCCCCCTGACGGCGGCCCTGCAGGCTCAGGGCTACGACGTCCTCTGGGCGCTGACGGCCGCCGAGGCGCTCGAGCTGGCGTCCCTCGAGCCGCCCGTACTCGTCCTGCTCGACCTCGGCCTACCCGACCTGGACGGCGTCGAGCTGTGCCGGCTGCTGCGCTCGACGATCCCGTCGACGGTCATCGTCGTGCTGTCGGCCCGCGCCGAGGACGTCGACGTCGTGCTCGGCCTGGAGGCGGGCGCCGACGACTACTTGACCAAGCCTTTCCGGCTACCGGTCCTGCTGGCCCGGATCCGGGCCCACCTGCGGCGCCAGGGCCCTCCCCCGGGCACCACGGCCGGCGAGGTGCTGACGATCGGCGATCTGAAGCTCGACCTGGGAGCGCGGCGCGTCGAGGTGAGCAACCGGGAGGTGGCCCTGCGACCGAAGGAATTCGACCTGCTGGCCCGCCTCGTCGCCGCGCACGGCCAGGCGGTGACCCGGGAGCAACTGATGTCGCAGGTCTGGGACGAGCACTGGTCCGGGTCGACGAAGACCCTGGACATGCACGTCTCGTCGCTGCGCCGCAAGCTCGCCGAGCACGGCGAGGACCCGGCCTGCATCGTCACCCTGCGGGGATACGGCTACCGGTACGACCCGCCGGGGAGCTGACCGCGGACCGGGCCGGCCGACCGCGGTTCGGGCTGACCGCGGCCACCGGCTGACCGCGGTTCAGCCGGTGGCCGACGCCTGCAGCGGCTGGGCCGTCTCGTGGGCGACGGGCAACAGCACGGTGAAGGTCGCGGGACGGGCCCGGGTCAACTCCAGCCGGCCGCCGTCCGCCTCGATCAGGGAGCGGGCGAGCGCCAGCCCGATACCCGTACCGCGCGCCTGCGGCGAGCGTCGCCGGAAGATCACGGACGGGTCGGCGGCCACCCCTGATCCCTCGTCGCCGACCTCGACCACGACGGCGTCACCGGCGTCCTCGACCCGCACGGTCACCGTGCCGCCGCCGTGGACGAGAGCGTTGCCGAGCAGCACGTCCAGCACGGTCCGCAGCGCCGGCGCCGAGACGGCGGCCTGCGGCACGTTGTGGTCGATCCGCAGGTCCAGCCAGCGGTTCTCGCGCGTCAGCAGCTCGCCCCACTGGCCCGCCGCCTCGGTCACGACGACCGGCACCGGGATCGCCGACTGGCCGGAGACGTCCCGGGCGAGCAGGAGCAGGTCCTCGACGGTCTGCTCGAGCCGGTCCAGGCCGTTCAGCGCGTCCACCGCGGCGCTCCGCAGGTCACCCCCCGGCGTGAGCAGGGCCGCCTCGAGGCCGATCCGGACGGCGGTGAGCGGTGTCCGCAGCTGGTGGCTGGCGTCCGACGAGAACCGCCGCTCCCGCTCCAGCATGTCGCCCAGCCGGCGCGCCGTCGCCTCCAGGTTCGTGCTCACCGCGTCCACCTCGAGCACGCCGGAACGCACCGCCCGGATCGAGAAGTCGCCCTGGCCGAGCTGGTTCGCCGCGACGGCCAGCTCCTCCAGCGGGCGGGCGATCTGCCGGGCGCGGGCTCGGGCGAGGCCGGTGACGAGCACCAGGACGACGGCTGCCAGCGCGCCCATCAGCGCCCAGGTGGCGTACGTCTTGTTGCGCACGGACTGGTAGGGCCGTGACGCCCGCACCACCATCAGGTCGCCGTTGTCGCGCGGGATCGGGACGACGACGATCAGGTTCCCGTTCACCACGCCGTCCTCCTCGACGGCGTACTGGCCGACGTTCGCCACGACGTCCTCACCGATCAGCGGGCCCACCCCGTACATCAAGCGTGCGCCGGCGTCGTAGACGCCCAGCTGGGTGGTGGCCTTCTGCTGCAACCCGGCCGGCTGGACGCCGCGGGACGGCAGCGCGGTGATGGACGCGCGGGTCGACTCGGCATCCCGGGCGAGCTCGGAGAACGCCTGGTTCCGGTACAGGCCCTGGACCGAGACGGCGAGGGGGACGGCGAACAGCAGCGTGGCGAGCGCGGCGGCGAGCACGATCGACTGCTGCAGCACCGCCGTCAGGGCCTGGGAGGCGCGCGGCGGTCGCCGCTTCGACACCTGGCCGGACACCTGCCGCGTCATCTCCTTCCGCGCCGTCCCCGTCATCCGCGTCGCTCCGTGTCCGCGGGGTCAGCGGCAGCCATCGCTGCGTCCGGCCTCACCGGGCCGCGGTCGACAGCCGGTTCGAGATAGATCATCCGGGCGATCGGCACTGCCGCCCGGACGCGCCGCCCGGCGGCGTCGATCGCCGCAGCGACGGCGGCGGCGGTCCCCTGGGGGTCGACCGCAATCTTGGCTGCCACCAACAGCTCCTCCGGCCCGAGGTGCATCGTCTTCATGTGGATCACCCGCTCCACCGCCCCGCCGATCAGGGCGGCGCGGATGGCGGCAACATCCGCGGCGCTCGCCGACTCCCCGATGATCAGTGAGTTCATCTCGATCGCAAGCGCTGTCGCGACGGCCACCAGCAGGGCACCGATGGCCCCGGTGCCGACGGCGTCCCAGCGACCGTCACCGGTGAGCAACGTGAGGCCCACACCGAGCAGGGCGAGCACCAGCCCCGACAGGGCGGCCAGGTCCTCGAGCAGTACGACGGGCAGCTCCGGGGCCTTGGCGCTGCGCACGTACCGCACCCACGACGCGGTGCCGCGGCCACGGTCCGCCTCGCGGACCGCGGTGCGGAACGAGAATCCCTCCAACCCGATCGCGATCAGCAGCACGACCAGCGGCAGCCACCACCAGCGGCCCTCGATCGCCTCCGGGGACCGCCACTTGTGGTAGGCCTCGTAGAGCGCGAACAGCCCACCGACGGTGAACAGCACGATCGACACGACGAACGCGTAGACGTAGCGCTGGCGGCCGTACCCAAAGGGATGCTCGGGGGTCGCCGTCCGCTCGGCCCGCCGGCCGCCGACGAGCAGCAGCACCTGGTTGCCCGAGTCAGCCACCGAATGGACCGACTCGGCGAGCATCGAGCTGGACCTGGTCAGCAGGAACGCCACGAACTTGGTCGCCGCGATGCCGAGATTCGCGATCAACGCGCTCACGATCGCGCGGGTGCCGCTCTCGGTGGACACGGAGCCTCCCGTCGGTCGGGGAGCCGTGGGCTCGCGCGCCCCCTCTGCTACGAGCCTTCGGCTGGTTCTCGGTTCGCTGGTCCTCGGTTCGGTGGTCCTCGGTTCGGTGCTCCTCGGTTCGGTGCTCCTCGGTTCGGTGGTCCTCGGTTCGGTGCGGGTCAGTCAGCGGGTGCGATCCCGCAGGTCCGCCACGTGCGGAGAGGTCAGCGGGTCGAGGCCCGCGGCCAGCGCCAGGTACACCGCCGCGAAGTCGGTCAGCGACACCAGGTCCGCGAACCGCTCGAGCGGATGGCCGGGCTCCGCGGTCACCTCGCTGATCCGGACGCCGGCCTCCTCCGCCGTGAGCCGGACGGCGTCCGCGGTGCGCGAGGTCTCCAACCAGGCGCCGTCCGGGCGGTCCACGGTGGGCACCGCGTCGCGCAGGAAGACCAGCCGCAGCCGCGTCCCCACCGGCTCGTCCAGGAAGGGATCGGCGAACACGTCCGAGGGGCGGGTCGCGAACGGGCCACCGAACGTCGCGACCACGTCGCCGGCGTCGTCCGGCAGGGCGCCGCGCATGGCCGGCACCCGCGCCGTCCGGGCCAGCATGGAGACGGCGCGGCTGGCCGCGACGCCGGTGACGTCGCCGTCACCGAGGACCACCGGGACCGAACCGGCGATCTCCAGGGCGAGCGCCTTCGCCGGGTTCACGAAGGCCTCTGACGACGGCCGGAACTCGGTCGCGTGCTGGTCGAGCCGGTCGGCGACGGCGTGCAGCACGGACGGCGAGGCGTTCACCAGCCCCAACGTGTCGGCGGCGGCCAGGACGGGCGTGAGCAGGGCCCACATCGCCATCCGGGAGGCGCGCGCCGCGGCGGTCGCCGCCGGCGGCACCGGGACGTGGACGCCGCCGGTCCGCAGCGCCACCTCGGCCAACGGGGACCCCGCCGCGCCCACGGTCAGCAGTCGCGAGCCGCGCCTCGCCGCCTCGGCGGCGAGGCCGAGCGGGCCGGGCGCGCGGCCGGACATCGAGACGGCGACGACGAGGTCGAGCGACCCCACCCAGCCCGGCAGGGGCAGCCCACGACGCACCGACATCGGCACCGGGGACCCGGAGCCGGCGAGCATGGTCAGGACGTCACCGACGACAGCGCTGCCACCGAGGCTCGCCACGATCACCGCTCGCGGGCGCCCGTCGCCGGAGAGGCGGTGGATGCCGGCCTCGGACGCCGCCGACGACGCCGTCCGCACCTGGGCTCCCGCGCTGGCCAGGGCGCGGAGGCTGCCGGAGGGGTCGGCCGCGGCCAGGGCGTCGGCGTCGTCCAGGAGCTGCTCATCGAGGTCCATCGTGTGTCCTGTCGTGGTACCCGTTCGGGGGATGGGTGCGGTGAACTGGCCCGGCCTCCGCTACCCGCGGGTGCGCGCCTCGTCGACGAGCAGCACCGGAATGCCGTCGTCGACGCGGAAAGCCAGGTTGCACCCTGCGCACTGGAGCTCCGGACCGTCCTCGGGACCGGTCGCGTCGCGCAGGGTGCTCCCGCAGGCCGGGCAGCGGAGGATCTCGCGGAGCCAGGGTTCGATCGCCGTCACGGCACCATCCTGACGCATCCACCGCTACCACGGCAGTGACCTCGCGGCTGATCCGCCCTGAGCCCGTGCCGATCACCGGCTAGGGTCGTCCCGTGAACACGCAGACCCGGTCGCTGACGGACATCGTCAAGGCCTACGACGTGCGCGGGCTCGTCGGTGACCAGCTCGACGCCGCGGTGGCCCGGGCGCTCGGCGCCGCCTTCGCGGAGGAGGTCAGCGCCGGCACGGGGGTCACCCGGTTGGTGATCGGGCACGACATGCGCCCGTCGTCCCCGGAGCTGTCCGGCGCCTTCGCCGCGGGAGCCGCCTCGCGCGGGCTGGACGTCGTCCTGATCGGGTTGTGCAGCACGGACGGGCTCTACTACGCGTCCGGCTCGCTGGCCGCCCCCGGCGCCATGTTCACGGCCAGCCACAACCCGGCCGCGTACAACGGAATCAAGCTCTGCCGGGCCGGTGCCCGCCCGATCGGCCAGGACTCCGGCCTGGCCCGGATTCGCGACCGGGCCCAGCAGCTCCTGGACGGCGCCACGGCGGACGGCGCGACCGGCGGCCCGGCCTCGGCCGGCCGAGTGGGCACGATCACGGAGCGTGACCTGCTGCGCGGATACGCCGAGCACCTGCGCGGCCTGGTCGACCTGACCCGCAGCCGGCCGCTCACGGTCGTCGTGGACGCCGGCAACGGCATGGCGGGCCTGACGACTCCGGCCGTGCTGGGCGAAGCCGCCGGGCTGCCCGCGCTGCCGGTGGACGTCGTCCCGCTGTACTTCGAGCTCGACGGCACGTTCCCGAACCACGAGGCCAACCCGCTGGAGCCGGAGAATCTGCGCGACCTGCAGGTTCGCGTCGTCACCGAAGGGGCGGACATCGGCCTCGCCTTCGACGGCGACGCGGACCGCTGCTTCGTGGTGGACGAGCGCGGCGAGCCGGTCTCGCCCAGCGCGGTGACCGCGCTCGTCGCCGACCGGGAGATCGCCAAGGAGACGGCCGCCGGACGGCCCGCCACCGTGATCCACAACTTGATCAGCTCGCGGGCCGTTGCCGAGGTGGTGACCGAGGCCGGCGGAACCCCGGTGCGGACCCGCGTCGGGCACTCGTTCATCAAGGCGACCATGGCCGAGTACGGCGCGGTGTTCGGCGGCGAGCACTCGGCGCACTACTACTTCCGCGACTTCTGGTTCGCCGACACCGGAATGCTCGCGGCCCTGCACGTGCTGGCCGCCCTGGGCGAGCAGCCCGCCCCGCTGTCGCAACTCGCCGGGGGGTACCAGCGGTACGTCTCGTCCGGCGAGATCAACTCGAAGGTCGAGGACGTCGCGGCCGCGACCGCCCGGGTGGAGGCCGCGTTCGCCGACCGTCCCGGCGTCAGTGTGGACCGGTTGGACGGGCTCAGCGTCACCCACCCCGGCACTCCCGGCTCAGCCGGCTCTCGCGGGATGTGGTGGTTCAACGTGCGGCCCAGCAACACCGAGCCGCTGCTCCGTCTCAACGCCGAGGCGCACGACGAGCCGACCATGGTGGCGCTCCGCGACGAGGTCCTGACCCTGGTCCGCGCCCGCCGATAGCAGCCGGGGCCGGCGTCCGGAAGGGCTGCATGACGACGGGCTGGGGTGGGGGTCAGTTCCGGCGGGTGCGGTCCAGCACGCCGTCCACGGTCAGCTCGGCGCCGGCGTGCTCCCAGGTGCGGTGCTCGCAGCGGTGGCACGAGGTGAAGTCGACGGGCGTGCCGTCGGTGAGGCTCATCGTCAGCCGGGTGACCTGGGCGCTTCCGCAGCCGCGGCACGCCGCCACCACCCGGTGGTCACGTTGGGTCAGCGAGCCCAGCGGCCCCGCCGGCACCTGGCCGCGGCCCCGGCCACGGCGCGGACGCCTGCTGAGCTCGGGCGTCATGCGCTGGACGGGGATTCGGGGCTGGGCGGGCATCGGGCGGGATCCCTTCACGTCGACGGGGGCGGCGAGTTCGGGAGGTGAGCGAACCGCCGTGACCCGAACTGCTTCGGCACCCGGCGGCCCGGAGGTTGAGTACCCGGAGTGTTCGGGCGTTTCCGGGCACCTCCGGTCCCGCGTCGCCGGGGCCGGCGCCACGCCGGCCCGGGGCGCTACGGCGTGGGGTCCCGCAGGACGCGCAGATGCCCGCGCCGGCCGACCTCGACGGCAGTGCCCTCGCGCCGGGCCGCCTCCACCTCGTCGATCTCGGGCCGGGGCCGGGCAGCCTCGCGGACGGCGTCGGCCAGCGCCAGCAGGTCGTCGTGGGACGGTCCGGGCGGCTCGGCGTCGGGGCTGAGCCGGACAACCTCCCAGCCTCGCGGCGCGGTCAGCCGCTCCGCGTGCTGGGCGCACAGGTCGTAACAGTGAGGCTCGGCGTAGGTGGCCAGGGGCCCCAGGACGGCCGTCGAGTCCGAGTAGACGTACGTCAGGGTCGCGACGGCGGGCCGGCCACAGGCCGTGCGCGAACACCTCCGGACAGCACCCACGGGCGGACAGTACCGCCCCCGTGCCCCGGTTCGCACCCGGCACGCCGATCTCGCCGTCCCCACTATCCTGGGGACATGCCCCGCCGCCCACCCCCGCCGGCACCGGCGCCGGCACCGGCACTGTCGTTGCCGCGTGCCTGGCCCGCGCCCGGTGGCCGCCGGCGGGACCGCCACGGTCGCGGCCTGCGCGGGCCGCTGATCCCTCGGGACGTGCCGGCCTGGCGCACCCGCGCGCGGCGCTTCGACGATCAGGTGTTGGACGCCGTCGAGCGGCTCGAGTCGCGCTGGGGCAAGGAGCTGGACGGCGTGGAGGTGGCGGTCGAGGACGTCCCACCCAGCGACCCTGCCCCGTGGGAGCACGGCGACGTGCCGCTCGGCCGGTTCTTCCCGGCGCAGGGAACCCTGCCGCCGCGAATCGTCGTCTATCGGCGGCCGGTCGAGACGCGGGCGACCGAACCCCGCGACGTCCCCGCCCTGGTCCATGACGTCGTCGTCGAGCAGGTCGCCCACCTGCTGGGGCTGACGCCGGAGCAGGTGGACCCGCAGTACGGCCACGGGGCCTGACCACCGCCCGGGCCACCACCGCGCCGGCTCACCACCGCGCCGGCTCACCACCGCGCGGGCGGACCGGGACCGGAGCCGGCGTCACCTCACCGGCGCAGGCCGACCCGGGGGTCGGCCAGGATCTCCGGCCGGGCCCCGGCGCCGGTCGCACCGGGCCGCACCGGGAGCACTGAGATCAGCGGGCCGACCGGGTCCGCCGCCTGCAGCAGGAGCGCGGCGACCACGGGCTCCCCGGGGCCTCCCAGGGGCCGCACCCGGAGCCCGACCGCCGCCCACAGCAGCGGACGGACCGCGGACGCACCGGCCGGAACGGCGAGCGTGGTCGTCCGCAGCACCCCACCGCGCTCGTCGAGTTCGTCGACGCCGATGTCCGCCTCGGAACCGGGCGCCGCGACGGTGAGGGTTGCGCCGACGACCACGCGCCGGCCGTCCTGCTGCAGGCTGGGCAGCGCCACCACGGCCGGCGTCGTGAGCGGCTCCACCGACGGCGCCCACCCGAACTCGGCCGGAAGCACGGCCCCCGCGCCTGCCCCCGCAGCCGCCTCCGCACCCGATCCGACAGCCCGCCGCCCGACGACCGCACCGGCGAGCACGGGCGTGTCCGACTCCACCACTGCCACGTACGCCCCGCTCGGGACCCCGGTGACCGGGACGTCGGCCACCGCCCCCGGCCCGATCGTGACCACCGCGTGGTCGAGCGCCAACGAGCCCGCCGGGCCGATGAGCCGCACCCGGGCGACCGCCGCACCCGTTCCGGGGTTCACCACCCGGACGGCGACCGCGCCCGGGTCGCCCGGTCGGCCCGGAAGGGGAGCCCCGGCCGCGACGGTCACCCCGGGGACGTACTGGGTGCGGCCGGCAGACGCGGCCGCGGTGACGTCGTCCACCCCACCGGGGATCACCCCGCGCACCCAGGCATCGTGCAGCACCGCGACCACCCGACCGGTGCGGGCCCGCACCTCGACGGCGATCGCGTCCAGAGCCGGCACCAGCGCGTCGATCAGGAGGGCGACCTGCCCCTTCGCCGGGACGACGACCCCGCTGCCCCCCGGCGCGGAGACGACGCCCTGCGGACCGTGCACGGTGACGTCGACCGTGGCCGGGGTCGCGGCGGGGTTGGCGATCAGCAGCCGGCCGCGGCGGCCCGGCTGGGTGCCACCGCCGACGAGCCACACCCGGGTCGAGGGCGTGGAGCAGACGAGGGCGGTGAGCCCGCGCAGGTCCCCGGAGCGGTTCAGGCCGAGCTGGACCAGGGACAGGCCCGGCACCTCGCCCCCCGACGGGCCGGTCGGCGCCGCTGCCGGCGGGTCGGCGGCCCGGAGCGCGATGGTACCGGCCGCCGTCCGGGGGAGGTTGAGGACGCCGACGCCGGTGGGGCCGAGGACCACTGGCCGGTCCGCGAGCAACGCGGGGCCGCCCTGGCTGAGGCCGGCCACAGCCACCGGGCCGCCGGGCGGAACGACCTGCCCGCCCGGGGGAGCGACCAGGGTCTCCGGCCCTGGGCAGGTCGGGACGGCCGCCACCCCCGTGGTCGGCAGGGTGATCCGGTGGGCGGCCGTCGCGGGCGGAGCCGGCGCCGGATACCGGACGGCGGCGAACGTTCCCCCGCCGGCGACCGCCACCACCGCGGTCAGCAGCACGACCCGGCCCGTCACCGGCCCTCCCCCGGGGCCGTGGCCGCACCGGCGCGCTCGGCGACCGCGTCACCGACGGGCGGCTCCGCCGGCTCGTCGGTGGTCGCCGCGTCATCCCGGGACGGCGTGACCGGGTCGTCGGAGAACAGCGGCGGCACCTCGCCGTCCGCCGGGTGGTCCTCGTCGAAGATGCGGGGCATCGGCGGCAGGTCCGCCGGGGACGGCGCACCGACGGCGCGGGGAACCGGCTGGCTCCGCGCCGGGGGCGTCGGGACCGCGACCCGACGGCGCAGCCGCGGCAGCGGCAGCAGTCCCAGAACCGCGACCGCGAGGACGGCGGACTGCGCCGTCCGCGCGGCCGCCGGGAACGTCTCCTGCCGCCACACCCGGAGCCGGCCGCCGGCCGCCGGGAGCGCGAAGGCGACGTCCCAGCTGCCCGGGACCGCGGAGAGCCGGTGCCCGTCCAGGACGGCCCGCCAGTCGCCGTCCGCGCGCTCGGCGAGCCGGACGATGCGGTCGGCGCCCCCCGGCGCGATCCGGACGTCGACCACCGCGCCGCGGGAAGGCAGAGCCTGGACGACCCGGCCGGAGCCGTCCAGCACCCGGGCCCGGGCGGGACGGGTCACCGCCCCGGCCGTCGCGGGCAGCTCCACCCGCCACAGCACGGACCCCCCGGCCTGACTCACCCGGACCAGTCCGGGTGAGGAGTCCAGGGCGAGCACCGCGTCCTGCCCAGCCGGCGGCACGAGCAGCACGGATCCGACCCCGAGACCGGCGAGGGCGCCCGTGACGTCCTGGCCGCCGTCCCCGAGCAGTGCCGCCAGGATCGGCGTCACCAGCGCCGTCTCGGTCGCCGGGGGTGGCACGTCGAGCCGCCGCACGGCGAGCGCCGCGCTGTCGTCCCCGAACCGTGGGCCGGCGGCGCCGGCAAGAGCCCAGCGCACCTGGGTGCGGTCCGTGCGGACCACCAGGGTGCGCGCCTGTGCCTGTCCCTCGGCCTCGTCCGCGGCGAGCGCGGGCAGGACGTCGGGCCGCACGGGCTCCAGCGCCGGCAGGGCGGCCTCGGCCACGCCGTGCCCCGGGCCGCGCAGTCCCTGCCCGGACCAGCCCGCGAGGACGGCGACCGGCCCGGTGAACGCGATCACGGCGCCCAGCACGGTGACGACGCCCCGGACCAGCCCCGCGACCCGGCCGCGCCGCGACCGCCGCGGCGGACGTGGCGGACGCAGGGTGTGCCGGCCCCGGCGCAGCAGCCCCACGGCCGCCGCCAGCGCGCCGAGCGCGACGAGCGACAGGCCCGGCCCCACCGGCCCGGTGACGGCCTGCCCGGCGTCCAGCCCCCACCCGGTGGCGCCCACCGGCACCCGCTCGGCGAGCAGAGCGGTCGCCAGGCCCGCGAGCGCGACCCCCCAGCCGGCCGCGGTCGCCGCCACCGGGCGACGCAGCAACGCGGCGAGCCCGAGGGCGAGCAGCGGCAGCGTCAGCAGGGCGGCCAGCGCGGCCGCCACACCGCGCGGCCCGGGGGGCACCGGCCCCGGCAGGCCACCCCACAGGTGCGCCAACGCGACCGCGGCCCCGGCCGGTGCCCCGGAGCGGGCCGTCGCCGGATCGCCGGCGAGCAGGAGGAGGTGCCACCACGGCGACGTCGGCGGGCCGGCCCCGCCGGCGGCCAGGTCGGGATCGGCGAGCAGCAGCC
>DATDMG010000567.1:0-6050 GCA_036518955.1 Kineosporiaceae bacterium | reverse complement strand
ACGCGGTCGCGGACGACGCGCGCGGGCTGCTCGCCGCGGGCCGGTCCGAGACCCTCACCTACGGCCCGGACGGCGAGCGCCGCGGCGAGGGGATGCGCGTGTTCGTCGCGGCGTACGCGCCCAAGCCGCGGATGCTGGTGTTCGGGGCGATCGACTTCGCGGCTGCGGTGGCCCGGATGGGGGCTTTCCTGGGGTACCACGTCACGGTGTGCGACGCGCGGCCGGTGTTCGCCACCCGCTCCCGGTTCCAGGACGCCGACGAGGTCGTGGTCGACTGGCCCCACCGCTACCTGCGGGCCGAGGCGGCGGCCGGGCGGATCGACGGGCGCACGGTGATCGCCGTCCTCACCCACGACCCGAAGTTCGACGTCCCGCTGCTCGAGGTCGCGCTCCGGTTGCCGGAGGTGGGGTACGTCGGGGCGATGGGGTCGCGCCGCACCCACGACGACCGGCTCGAGCGGCTGACCGAGGCCGGGGTGGCGCAGACCGAGCTCGCCCGGCTGAGCTCGCCGATCGGGCTGGACCTCGGTGCCCGGACGCCGGAGGAGACCGCCGTCAGCATCGCCGCCGAGATCATCGCCCAGCGCTGGGGCGGTCACGGCGGACGGCTCGGCGAGCGGGAAGGGTCGATCCACCACACCGCGGCGCGCTGACCCCCTGCCCTCGTTCCATCTCACCGGCCGAGCCGGCGCGCACCCGCGCTCCCGACGCGGGGGCGCGGTCGGTGGACATCCGTTCGAGGATCAGCTGGTGGGCGTCATCTCCGACAGGGCAACCTCCTAGTCTATCCGTCATCCGGGTCATACATTAGGAGCGACGTGCAGTTCACCCGTTGCCGTGTCGACATAGGTGTCATGTCCGACGCTCTGGCAAATGTGGTGGCCCGGTCCGTGCGCGCGGAGCGGGCCCGGCGAGGCCTGTCCCAGAGCGAGCTCGGAGCGCTGCTCGGGTGGTCACAGACGAAGGTGTCCCAGGTCGAGTCGGGTGCCCGGCGGCTGTACGCGCACGAGTTGCCCGAGGTGTGTACGGCGCTGGAGATCTCGCTCATCCGGCTCCTGGAGGGCGCCAGCCGGGAGGATCTGGAGGCTCTCGGCCTGACAGCCGTCCGCCGCCCGTTGTCCGACTGAGGCGTCCCGTCGGTGGGGGGTGGAATGGTCGAGTCGGTCCAGGATCAGCCCGGGGTGTGGAAGGTCCAGTTGGCTGCCTCGCTCACCGGGCGGTACCCCAGACGGGCGTAGACGCCACGGGAGGTCGGGTTGGCGAGGTCGGTGTAGAGCATGACGCCGGCGGCCCCGGTGCCCAGGACCGCCTGGGTGGCGGCCCACGTCACGGCGGCGGCGTAGCCCCGCCGGCGGTGCTCCGCCGGGGTGAACACCGGCCCGACCCGACCGATGGCCCGCTCGGCCGGGCCGGCCGGGACCTGCCAGCCGGCCAGGCTCACCGGGACGCCGCCGTCGACCCAGAGGAGTACCCGGCCGGTGCGTGACCGCGCGACGAAGAGGCTGGTCCGCTGCCGGAGGGTGTCCGGATCGGGGGCCGGCTCCCCGGGGTGGGCCTCGACCTCGAAGGCGGCGTACCAGGCGGCGGCCAGTTCGGAGTCGACCGGGGTGGTCGGTCGGGCGTCGCCGGGGACCCCGACCGGCGGGACCGGTGTCCCGAGCAGGTGCACCGCCTCCGCGGCGGTGCGCTCGGCGGTGCGGCCGGTGAGCGATGCCCAGCGCGTGGCGAAGGCGCTCGTCGCCGCCGCATCCCCCCGGACGCCGGGCACCTCGTGCCCCGCCCGGTGGAGCGCGGCGGCGATCAGGGCTGCCGCGCCGTCCGGCATCGCGGCGAGGAACGGCGGAAAGCCGGCGGTGCAGAGCGCGGCGCCCACGGGGCGACCGGCGGCGTCCTCGACGAGCACCCAGAACGACCCCTCTGGTTGCGGACACCCGGTGCGCGTGCCCGCCAGTACCGTGGCGAGCACGTTGGTGCTGATCGGATCGACGTCGAGGAGTGCCGCAGCCCGGGAGGCGAACTGCTCGTCGTCGTCGGTGAGGAGCACGTGGTGCCGTTCGGGGGAGGCGCCGGAGAAGGCCATGACCCAGTCTGGTCCGGCGGCTGCCGGGGGCGTCCACCGGATTTCCGCCGGGGCGCCCTGTGTTCACCGGTCGCAGGACCTTGGACCAGGTGCCCTGGGCCACATCAGGGTGGCATAGTCGGGGGTCACTCCGCCGGCAGGGCGTCTCGCACGTCCGACCGGGATGACGACCGAGGCGTGGAGGTTGCATGGGCACCACGAGGATCTCCGTCACCGTGGACGGCGTCACCTACACCGACGACGTCGAACCCCGGACCCTGCTCGTTCACTATCTGCGAGAACGGCTCGGCAAGACCGGCACGGTGGTGGGATGCGACACCAGCAACTGCGGGGCGTGCACCGTTCACCTGGGTGGGCGCAGCGTCAAGTCGTGTTCGGTCCTCGCCGTCCAGGCGGACGGCGCCGACGTGACCACCATCGAGGGCCTCGCCGGCCCGGACGGGGCGCTGCACCCGGTGCAGCAAGCCTTCCACGAAGCCCACGCGTTGCAGTGCGGGTTCTGCACGCCTGGCATGATCATGGAGGCGGTGGACCTGCTGAACGACAACCCCGACCCCAGCGAGGAGCAGATCCGCGAAGGCATCGAGGGCAACCTCTGCCGGTGCACCGGCTACCACAACATCGTCAAGGCCATCCGGCAGGCGGCCAGGGCGGGGACGGCGGCCCCGACGTCCGCGGGCGGTGCGGCATGACGGCGACCGACTCCACCACCGGCGCCGAGATCGGGCGCGCCCGCCGACGCAAGGAGGACGCCCGGCTGATCACCGGACGCACCCGCTGGACCGACAACATCGTCCTGCCGGGGATGGCGCACCTCGCCATGGTCCGCAGCCCGGTCGCCAGTGCTCTCATCTCCTCGATCGACGTCTCGGCGGCCCGGTCGTCGTCCGGGGTCCTCGGCGTCTGGACGGGCCGGGACCTGGACGCCGAGCAGGGCGACCTGCCGTGCGCCTGGGTGATCACGCCGGACATGAAGCACCCGCGCCGCCCGGCGATCGCGGTGGACCGGGTGACGTTCGCGGGGGAGATCGTCGCCGTCGTCGCGGCCCGCTCGGCCGCCGAGGCCCGGGACGCGGCGGATCTGGTCGCGGTCGAGTACGACGACCGGCCGGTGGTCCTCGACATGACCGAGGCGCTCGCCCCCGGGGCGCCGCTGGTGCACCCCGAACTCGGCACGAACGAGAACGCCACCTGGGTCTTCGACTCGGGTGAGGCCGGCACCGGGCAGAGCGCCCAGGCGGCCATCGAGGCGGCGCGGAGTGACCCGGACAGCGTCGTCATCGAGCGGACCTACCGGCAGCAGCGCCTCGTCCCGGCGTTCATGGAGCCGCGTTCGACGGTGGTGGACCCGACCGGCGACCAGCTCGTGGTCTGGTCGTCGACGCAGGTGCCGCACGTCGCGCGGTTCCTGATGTCCGTCGTCCTGGGGCTCCCGGAATCCAAGATCCGGTTTGTCGCCCCGGACGTCGGCGGCGGGTTCGGCGGGAAGATCCACCTCTCCCCGGAGGAGGTCCTGACCACACTGGTCGCCCGCCGCCTGCGCAAGCCGGCCAAGTACACCGAGTCGCGCAGCGAGTCGATCGTCTCCGCCCACCACGGCCGCGACCAGATCCAGAAGATCACGCTCTCGGCGAGGCGCGACGGCACCGTCACCGCGCTGAAGGTCGACCTGCTCGCGGACATGGGTGCGTACCTGGGCATCGTCACGCCCGGTGTGCCGATCCTGGGCGCGTTCATGTTCAACGCGATCTACAAGTTCCCGGCCTACCGGTTCTCCTGCACCAATGTGTTCACGAACAAGACGCTGACGGACGCCTACCGCGGCGCCGGCCGGCCGGAGGCCACGTTCGCCATCGAGCGCACCATGGACGCCCTCGCGGCCGAGCTGGGCCGCGACCCGCTGGACCTGCGCGAGCAGAACTGGATCAGGCACGAGGAGTTCCCCTTCACCACGGTCTGCGGGCTGGTGTACGACTCCGGGAACTACGAGGCGGCGACGGCGAAGGCCAAGCAGCTGTTCGACTACGACGGCCTGCGCCGGGAGCAGGCCGAGCGCCGGGACCGCCGGGACCCGGTCCAGCTCGGGATCGGAGTCTCCACGTTCACCGAGATGTGCGGCCTGGCGCCGTCCCGGGTGCTCGGCTCGCTGTCGTACGGTGCCGGCGGTTGGGAGCATGCGGCGATCCGGATGCTGCCGACCGGCAAGGTCGAGGTGGTCACCGGGGTCAGCCCGCACGGCCAGGGTCACGAGACGGCCTGGAGCCAGATCGTGGCCGACCGGCTCGGCGTCCCCTTCGAGGACGTCGAGGTGCTGCACGGCGATACCCAGGTCGCCCACAAGGGGCTGGACACGTACGGCTCGCGTTCCCTGCCCGTCGGGGGCATCGCCCTGGTGAAGGCCGCCGACAAGGTGATCGACAAGGCTCGGCCGATCGCCGCGCACCTGCTCGAAGCGAGCGCCGACGACCTGGACTTCGAGGCCGGCCGCTTCACCGTGCGCGGAACCGACACGGGGATGTCGATCGGGGAGGTGGCGCTGGCGACGTTCGCGGCGCACAACCTGCCGGACGGAGTGGAGCCGAGCATCGACGCCGACGCGACCTTCGATCCGGAGAACTTCTCCTTCCCCCACGGGACCCATCTGGCCGCGGTCGAGGTGGACACCGAGACGGGGCGCTCCAGGATCCGCAGCTACGTCTGCGTGGACGACGTCGGCGTGGCGGTCAACCCGCTCATCGTCGAGGGGCAGGTGCACGGTGGGCTGGCGCAGGGCGTGGCGCAGGCGCTCTACGAGGAAGCCCGGTACGACGAGTCCGGAACGCTGATCACGGCGACGTTCGTCGACTACACTCTGCCCACTGCCGCGGACCTGCCGAACTGGACGACCGATCGCACGGAATCCCCGGCGACCACCAACCCGCTCGGTGTCAAGGGTGTCGGCGAGGCCGGGGCGATCGCGTCGACACCGGCGATCGTGAACGCGATCGTCGACGCGCTCCGCCCGTGGGGCGTGGACGATATCGAGATGCCGTGCACGCCGCAGCGGGTGTGGCGAGCCATCCAGGCCGGCTCCACCTCCGGAGGTGCGCAGTGATCCCCGCCGCGTTCGACTACGAGGCCCCCGGTAGCGTCGACGAGGCCCTCGCCGTCCTGGCGGGTGCCGGCGACCGTGAGGTGAAGGTGCTGGCCGGCGGCCAGAGCCTGCTCCCGGTGCTGCGCCTGCGGATGGCGGCCCCGGACCTGCTGGTGGACCTGGGGCGGATTGCCGAGCTGCGCGGTGTCCGGGACGACGGCGACGCCGTCGTGATCGGTGCGATGACGACGCACGACGACGTCACCCGCGAACCGTTGATCCGGCAGCACGCGCTGCTGCTCTCGCTGGCGGCCCAGACGGTCGCCGATCCGCAGGTGCGGCATCGCGGCACCTTCGGCGGTGCGCTGGCGCACGCGGACCCCGCGGGGGACCTGCTCGCTCCCGCGCTGGCCCTGGGAGCGGAGTTCGTGATCGCCGGACCATCGGGACGGCGCACGGTGCCCGCCGCCGACTTCTTCCAGGATCTGTTCACCACGGCGATCGGCGACGTGGAGATCCTCCTCGAGGTCCGCGTGCCCAAGCACACCGGTTGGGGCGCCCACTATGAGAAGTTCACCATGGTGTCCTACGCGTGGTCCATCGTCGGGGTGGCGGCCGCCGTGCGTACGGACGGCGGCACGATCGCCGAAGCGAAGGTGGCGCTGACGAACATGGGCCTGGTACCGATCCGCGCCGTTGCGGTGGAGCGGGCGCTCGTCGGGCGCCCGGCTACGGCCGAGGCCGTCCGCTCGGCGGCCGCCCACGCGGCCGAGGGGACCTCACCGATGAGTGACGCCAACGCCGACGAGGACTACCGACGACACCTGGCGACAGTACTCACCGGTCGTGCCGTGCTCGCCGCCGCGGGAGCCTGACGTCCGAACCCCTGGGGCCGAG
>DATDMG010000566.1:0-28352 GCA_036518955.1 Kineosporiaceae bacterium | reverse complement strand
GGGCGCAGCGGTCCTGAAGAAGATCCGTCAGCTCATCGAGTCCGTCAACGACACCCTCAAAGGCCAGCTCGACCTGGAACAACACGGCGGTCGGACCACCGAGGGTGTCGCGGTCCGCGTGGCCCAGCGGATCCTGGCCATTAGGCTGCCGCCATGTACCTGCAGCACGTGAAGATCGTCGTCCTGGGCGGGCAGGAGTCAGCGTTCGAGGCCGCTCTGTGCGAGGTACGGCAGCGGGTGTTCATGTCGCCGGGCTTCCGCGGCTTCACGGTTGCGCAGGACGCCGAGCGCCCGGGCACCTACCTCGTCCAGATGCGCTGGGAGACCCTCGAGGAGCTTGCCGAGCACACCGAGAGGTTCGACCGGTGCTGGGCCCCGCTCGACCCTTTCCTCGCGGCGCCACTGCGGTCGGCCCACTACGTCGAGCGCCCCGGGCTGGCCTTCCAGGGGCCTGGCGTGATCACCGACCTGGCGTGGCTCTCCGCCGAGCGGTAGCCGACGGCGTCCGCCGGCCTGTTCGTCGATCTCCGCTAGGGAAGCCCGCCACCCGGGCCGGCCCGGTCAACCGGTGACGGTGATGGCGGTGCGGATCTGCTTGTCGGCCATTCCGGGCTCGCAGGCGACCAGGTAGGACCCGGGCTTCACGGTCGTCCTGAAGGCGCCCCCGGCTCCCTTCTTGATCTTCTCGACCTCGACCAGTTCCTTGGCGTCCGGCGACTCCAGGTACAGCTCACTGATCCGCGTGCCCTGGTTGGTGAACTTGAACCACACCTTCCCGGCCGGAACGCTGGTCCGGTCCGGCACGCAGGTGGTCTCGGTGCCGGTGACCGAGACGACCGGGGCGCCGTCCTTGCCCAGCCCGGCCGCCACCGCCTTCGCCTCCGGCATCCCCTGCGGGATCTTGGCCTCGTCGCCGTCGTTCCCCCCGCCACCGGCCTCCTCGGCCATGCTGTCCGCCGGCTGGGCGGCGGCCGCCCCGCTATCGCCTGCCGCTGCACCGCCTGCCGCTGCACCGCTCGTGGCGGCGCCCCCGGTGTTCCCCGGAGTCGTGCTGGTCGGGCCGGGGCCCGAGCCGCAGGCGGACAGGCTGAGAGGGAAGGTCGCCAGCGCGGCGCTCGCGACCCAGAGACGGTGACGCATCGACTGCTCCCAGGGGGTCACGACCACCTCGGACGGCGGCCTATCGGTAGGAACGCGGCCGTGACCGCACAGGTTACGGTCTCGGGCTGCCGCCCGGCACCGAGCGTCGTCGGCAGGGCCAGGGGAATACCCCCGCCCGCAGGATGTGGCCCTGCCCGGATGCCAGCGCCGCTGACCGCCCCCGCACCCCTGCCTCCCCGGCTGATCCGGTCAGCCCCGGTAGAGGGCGTCCAGCGTGGTCAGATAGCGCTGCTCGACATCCCTGCGCCTGAGCTTCAGCGACGGCGTGAGGTCGCCCTCCTCCACGGTCAGCGGGCGGTCGATGATCTCGAACTTCTTGATCGTCTCCCAGCTGCCCAGCCTGGCGTTCAGCTGCCGCATGCAGCCCTCGATCGTCGCGCGCATCTCGGCGGAGCCGGCGATCTCCGCGAAGGTCCGGCCCTGCATGCCGGCGCCGGCCGCCCACGCCGCGACCGCGTCCGGGTCGAGCGCCACCAGGGCCGTGACGTAGTTGCGCCCCTCTCCGTGGACCACCAGTTGCGCCGCCAGCGGACAGACCGCCTTGAACTGCGTCTCGATCCCCTGCGGCGCGACGTACTTGCCGCCGGACGTCTTGATCAGGTCCTTCTTCCGGTCCGTGATCCGCAGCGAGCCGTTCGGCGTGATCTCACCGATGTCCCCGGTACGCAGCCAGCCGTCCTCGGTCAGGATCTCCGCGGTGGCCTCCGGCAGGTTGTGGTACCCCAGCATCACGCCCGGGCCGCGGACCAGGATCTCGCCGTCCGCCGCCAGGGCCACCTCGGTGCCCGGCATCGGCCGGCCGACGGTACCGAACTCGGATCGGCCAGGACGGTTGACGAACGTACCGGCGGACGTCTCGGTCAGCCCGTACCCTTCGAGCACCTCGAGCCCGACCGCGTGGAACCACTCCGCAACGTCCTTCGACAGCGCCGCCGAGCCGGAGACGAACTCGGTGATCCGGCCCCCGAAGCGGTCCCGGATCTTGGCGAGGACCAGCCGATCGGCGATCCGGTGCTGCACAGCGAGCAGGACGCCGGGCTCGAGTCCTCGTTGCCGGTGCCGGGACACCTCCGCCCCGACGCCGACCGCCCACTCGAAGATCTTCAGCTTGACGCCGCCCTGGCTGCGGATCGCCGAGATGACCCCGGCGTACACCTTCTCGAAGATGCGCGGTGCCGCTGCCATCAGCGTCGGCCGGACGACGGGCAGGTTGTCGATGATCTTCTTGACGTCGGCGTCGATCGCCGCGGCGTGGCCGGTGGCCAACTGGGTCGACAGCAGCACCTTGCCGAAGGAGTGGGACAGGGGCAGCCACAGGTAGCCCAGGTCGTCCGGCGACGCCACCTCGATGGCCCGGGTCGCCAACCCTTCGTAGACCCAGCTGGCGTGCGACAGCCGCACCCCTTTCGGTCGGCCGGTGGTGCCCGAGGTGTAGATCAGCGTGGCCAGCTGCTCGGGCCGGACCGCCGCGGTCGCCACGGTCACCGCCTCCGGATGGTCGGCCAGGTAGCGGCTGCCCAGGTCCCGCAGCCGCTCCAGCGAGAGCACGCGGTCGTCGTCCTGGGCCGGCTGGCCGTCGATCAGGATCAGCTTCTCCAGCGACGTCGGCGCGGCCAGCGCCTTGGCCAGCTGACCCTCGTCCTCCACGACCGCGAAGCGGGACCCGGAATCGTTCAGGATGAAGATCACATCGCCCGACGGCGTGGTCGGGTAGATGGTCGTCGTCGCGCCGCCGGCACACATCACCGCCAGGTCGGCGTGGATCCACTCCAGCCGCGTGGTGGACGCGATGGCGACCCTGTCCTCCGGTTGCAGGCCGAGCGCCAGCAACCCCGCCGCAAGGTCGGTGACCACCGCGCGGGTCTCCGCCCAGGTACTCGCCGCCCAGCCACCCGCGCCGTCCGGTCGCCGGTACGCCTCCTGGTCCGGGGTGGCGGCAGCCCGGCGCAGGAAGAGCGCCCCCAGCGAGGCGGGCGCGTCCGCCATCAGCCGGTTCAGTGCCGCGATCTCCCAGTCCAGGGCGCGGCACCTGGCCACCGGCTCGATCGTCGTCTCGGCCGTCATCGTCACCGCTCCGCTCCGATTCGCGAGGGCCCCGCGGGATGACCCGCAGGCGCCCCAGGCCCGTCACCCCGTGGTGACGCGGTCACGATAGTCTCGGCCGGGCGCCTCGTCAGCAACCACCGGGCGGCGCAGTCACCTCGCGGTCGCCTTCCTGGTCGTCGCGACCGCCGTCCGGTGGGACTCCCGGTGCTGGCGGCAGCGGCCCGGTGCGCCTGCGGCTGCCGCGGCTCACGTCAGCATGACGTCGGTCCCACCCGACAGCAGGCTGTCGTGAAGCTCGATCCGCGCGGGCCTGGCGCCGGCCGGGAGGTCGAACACCAGCGTGCCGTCGACCGTGCGGCCGGGGCCGACGTCGTCGTACAGATTCCTGAGGTGGCCCAGGTAGAGGGTCGCGCGGACGTCGGTGCCGTACTCGTTGCCCTTCTCGTCATGCAGCTTCTGGGCGAGCGAGAGGAAGTTCTGGTGCTCGTCGCTGATGTTGCGCACCCGCACCGAGACCAGCACGAACGCGCCGTGCGCCGTGGTGTGGAGAACGGCGTTCCCGAGGGTCTTGGTGGTGCGGGTGCCGTGGACGATGAACTCGAACTTCCCGTCCCGGACGGGCGTGCCGAGCGCCGGCGGCCGCGGCGGCGTCGTCCGGGTCGGGGTCGGAGCCGCCGCGGGCGGGCGCGTCGGCTCGGCGCGGGACCGGGACACCACCAAGGTCAGCGCGGTACCGAAGACCGACACGATCACCAACGCACCGAGCAGCTTCACGATCACGCTGACGCCGTCGGGCCGCGCCCGGGACCCGCCGCGGCCGTCAGGGACGACCGGCAACTCCTGGGTCCGCGCCACGGCCGGGCTCGCAGGCAGGTCGAACCACCGGGAACGCCCGGTCCGCGGATCCACGACGTACGGACGGCCCGTCGACGGGTCGGTGTAGATCTCCATCAGCGCCGCTCCCCCCGCACCACCCGGCCGAGCCGCTCACCGCCAGCGGGCACGTCAGGCCGAGCCGTGCCTGAGGTAGCGTGCTGGGCCACCAACCCGCAGAACGAGGCTGCGCGCCGAAAGGTTCCGCCGTCCGCCCCCGCCTCCGCCACCCGCAACGGGCCCGGCTACCCGGTGGCGAGGAACCTCCCGCGGACGGCGTCCAGGTACGCGCCGCTGGTGACCCATTGCGGGGGAACCGTGCCGACCATCACGGTGGAGACCAGACCCGCGATGTTGCCGAACGGGCGGTCCAGTCGCACTCGCTCGGAGAGAGTCGGCAGCGGCGGCACGGGAATGGCCACGGGCAACCGCGCGACCTCACCCAACTCCTGTCGGGAGAACGCCACGGACGACGGCATCATGCCTGAGGGCGGCGGATCCGGCGGCGTACCGATCTTCTCCAGACGGCGGCGGCGCTCGACCTCGGCCGGCCAGACGGGGCGCACCACGGGCACACCTCCATGGTGCTCCGGACGGCGCGGATGTCACCAGCCGCGAGCCGGATTTCACCGGCCCGGGGGACGCCGGCCGCGCGACGGACCGGCCACCAGGCGCCCCGACCGCCCACCCCCGACCAATGGGCCGGAACGGGGCGGGGCGGCCCAGCCACGTCCGACCCCGGCAGGTGCCGCAAAAAAGGCCGGAGGCGGACGTCGCGCACCGACGCCGCCCGGTGAACTCGCGTCTCGACGGCTCTAGGCCGCCTCGGCGACCGCCTCCGCGACGTCCCGGAAGCACGGCAGGGCCGCGCCCAGACCGCCGAGGGTCAGCAGGCGGGTCAGGCTATGGCTCGGCCCGGCGAGCCGGACCCACCCGTCACCGCGGCAGCATTGCCGCTGGGCCGCGACAAAGGTGCCCAACCCCGAGGCGTCACAGAACGTCAAGCCGGACACGTCAAGGACGACCTTCTGGCCACCGTCGGAGACCACGTCCGCCACCGTGCTGCCCAGGACGGGGCCCGTGTAGCAGTCCAATTCACCGCGCAAGCTGATGATCACGGCCTCGCCGGCCGGATCGGGACGAACCTGGACCGTCAGCCGGTGCGCGCCGACGAGCCGGCCTGTCGCCGGGCCGGGGACGAAGGAGTCCACGGCCGCCGATCGACGGACCCTCGTGACATCCGGGTCCACGATGTGCAAGCTGTGACCAAGTGACCGCACCTTGTGAGGGTACCTCACCGGGGGTCGGGATTCGCCCTTCGACCCGGATGCGGATCATCCCTGCTCGATGCGCACCAGGTTGCCGGCGGGGTCGCGGACGGCGGCGTCCCGGGCACCCCAGGGCTGACTGGCCGGTTCCTGCAGCACCTCGGCGCCGGGCGCCGTGACGACCCTGTCGAAGGTCGCGTCGAGGTCATCGGTGCGGAAGTGGACGGCGCGCAGCTCACCCTTGGCGAGCAGCGCCGCCAGGGCGTCCCCGTCCTGCTGCGAGCGGCCCGCGTGCGGCTGCGACAGCACGATCTGGATCTCCGGCTGGGTATCGGTGACCAGGGTGATCCAGCGGAAACCGTCACGGGCCACCTCGTTGCGGACGGTCAGGCCCAGCGTGTCGCGATAGAAGCCGACGGCGGCGTCCGGGTCGTCGACGAGGATGTGCACGGCGCTGAGTGAAACGGTCATGGCGCCGATGCTAGGCGGGCGCCGGTGACGGAGGTCTCTTCGAAACCGCTCTCGTCCGCGTGTCCCGGATCTCCTCCCCGGCGCGGGCGGGTCAGCACCATCGTCTGGCAGCCGGGCACGACCCGTAGCTCGTCATGGTCACGGGACCGGTACCGGGACGGCGACTCGCCGACGAGTTCGGTGAACCGGGTGGAGAAGGATCCGAGGCTGGCGCAGCCGACCGCGAAGCAGACCTCGGTCACACTCAGGTCGCCACGACGGAGCAGCGCCTTGGCCCGCTCGATCCGGCGGGTCATCAGGTAGGAGTACGGCGTCTCGGAGTACACCTGGCGAAAGCGGCGGCTGAAGTGCGCCGTCGACATCCAGGCCGTGCGGGCGAGCGCCGGCACGTCGAGCGGCTGAGCGTACTCGCGGTCCATCCGGTCCCGGGCCCGGCGCAGTCGACGCAACTCCTCGAGGTCGACGCCCATCCGCTCATTCTGCCCGTGCCCCCTGCCGTCGGACGCCGTCATCACGGGCAGGTCCGAGCATCACGGGCAGGTCCGAGCCGGACGCGGCCTGCGAGACCGGCGACATGACGGACAGCCAGAGCAGCGGCGTGCTCGGGCGCGAACCGGTCCCCGCCCAGCGGGACGGGATCGGGCCATGGGCGCCCGCCGGAGTCGCCGCCTGCGTCAGGTCCGGCGGATCCGGCCGGACGTGAGGTGAGTCCGTCGCGGCGCCGTCGCCTCGTCTCTTCGGGCCATCCCACCGGATCCCTCCGGACGGGACACCCTCCCCGATGGGATCATTGATTCCAGAGCGTGACATCACAACTACTCTCCATGACATGGAGATCACGCGCCCGGAACCGCCGCCAGGGAGGGCCCCCGGTGACCATCACCCAGTACCTGCGTCTCATCCGCGAACAGTGGCTCGCCGTCGTGCTCCTGACCGTCCTCGGTGTCCTCGGGGCGGGTCTGTACTCCTGGCTGGCCACCGCGCAGTACCAGGCGAGCGCGGAGCTGTTCGTCTCGACCAGCGGCGCCGTCGGCGACGACGTCACCGCGCTGACCCAGGGCAGCACGTTCACCCAGCAACGCGTCAAGTCGTACGCCGACCTGATCACCAGTCCCGGCGTCCTCGATCCGGTGATTCGCGACCTGCGCCTGGAGACCACCGCCGACGCCTTGGCCGAACACGTCACGGCCACCAGCCCGCTCGACACGGTACTCCTCGAGATCACCGTCACCGACACCTCTCCGCAGCGCGCGGCGGACGTCGCCAACGCCATCTCGAGCGAGTTCCCCAGCCTGGTGAACACCCTCGAGACGCCGATCGGGGCGAAAGCCTCCCCGGTGCGGGTGTCGGTGACCCGGGCGGCACTGCCACCCCGGGCGCCGATCTCCCCGAGGACGACCCTCAACCTGGCGCTCGGTCTCCTCGTCGGGCTCGGCCTGGGGGTCGGCCTCGCGGTGCTGCGGGACAGCCTCGACCGGACCATCGGCAGCCGGACCCAGCTCGGCGAACTGGCCAACGCGCCCGTCCTCGGGACGGTCGGGGACGACCCGTCCACGGCCCGGGCTCCCCTGATCACCCGGGACACCTTCTCGCCCCGCGCCGAGGCCTTCCGGCAGCTGCGCACGAACATCAGCTTCCTGTCGGTGGACCACCGGATCGGCAGCTTCGTCGTGACCGGATCGGTCCAGGGCGAGGGCAAGACCACGACGGCGGCCAACATCGCGGTGGCCCTGGCGCAGAACGGCGACCACGTCGTGCTCATCGACGCCGACCTTCGTCGGCCCACGGTCGCGGACCTGTTCGGCCTCCCGTCCGGCGTGGGCCTGACGACCGTGCTGCTCGGTGACGCGCCGGTGGACGCCGCGTTGCAGCCGTGGCGCGACGACCTGCCCCTGCGAGTGCTCACCTCCGGGCCGTTGCCTCCCAACCCGAGCGAACTGATCGGCTCGGCCCGGATGGCGGAGGTGATCCGCACCCTCACCGACGGCGGCTGCACGGTCGTCGTCGACTCGCCACCGCTGCTGCCGGTCACGGACGCCGTCGTCCTCGCCCGGATCACCGACGGCGCCCTGTTGGTCGTCCGTGCGGCATCGACGAAAGTGGACCAGTTCGCCACCGCGATCGAGTCACTGCGGACGGCGGGCGCGGCCGTGCTCGGCGTCGTCCTGAACCGGGTTCCCAAGCGCGGCCGGTCCAGCCACTACGGCGGGTACGGCAACGCCGCCTACACGTCCTACGCGCCCCACCCGGCCGGCGCCTCCCCCACCGCGCCGGCCACGGTGGTCGACCTCACCGGAGCGCCGGCGGCCGACGCGGCGTCGATGACCGTCTTCCCGATCCCGCCGGCTCCCGAGATCACCCCGGCCGTCCAGCCCACCGGGCACGACCCGGACAGCGGCTACCTCCTCCCACCGACCCCCGAGCTCGCCCCACCAGCCCAGCTGAACGGGCACGGCCCGGAGGACCCGATGTGGCAGAGCCCCTATCTGGCCGCCGCACGCCCGATCGGACGGCGCCGGGCCGAACCTCCGGCCGGCACCTGACGTCGTCCCGACCGCCGGGCCCGAAGCACGGGTCGCCACCCCAGGAGCACGCAGAGAAGTTCCCCGACGCGGTGTCATCCGACGAATGCCGCAGCGCGTCATCGGACCGAGACGCGCAGTGGCCGAGCAGGGCGGGTGCCCCGGGCTCGACGGCGGACAGGACGGCAACGACCAGGGAGGCCGACATGACGACGATGTCGATGGCCGTACGGAGGACGACGATGCGGGGGCCGGCCCGGTGGCTGATCCTCCCGGCACTGGTGGCGACGATGATGGTCGTCGCTGTCGTACCGGCGCGGGCCGACTCGTGCGCCGTCCCGTGGGGGAGCGCCGCGAAGCAGGCGGGGTCGTTGCGGACCGCTCCGCTGGTGGCCACCCGGACGGGTCGGCACGCCTGCTTCGACCGGGTCGTCTTCGAGTTCCGGGGGGCGGCCACCGGATACCGGGTGTCCTATGTCGACACCGTCGTGGCCGAGGGCAGCGGACGGCCCCTGCCGGTGGCCGGTGGAGCGAAGCTGCAGATCCAGCTGCTCGACCCCGCGTACGACGTCCAGGGCCACGCCACCTACCCGTACCGCGTCGGCCAGCATGTGGCCGACCTGTCGGGCTACCGCACGCTGCGGGACCTGGTGTACGGCGGAACCTTTGAGGGGTACACCGGGTTCGGGCTCGGAGCGCGGGCCCGGCTGCCGTTCCGGGTCCTCGTCCTGACGGGGCCGGGAAGCTACTCCCGGATCGTGGTGGACGTCGCGCACCAGTGGTGACCCCGGCGGGACGCCAGGCCCTCGAACTGGCTGAGGTGGGCCCCCGGGGGTCGGTGTTCAGGGCGGGGGTTCGCCCCGATGTCCGGGCGGGCGCCCTGGACCAGAGTGGGTGACAGCTGCCGGGTGCCGGCGACGAGACCCCACGACGGGCGAAGGAGAGCCGATCATGACGCGCATCACCAGCGAATGCCCCACCTGTGGACGCGTCGCCCTGACCGTGGACGAGTTCACCCTCGTGGTCGACCCTCGGCAGGGCTCGGGCTGGTACCTGTTCGAGTGCTACGGCTGCGCGACTCAGGTGATCAAGCACGTGCCGGCCTCGGTCGCGCGCACGCTGTCGCAGCTGCGGATCCCGGTCCGGACCCTGCCGGCGGAGGTGCTCGAGCGGTCCGACGCCCTGCACCGGTGGCCTCCCCTCGGTGCGGACGACCTGCTCGACCTGGTGCTGTGGCTCCGGGCGCACGACGACCTCGCCGACCTGCCGGCCGACGTCAGGTGACGTCCGGGCCGAGGCGGACGCCGGCCTGGTCCCGCCGCGACGTGGCCCGCACCAGGTGCCGCACCAGACGCGCGAGCGTGGCCGCCGCGGCGAGGGCTCCCAGGCCCAGCAGAGCCACCGGCGCGGCCGTGCCCACCAGGAAGATCTCGTCCTGGGTCCCCACCGCCTCGGCCAGGGCCACGCGAGCGGCGATCGGCGCCAGCCGCGCGTCGACGCTGAACACCGGCACCGGCGGGAGCGTCCCCTCCGCCCCGGGTTGGGTGGCCTGGATCGCCAGCCGGTAGTGCAGCCGGAGCACCACCGAGGTGAGGCTGTCCACCCAGAAGTCGGCCAGGGTGGTGGACGTGGGCGCGACGAGCAGGTCCCCGGGCAGCGCCGTGCGGACCTGCGGGTCCGTCACGGGACCGCCGGACCGGAGCAGGTACCTGTACGCGCGTCGTCCCGACACGACCTCGGTCCCCTGGTAGGCGGCCTTGGCCACGGTCCGGGTCACCACGTCCCAGAACGGGTAGTCCACCGGCTGCGGGTTCGGCGGAAAACCCAGCGCCAGGGCTTGCCTGACCGGCGCCGACGGGTTCGGCGGGACGACGGCGGCGAGCATCGTCGTCCGGTCGAGGGTGAACGTGTGGGTGCTGGCCCGGACGGGCTTCTGGTCGGGACCGAGGACGGTCCAGGTCTCCTGGACGACACTCACCGGCCCCTCGCTGCGCACGGTCCGGACCTGATCGTTGATCGTGACCGGGATCTGCCGGCGGTAGAGGGCCTGCAGGTCACCGGTCCGCAGGGCGGTGGTGTCGGTGTAGCTCGCCGTCCCCTGCAGGACGACGGTCCGGTCCAGCGTCGCCGGTGGCCGCAGCAGCCGGGTTGCCAGGACGCCGTGCAGCACCCCCGCCGCGCCCAGAAGGAGCAGGGCGGCGGCCGCCAGGCTCACCGTCACCGCCCACCCTTTCAGCACTGGCCGGGCGTCCACCCGACCAGCCTCCAGCGCCCCAGCCCCATCCAGGTCGACGCCAGGTCATCGATCAGGTGATGTCACCGCCGGCGATGGGTGGCCAGCAACTCGGCGGCGAGGCCGCGGACGTCGGATCGGGGCAGGCCACCCGCTCAGCCTGGTGCGGGGCGGCCGCCCCGGACCAGGCTGACCGCTCGGCCGACGTTCAGCGTCCAGCCCACACCGAAGACCCGGGGCACGATCAGGTGTGGGTTCTGCGGCGCCCACAGTCGTTCCCGCACCCGTTCCAGGGTCGGTGGGCGCAGGTCGTACGGCACCAGGCCGGCGAGGTCACCGTGCCAGGTGCGTACCTCGGCGGGCGTGCGCAGCTCCTTGACCACGGCCGCCGACAGGAGGCCGACGCCCACCGTCGAGTACACCCGCCGGAGCCAGCGCCGACGCCCCCCTCGCGCCGTGCCGGCCCCTGCCGCTCCGCCCGCGTGCCTCCGCGTCACACGCCCCGCCTCCTCCCGCACCAGCCTCGTGGTGGCCAAACATCCTACCGAACCGCTCCCGGAGCACCAGAAGTCACCGGTCCAGTATCAGGTTCCATGCTGTAGCACCTATTTGTTGAATGCTCTTTACCCATAGGTGTAGAACGTGTTATATCTACTCCCGCGCGGCCGCCGCGAACGACGCACCCTCCCTCAACTCCGCCCGCCCGCCGACGACCGGCACCGCGAGAGTGTGCGCCCCGGCCACCGTCCACCGATCCCGCACGGGTGACGCCCACCCCTGCTCCGGCGAGAGAAGGACGCCCGCATGACCGGATATCGAGCCCCGACCGATCCTTCCACCGTCCCCCGGGCCGGCGGCCTGACCCGCCGCAGCATCCTGGGCGCTGCCGCCGCGACCGCTGCGGGAGTGGTCCTCCCGTCGGTGGTGCGCACCCCCCGCGCTGCCGCCCTGAGCACCGGTGACCGCGTGCCCGCCCTGGTCATCGGCAGCGGCTACGGCGGCGCCGTCACCGCGCTGCGACTCACCCAGGCCGGAATCAGCACCACGGTCGTCGAGATGGGGATGCACTGGAACACCCCCGGATCCGACGGCAAGATCTTCCCCAACATGCTCAACCCCGACGGGCGTTCCTTCTGGCTGCGCACCCAGACCGACCAGCCGATCGGCTACCTCCTCGGGGCACCCGCGAACAAGAGCATCCCCAAGTACACGGGGGTGCTGGATTCGGAGAAGTTCGCGGGGATCCGGGTGTACCAGGGGCGCGGATTCGGCGGCGGCTCCCTGGTCAACGGCGGTATGGCGGTCACCCCCAAACGCAGCTACTTCGAGGAGATCCTGCCCTCGGTCGACGCGGACGCCATGTACTCCACCTATTTCCCGCGGGCCAGGGCCCAACTCGCCGTCAACGAGATCGACCCCACCTGGTTCGAGTCCGCCGACTGCTACCAGTACACCCGTCTGAGCCGGGACCAGGCCACCAAGGCGGGATTCGCGACCACCTTCGTGCCCAACGTCTACGACTTCGCGTACATGCAGCAGGAGCAGGCCAACAAGGTGACTCGCTCGGCGCTCGGCAGCGAGGTGATCTACGGAAACAACTACGGCAAGCGCAGTCTGGACAAGACCTACCTGGCGGCCGCCGCCGCGACCGGCAGGCTCTCGGTCGCCACGCTCCACGTCGTCACCGACATCGCCCCGGGCATGCCCGGTGGCTACGTCGTCACGATGAAACAGATCAACACCTCCGGGGCGACCGTCGCCACGAAGACCGTCACCGCCGACCGGGTCTTCCTCGCCGCCGGCAGCGTGGGCACCAGCAAGCTGCTGGTCAGGATGAAGGCCAAGGGATCGCTGCCGAACCTGCCCGACGCGGTGGGCCAGGGCTGGGGCAACAACGGCAACGTGATGGTCGCGCGCGCCAACCATGTCTGGGACCTCACGGGCGCCCTGCAGTCCGGCATGCCGGCGATGGGGATCGACAACTGGGCGGACCCCGCCGGACCCGTCTTCGCCGAGATCGCCCCGGTTCCCGCCGGCATCGAGCTGTGGATCAGCCTCTACCTGGCCATCACCAAGAATCCGAACCGGGCCGCCTTCACCTACAACAGTTCCACCGACGCGGTCGACCTTTCCTGGACGGCGTCCAAGGCCCAGCCGTCGATCGACGCCGCGAAGCGGGTGTTCGACACGATCAACGCCAAGTTCCTCACGATCTACCGCAGTGACCTGTTCGGTGTGAACAAGGTCTGGGGCGACGACTTCTGCTACCACCCGCTGGGCGGCTGCCTGCTCGGCCAGGCCACGGACAACTACGGCCGGGTGCCCGGCTACCGCGGGCTGTACGTGATGGACGGTTCCCTGATCCCCGGAAGCACCGGGGTCAACCCGTTCGTCACCATCACGGCACTCGCCGAACGCAACATCGAAAAGATCATCTCGACCGACCTGGCGTGACAGTGACTCCGGTCCGGGGTCGACCGCGCCGCAGGCGGTCGACCCCGGACCCCTGGATCGGACCAGCGGGTGAGGGATCAGGTGAGGTCGAACCGGTCCAGGTTCATGACCTTGTCCCACGCGGCCACGAAGTCTCGCACGAACTTCTCCTTCGCGTCCGCGCAGGCGTAGACCTCGGCGACGGCGCGCAACTGGGAGTTCGCACCGAAGAGGAGGTCGACGGCGGTGGCGGTCCACCTCTGCTCGCCGGTCGCGCGGTCGTACCCCTCGAAGACGCCTTCCGCGGTGGCCGAGACCTTCCACTCGGTGCCCATGTCGAGCAGGTTCACGAAGAAGTCGTTCGTCAACGTCTCCGCCCGGTCGGTCAGGACACCGTGCGAGGAGGCCCCGGCATTGGCGTTCAACGCGCGCAGGCCGCCGACGAGGACCGTCATCTCAGGCACCGTCAGGGTCAGCAGGTAGGCACGGTCCACCAGCAGGGTCTCCGGCGACAGCTTCGCCCCGGCCCGCAGGTAGTTGCGGAACCCGTCCGCGGTCGGCTCCAGGACGGCGAACGACTCCACGTCGGTCTGCTCCTGGGACGCATCGGTGCGCCCCGGTGCGAACGGCACGGTGACGTCGTACCCCGCCGTACGTGCCGCCGCCTCCACGGCGGCGCAGCCGCCGAGCACGATCAGGTCAGCGAGGGACACCCTGATCCCACCGGACTGCGCGGTGTTGAAGTCCCGCTGGATCCCCTCCATGGTCGCCAGCACCTTCGCCAGTTCGGCCGGGTCGTTGACCTCCCAGTCCCGTTGCGGCGCCAGCCGGATCCGGGCTCCGTTCGCCCCACCGCGCTTGTCGGTGCCGCGGAAGCTCGCCGCCGACGCCCAGGCCGTGCCGACCAGCTGGGAGACGGACAGTCCGGAGGCGAGAACCTTCGCCTTGAGCGCGGCGACGTCCCGGTCCGCGATCAGCTCGTGATCGACCGGAGGAACCGGGTCCTGCCAGAGCTGAGGCTGCGGAACCCACGGGCCCAGGTACCGCGAGACCGGTCCCATGTCTCGGTGCAGCAGCTTGAACCACGCCTTCGCGAACGCCTCGGCGAGCTGGTCCGGGTTCTCCTGGAAGCGTTTCGAGATCGGCCCGTAGATCGGATCCATCCGCAGGGCGAGGTCCGTCGTGAGCATCATCGGCGCGTGCCGAGTGGCCGGATCGTGGGCATCGGGGACGGTGCCCTGGGCCTCGGGATTCCTGGGGGTCCATTGCTTCGCGCCCGCCGGGCTCGTGGTCAGTTCCCAGTCGTAACGGTAGAGGTTGTCCAGGTACCCGTTGTCCCACCTGGTCGGCTCGTTCGTCCAGGCACCCTCCAATCCGCTGGTGAGCGTGTCGCCGCCCGCGCCGGTCCCGAAGGTGTTCTTCCACCCCATGCCCTGCTGTTCGAGGGGGGCGGCCTCCGGCTCCGCACCGACGTACTGCGGACCCACCGCACCGTGACACTTGCCCACCGTGTGGCCGCCGACGATGAGCGCGACCGTCTCCTCGTCGTTCATCGCCATCCGGGCGAAGGTTTCGCGAATGTCACGGGCCGCCGCGAGCGGATCCGGGACGCCGTTGGGACCTTCGGGATTGACGTAGATGAGCCCCATCTGGACGGCGCCCAACGGGCTGGCGAGCTGCCTGTCCCCGCTGTAACGCTCGTCCCCGAGCCAGGTGTCCTCCGGCCCCCAGAAAATCTCCTCCGGCTCCCAGACGTCCTGGCGGCCGAAGCCGAAGCCGAACGTCGTGAACCCCATGGATTCGTAGGCGCAGTTCCCCGCGAAGACCAACAGGTCCGCCCAGGAGATCTTGCGGCCGTACTTCTGCTTCACCGGCCAGAGCAGCCGCCGAGCCTTGTCCAGGTTGGCGTTGTCCGGCCAGCTGTTGAGCGGGGCGAAGCGCTGCGCCCCGCTACCACCCCCGCCGCGACCGTCCGCGATCCGGTAGGTGCCGGCGGCGTGCCAGGTCATCCGGATGAACAGCGGCCCGTAGTGACCGTAGTCGGCGGGCCACCAGTCCTGGGAGGTCGTCATCACCTCGAAGACGTCACGCTTGAGTGCCTCGACATCGAGAGTCTTGAACTCCTGTGCGTAGTCGAAGTTCTCACCGAGTGGATCGGACCGGGCCGAGTGCTCGCTGAGGATCTGCAGGCTCGGCTGGTTGGGCCACCAGTCCCGGTTGGTCCTGGGCCGGGACGGCGTGGGGGTCGGAGAGGGGATTACCGGGTTCTCGCTGTCGCTGCCACCGTCAGTCACGGCGGTCCTCCTCGTATCGTGCTTTCCTCGGGTGCCTTCCTCGGATGCCGGTCGCTGGTCACGTTCTGTGGTCGGGCGCCGCCGTGGGACGACGTGGCGGCTGCCGCCTCCGACAGCGGTCCGCCGGCGGAATCGGCGGCCGTGGCGCGGACGCACCGGGGGCATCGACCCCAGTAGATGACCTCGGCCTCGTCGATGACGAAGCCGTGGGCGTCCGACGCGCTCAGGCACGGAGCGACGCCGACCGCGCAGTCGACGTCCGCGATGGCCCCGCACGAGCGGCACACGACGTGGTGATGGTTGTCCCGGACGCGCGCCTCGTAGCGTGCGACGGAGCCCTTCGGCTGGATGCGTCGGACCAGCCCGACGCCGGTCAGCGCGTGGAGGACGTCGTAGACGGTCTGGTGGGACACGTCACCGAGATCCTCACGCACCGCACCGATGATCGAGTCGGTGTCGGCGTGCGGATGGCTGTGCACCGCGGACAGCACCGCCACCCGGGGCCGCGTCACCCGTAGGCCGGCCACGCGGATCATGCGCTCGTAGTCCGACGCCGTCGGCATGCCGGCAGTCTCCGCCATCTTCTGGAACCAATCAAGACCAGCCCGGCGGGCGCCCGCCGGCAGACTCGACCGTCAGAAGACCCACCCAGTGGTGACCACCCAGCTCACGTCGTCCGCCCAGAATGCTGGGGCGTCCCAGGCGAAGCCCCCGCCGTCGCTCGCGATGTAGAGCATGTCGAAGTAGTGGCGAAGGTATTTCGTGGGGTAGTTGTACGACTGGAAGGAGGTTCCTGACCCGCTCTTCCCACCCGTCGGGCAGAACGTGGCGTCCGCGCGAAACAGGTCGGTACCATCCATCGGCTGGCGGTAGATCTGGAAACTGGAGTGCCGCAGGAACTGGCCGGGGTAGGTCCTCGACTCGAAGGATACGCACGAAGGGCTGGCCAGACCCGCCCGCACGATCCAGGTTGAATCGCTCCGGTCCGCGCCCGAACTGGACGGCGTGATCACCGAAGTGATCCCTCTGCCCTTGTCATCACGAACGAACCGGTTGGTGCAACAGGCCGTCGTGGCCCGCAAGGAGATCGTCGATCCGGGGGCGAGAGTTCCCGCCATCACCCCGCCGGCCGGGTCGCTGGTGGTCGGTGTCGTGGTCTGCGCTGGCGCCGTCGTCTGCGCTGGCGCCGTCGACACGGGGGTCGAGCCGGCGTCCGTCGTGGCGGAACTGCCGCGCCTGGTCACAGCCGGCGACGCCCGGGACGTGCCGTGGGTCCGGGGAACCGTCGTCCACCCGCCCGACCCGCCCTCCCCGGCACCTGCGCGCGTGGACCCGGACGCACCTGCCGCTCCAGGGATGGTCGGCGTGGCCCCGAAGCCGGACGTCGGGCCGGACGTCGGGAACGTCCGGGTCGCCGACGGCGCGAGCGACCCGGAGGGTTCGGAGGTGCCAGAGCCGACGGACGAGACACGCCTGGCGGTTTGGGCGGAACCCGGACCGTTCGGGCGGCCCGGATCAGGGGCCAGCGCGAAAACCGTGTACGCGACGGCCCCGAGGACAATGACGGCGGCGAAGAGATCGGCACGGCCCAGCAAGCGGTGACGGTGCACGGATGATCGGGGAACACCTCCTGCCGGGAGGGAACCTGGCGTCGAAGGAGATCCCCCGGTCTCGTTCGACGGCCCCTGGCTGGCTCCCATCAACCTCCCTTTCACGCGTGCTGAGCGGCCTGGCGACCGACGCGCCGCCATGCTCCGGCTCTCCAGCCGGAGCATAGCCGCCGGTGTGCGTAGACTCGCCCACTTCGCGATAGTCGCCGGCGATTAGATATTGGCCCTCACCCCCGCGCTGATGCCTGCGCCCTGGTTCTGGCTCAGTCACCAGACGGCCGAGACCCGGTCTGCACCGCAATTCGTACCGGATTCGGGCGAGGCCGCGGCTCGCGGTCAATCTCTTTGCCGCAGGTCAGGCCCGGCCGCTACCGCTCATGACGCCGGCCCTCATGGAATTCGGGGTACGTGAGCCACGGTGGTTTCAAGATTCATGATCTTCCGCTGAGGATCTGGAAGAGTCGGGTCATGTTGCGGTCGGCCGGACACGCCGCCTCCGCCGCCACCCGCTCCACGCCGGACCCCGCCGGCCCCCTCCCGTGCGGCCGTGGGCGGCAGGCTCGTCCTCCCGGACGTCGGGGCGATCTCCCAGGCCACCGGCAGCTGATCCGGAACCGGGCAGGGCAGCCCCGCCGATAGCCGGGTGTTGACATGATGATGTGCAGAAATCACCGTTGAGCGCATGTTCGAGCGATTCACCCCACACGCCAGGCATGTCGTCGTCCTGGCGCAGGAGGAAGCCCGCAGGCTTCAGCACCATCACATCGGCACCGAGCACATCCTGCTCGGCCTGCTCGGCGAGCCCCAGGGCCCGGCCGGGCGGGTGCTGCAGATGCTCGGGATGTCGCTGCCGGCGACCCGCGAGCAGGTCGCGCACCAGGTACCGCCCGGCGAGCGCCCCGCGGAGGGGCACGTCCCGTTCACGCCCCGGTCGAAGAAGCTCCTCGAGCGGTCCCTCCGGGAGGCCATCCACCTGGGTCACAACTACATCGGCACCGAGCACATCCTGCTGGGGCTCATCGGCGACGCCGACGGCGTGGGAGCACAGATCGTCGCCGAGTGCGCGGGCGAACTCGGCACGGTGAGGAAGGCCGTGCTCGACAACCTTCCGGTGCAGCCGGACGGCGGCCCGCGCTGGGTGCGCACCCCCGTGGCAGGGACGGTGGCGGGTACGGCGGCCGGCCAGGGGCCGGGCGGGGAGCTGAGGACGACCCCGGCAGCCGACAGCAGCCTTACCGTGGCCCAGCGGATCGCCGGCTCCCAGCCTGTCGGATCCCATCACCTGCTGGCGGCCGCTCTCAGCGACCCCCGCAGTGCCGCGGCACGGGCGCTGGCCGATCTGGGGCTCGACCTGGACCGGGCCCGGCGAGCCCTGCGCGAGGTCGACGTGACGGGCACCGCCGACGAGCCGCCGGAAGAGGCGGGACGACGGCACATGATCATCCGGCCGGCCGGGGACCGCCTCATCCTGGAGACCACCGACCCGACCCTGCTCGACCTCGCGCACGCCGCGCTCGAGGCTCTCGACCCCGAAGCACCGGAGCCCACCGGCACCATCCGCGGCGACCTGCCCGTCTGCTCCAGCCTGGGTGCGGTGTGGCAGGCCCTCCGGACCGCTCTGGAGGACATTCACGCCCGCGCACGCACCCGGACCGCCGCGGCGGCGGAGGCCGACGACGCCGCGGATCAGGTCGGCGGCACCCGGGCCGCACCCCCGGACCCCGACCGCCGCTCCGATCCTCAGGCCGGCTGAGCGGGCGCGCATCCGCCTCCCGGGCGGCTCGTCACCTCCACCCCACCGCGACCGGGACCGCCGCGGGGCCCAGGTAGGGTGTTCGGCGTGGAGGGCTCCCTCGACCCGGCTGCGGTGACCCGGCTCTCCGCGGTGGCCGACCTCGGCGCCGCGGCGCGCTCCCTCGTCCAGGCGGTCGTGGAGACCGACACCGACGGCGACACGCTGCTGCGGGCCGCGGCCCTGGCCCGTGAGGCGACGGCCCTGCTGCGGCGCGCCGTCCGCCCGGCCAACCGCCTCGCGGCCGCCGACGGCGTGGGCATCCGGGAGCGGATCTACAGCCCGGTCGCCGGTGAGGCGAACCCGTTGGCACCGCCGTTGCGGATCCTGACCCTGGACGCCGACCAGTGCCTGGTGGAGGCGGAGTGCACCCTCCACCGCGGGTACGAGGGACCGCCGACCTACGGCCACGGCGGGGTGAGCGCGCTGTTGATGGACCAGGTACTCGGCACCGCCGTGGCCCTGGGCGGCCGGAGCGGGCTGACCCGGTCGTTGGAGACGGTGTACCGCCGACCCGTACCCCTCGCCGAGCCGCTGCGCCTGACCGGGCGGATCTCGCGTCGCAGCGGCAACCGGACCGACGCCTCCGGCGAGATCGTGACGGCGGCACGGCCCGACGTCGTCCTCGTGTCGGCGACGGCGACCTTCGTGATGCCGACCCCGGAGCAGGTGACCCGCCTGTTCGGTCACGTCGACAGCTCCGGGGCACGCATCCCCACCGGGGACTGAGCGGCCCGACCGGGTCACCGGGCGTCGCCGGGCCCGGCGACGCCCGGCAGTGGGGAGCGGGACGACGGTGCGCGCAGGCCCCCGGGTGGGGTCGTGGTTCGGGTTCACCCGGTGTCGGACTCACCGAGCGGGCGGTCGTGACCGCTGATGGTGGGACGCCGAGGTCGCTCTGATGAGGCGAGGTTCGAACAGCCGCCGCTACACCTCAGTCATTGTGCTTCTCATTGTGCACCGATATGGATCAGCCAGGACAAAGGGATAAAGTACCTGTACGGTGATAATCGTGAATGAATCGACCGCTCCGGGCAACCGGCTCTGAAGGGCGTGTTCATGCTGACCAGGCCCGCTGACCGAGCGACGGCAGGCCGGTCACCTCGACCGGCACTCGTCCGGATGACCGGCATCGACCAGCGTTTCCCCGGGGTGCACGCCCTCGATCAGGCCCACTTCGAGTTGCGGTCCGGAGAGGTGCACGCGCTGGTCGGGGAGAACGGCGCGGGCAAATCGACCATCATGAAGGTGCTCGCGGGCGTCTACCCCGCCGACGCCGGCCGGATCGAACTGGAGGGTCACGAGGTCACCTTCGGCACCCCCCGCGAGGCGTTGGCCGCGGGAATCGGGATGGTGCACCAAGAGCTCAACCTCGTTCCGCGGTTGACCGTGGCCCAGAACATCTGGATCGGTCGCGAGCCCCGTCGGCTCGGCGCCTTCGTGGACGACGCCGAGCTCGGGCGGCGGACGGCCGCCCTCCTGGAGCGACTCAACATCGCGCTCGATCCGACCGCCCGCGCGGACGGGTTGACCGTGGCCAAGCAGCAGATGGTCGAGATCGCTCGCACGATCTCCTACCGACCCAGAGTTTTGATCATGGACGAGCCGACCGCGGCCCTGACGGACACCGAGATCGCGGAGCTGTTCCGGATCGTGCGACAGCTGCGGGCGGAGGGGGTCGGTGTCGTCCATATTTCGCACCGCTTGGAGGAACTCGCCGAGATCGCCGATCGGGTGACCGTGATGCGGGACGGTCACACCGTCGCGACCCACGCGGCCGGTGACGTGAGCACGGACGACGTGATCCGCCTCCTGGTCGGGCGCACGCTGCTGGGCAGCGGTCCGGAACTGCCCGAGCGGCCGAGCACCGACGTCGTCCTGGCAGTACGCGGGCTGAGCCGGGGGCGCGCCGTCCGGGACGTCAGCTTCGATCTTCACCGCGGCGAGATCCTCGGAGTGGCGGGGCTGATGGGTGCCGGGCGCACCGAACTCGCCCGGCTGCTGTTCGGCGCCGACCGTAGGGACGCCGGAACGATCCTGGTGCACGGCCGCGAGGCCGGCATCGCCTCGCCGCGACAGGCGGTGCGGGCCGGTATCGCGTACCTGTCCGAGGATCGCAAGCGGTTCGGGCTGGCCCTCGGCATGGACGTCGAGAGCAATCTCGTCCATGCCTCCCTCGGCCGGTTCTCGCGTCGGCTCGGCTGGATCGACCGGGCCGCGACCCGCGAGGTGGCCCGAAACCACGTCAAGAACCTGCGGATCAAGACACCGGGCCTGGGCCGGGCCGTCCGCTCCCTGTCGGGCGGCAACCAGCAGAAGGTGGTGGTCGGCAAGTGGTTGACCGCCGACTGCGAGGTGCTGATCTTCGACGAGCCGACCCGAGGCATCGACGTCGGCGCCAAGAGCGAGATCTACGCGCTGCTCAACGACCTCGCCCGACGGGGCCGCGCCATCATCATGATCTCGTCCGAACTACCGGAGATCCTCCGGCTCAGCCACCGGGTACTGGTCCTGTGCGAGGGGCGGGTCGCCGGCGAACTCACCGCCGCCGAGGCGACCCAGGAGAAGATCATGAGCCTGGCCACCCAGCGGACCGCGGTCGTCCACGCGCGGGCGGGAACCGAGGAGGCGGCGGCCACCGGAGGGGACGCGACATGACCGTCGACGCCCGACCCACCGTGGCGCGGCTCGAGCGTGGCCTGAGTCTGCCCTCCGGCACCGCGGCGGTGCAGCGCGTGCTGGCGCTGGGGGCGCTCGTCATCCTCTTCGTCGTCTTCTCGATCCTGTCGCGGTACTTCCTCACCTTCGACAACCTCGTCGACATCCTGCTCGCCACCGCGGTCAACGGGGTGCTCGCCCTCGGGGTCACCTTCGTCATCACCGCCGGAGGGATCGACCTGTCGGTCGGCACCGTGATGACCCTGTCTTCGGTGACAACAGCGACCGTGATCACGAACTGGCACCGGCCGCTCGCGCTGGGCGTCGCGGTCGGGTTGGCCACCGGGACGGCGTGCGGCGCCGTCAACGGAGTGGTCATCGCCGCGCTCGAGCTGCAGCCGTTCATCGCAACCCTCGGCATGTTCTACGTCGCCCGCGGGCTGGCCTTGATCATCTCACATTCGAAACCGATCTACCTCACCGACAGCCAGACGTTTCTGGACATCGCGATGGGGAAGGTGGTGCCGGGAGTACCCAACGTAGTCGTGATCTTCTTCTTCGTGGCCATGGTCGCGGCTGTCATCCTGGGCCGAACGGTGCTCGGCCGGTACACCGTCGCGCTCGGCAGCAACGAGGAGGCGACCCGGCTGTCCGGGGTCGCGACCACTCGCTGGAAGATCGCCGCCTACACCCTGGGCGGCGTGTTCACCGGGCTGGCCGGCGTCCTGATCGCGAGTCGGATCGGCTCGGCGCAGCCGTCGCTCGGGGCCGGGTACGAACTGGACGCCATCGCAGCGGCGGTGATCGGAGGCACCTCCCTCAGCGGCGGTGAGGGCACCGTGTTCGGCACGGTCATCGGCGCCTGCGTGATGAGCACCCTCACCAACGGCCTGCAACTGCTGTCGGTCCCGCATGAATGGCAGATGGTCGTCACCGGTGTGATCTTGGTAGCCGCCGTCTTCCTCGACGTCCTGAGGCGGCGGCGGCAGCGAGCCGCCTGACGCCGCGGACCGCCGACCCGAGATCGCGAGAGTCGCACACCTGGACACCCCACGTTTCCGTCCGGCCGCCCCCAGCACCCGTTTCGGATCAGGACCCCTTTCGGATCAGGACCCCTTTCGAATCAGGCAGGAGACTCCCCATGCGTCCACCACGAAGCTCAGCGGTCGCCGTGACAACCCTCGTGGTGCCGCTGATGCTCGTCGCCTGCAGCAGTTCCCCAGCCCCGGCGCGTGGCTCCGAGACCAGCGCCGGCAAGCCGTACATCCCGATCATCACCAAAGGCCTGTCGCAGCAGTTCTGGCAGGCGGTCAAACAGGGCGCCGAGAAGGCGGCGACCGACCTCGGGGTGAAGATCACGTTCGAGGGTCCGGAGAACGAGTCCCAGGTCGACCGGCAGGTCGACATGCTGCAGACCGCACTCACCAAGAACCCGCAGGCGATCTGTTTCGCGGCCTTGGACAGCAAGGCCGTGACCCCTCTGCTGCAGCAGGCGCAGAGCAAGAAGATCCCGATCATCGCGTTCGACTCCGGCGTCGACGGTGACATCCCCGTCGCCACCGTTGCCACGGACAACGCGGTGGCAGCGGCGGCCGCGGCCGACAAGATGGCCGCAGCCATCGGAGACGTCGGCGACGTGGCTCTCGTCGTCCATGACCAGACGAGCCGGACCGGCATCTCCCGGCGCGACGGCTTCGTGCAGGAGACGAAAGCCAAGCACCCGGGCATCACGATCGTGGACATTCAGTACGGGAGCGGCGACGTGCTCAAGTCCGACGACCTGACCAAGGCCATCATCAAGGCCCACCCGAACCTCAAGGGCATCTTCGCCGCCAACGAGGGCAGTGCGAACGGCGTGCTGAATGCGGTCAAGGAGACCGGGACCGCGGGGAAGATCACCGTGATCGGATACGACGCCGGGAGGCAGCAGAAAGAAGCCGTCCGCAGCGGTGTGGAGTTGGGCGCGATCAGCCAGGATCCGGTGAACATCGGCTACCGGTGCATCGAGACCGCGGCGAAGGTCGTCAAGGGCCAGCCCGTGCAGAAGACCATCGACACCGGCTTCAAGTGGTACGACAGGACGAACGTCGACTCCGCGGACCTGAAGCCGCTGCTGTACGACTGACCGGGCCCGGCGAACGGGGGATTCGGCGACGGCAGGGCGGGATTCGGCCGACCAGCGACGTGGCCCGTCGAGGTCACCGCGCGGGGGCCGGCGGGGCGAGTTCGGGGGGTGTCGCGGCGACCGGGCCGCCGAGCGTGAGGTGGATGGGGTTGGTCAAGGCCTCCATCGGTGGGGGCCCGGGAAGCCAGGACGTGGCAGCACGGCGAAGTTCCACCCGGACGAAGTCGTCCGTGGTGCCAACGGTCAGCGGGACCTCGACCGTCTCCTCGTCCGATGCCGGTCCGACCGAGACGCACGGCCCGCGCCGGTTCAGCACCGTCAACCGCATGCCGCCCGCCCGGCGCGCCAGCACCCTGACCTGGACGACGTCGCCGGGATGGGCGTGCAGGGTGCCACCGGTGAAGGTCTGCTGGCCACCCGGGCCCGCGGCGGTCAGGTAGAGCTCGGGGCCGTCCGGTCTGCTGGTGATGAAGCACCGGCCGGCCCGCAACGCCTCCACCAGCCGACCGCGCTCCAGCGCGGCGGCATGCACCACCGTGGTCGGGACGCCCGGGCCGAGGCCCGCCGGCGCGAGCGTCCCGTGCAGGTCGCTGCCGCCGGTGGCCGCGATCCGCCAGCCGCGGCACAGCAGCCGATGCCAGACCCGCACGGCCAGCTCGTTGTGCACCTGCCATCGGCCGTTCCACACCTCGAGGGCGTCCGGGCGGGCCGAGGGCCTGGCCAGCCCGTCGGCCAGGAACTGCCAGGACAGGAACGGCATCATCGGGTGGGCCGCGGCGACGAACCCGCCGGACGCGCGGACGCCGTCCAGCAGGGTCTCGATCCGTGCCCCTCTCGACGGCAACGGCAGCCCGAACGGCGACAACCGGAAGTCGAACCAGTCGTCCGGCTCGACTCCCGAGACGGTGGCATGGCCGTGGAAGTAGCTGGTCACCTCCTCACCCGCCAGCAGGAGGACCCCCTCGCCCGCGTCGCGGGCCAGCTGATGGTTCTGGCTCACCACGTTGTGATCGGTCATGGCCAGGAAGTCCAGCCCGAGGCCGCGGGCCAGGTCGGCCCAGCCGGCCGGGGTCAGCGCGGCTCCCGTCGCCCAGGCGTCGCTGCTGGCCTCGGTATGGCAGTGCAGGTCGCCGCGGTACCACCCGGGAGTCGTCCGGACGGCGCCGGGCAGCCGACCGGGTGAGGGACCGGGCCCCGACGGCTCGTCCGGGCGGCCGCGCTCCATCCTGATCCGGACCCTGATCCGCGCCGGCACGGCCGCGAGGAAGACCGGCACGATCACGGTCCACCGGCCGGGCGGCACGGGGCCCGGCAGGAATCCCGGCGTCGCCTCGCGCAGGCCCACGACGACCTCCCGGCGCTCGGTGCCCGAGATCCCCCGAAACCCGGGCGACCCGTGTCCGGACCCGCGGGCGTCGAACAATCCCAGGCCGAGGAGCACCGGCCGATCCGCCTCCAGCCCCACCGTGATCCGCCCCACACCAGGTGGGACCTCGAACGGAAGGTAGCGGTACCCGCCCGCGCCGAACACGCGGTCGCGCACCACCACCTCCAGCGCCGAACCCGCGCCCGTCACCATGCCTTCCAGATACCAGGGTCCGGTGAACCCGCAAACAAAGGGCACCGTGACCACGTCGACGACCGCCTCCCCCGGCGCCGCGACCGGCGCCGGGACGTCATGGACGGCGCCGTCCCCGGGACCGGTCAGCACGAACGCCCGCATGGTGCCGCCCCTCGGGCGGTCACGGGTCCCGTCGACCCCGGTGGACGGGACCCCGGCCGCGCCGCCGACTCCTCGCGCATCTGGCTCTCCTGTCGCCGGGCTACCGCCGGCACCGGCGCCCCGCCCGGCCGACCGCCGCGCGGGCGATCGCCCGGGCCCGCTCAGCCCAGCGTCACCCCCCACTTCCGGGCCAGGTACCGCTCGATGGTGGCGTTGTCCGTGCTCGACGGAGCGGTGCCCAGCACGATCACCTCGGCGATCCGCCCGTGCCAGGTGGCGCCCGTGCCCCACCAGGGCGCCCCGCCGAGCGTGGCGCCCCCGGTGCCGGTGCGGGCGCCGGAAGGGAACGTGTAGCTGCCGACGCCGTTCACGTTCGCCGTCACGCCCGTCGCGGTGACGGTTCCGTCGACGACGGCGGCCGACCCGGTCGGCCAGTTCTTCGTCGGCGCCATCTTCGACCAGGTGTTGAAGGTCTCCAGGTAGGCGAGGGCGGTCTGGCAGCCCTTGTCCAGGATCCGGGCGCCGCCGGTTGCCGCGGTGCCCCAGGCGATGACGTGCCGGTAACAGTTCTGGGCCGGCGCGGCGTCCTCCTCCACGGCCACGACGTACACCGCGGACGGAGTCGTGCCCGTCGGCAGCTTGGCGACGTCCAGGCGGTACTGGGCCCCGGTCCCGTTGAACGCCGGGGCGGTCAGCCCGTTGAGCGTCGAGGCGGTGGCCTGCTGGCCCGCCGTCGGTTGGACCGCGTTGTCACCCTGCGCCGACTTGTCCTTCCAGCAACCGATCCCGCTGCCGCCGGCCGGGGCGGCCCCGGTGCACGACGTGGTGGAGAACAGGGTCGCCACGTCGGCGCCGTCCAACCACAGCCTGGTGGCCGCGCTCGTCATGACGTCGGCCGGATACGGGATCCCGGTGACGGCGCCGGACGCCGGGCCCGTCCCGGCCTCGGTGGTCGCGGTCACGGTGACCGTGTAGCGCGAGCCGTTCGTCAGCCCCGTCACGGTGCACGAGGTCGCCGTCGTCGCGGTGCACGTCCGGGTCGGCACCGTGGGGTCCGACGGCGCCGCGGTCACCTGGTACCCGGTGACCGCCGACGCGCCGGCGGCTGGCGCGGTCCAGCTCACCTGAAGGGTGCCGTCGCCGGCCGCGGCGGCTACCGCGGTCGGCGCACCGGACAGCCCCGCCAGGCCCGCGCGGACGGCGAAGGTGGCGTCCCTGCGGCCCACGTCGGAGCCGTCGAAGGGCTGGGCGTAGAGGACGTAGTTGTAGTGCCGGAGGTACCGGGACGGATTGCTGTAGAGGGCGAACGACGTGTTCTGGCCGACCAGGCCGGTGACGGCCAGGAACGTCGCGTTCGCGGCGAACGCCGCGCTGCCGTCGTTCTGGCGCAGGTAGACCGTCCCGTTCTCGACCGTCAGGAAGGACCCGGGAGAGTTCACCGCCTCGAAGGAGCGGCCGGTGCCGGCGGCCAGTCCGGCGCGCACCACGAAGGCGGAGTCCTCGCGGTCTTGCAGAGCGGACGTCGCGCTGATCGGATCGATCCGCACCGCGGAGCTCTGGTGCCTGATCCGCCGTCCGGGGAAGTTGAACGACTCGAAGCCGACCGTGCTGCCCACGGCCAGCGGAACGGATCCGGTGACCGCCGGGCCCGGGCCGCCGAGGCCGTTCAGCGCTGACTGGTCCGGTTCGTACACGGTCACCGAGCCCGCACCCCCGTTGCGGAACGTCACGATCTGGGACGGCGAGGGGACGCCTCTGCTGTCGACGACCTGCAGCAGGTAGGAGCCGGGGGGCGCCAGGTTCCGCCCGGACGGCAGGGTGGCGGTCAGCGTCGAGCCGGACTGACCGAAGGTCAACGGGATCCGCCGCTGGTCGGTGTTCACGCTGTGCGTCTCGGCGGCGACGCTGATCAGGGACACCGAGGCGATGCTCCGCGGGTCGGACAGACCGAGGCTCACCCGGCCGCCCCAGGTCAGGCTCCCGGCGATCGACGTCAACTGCGGCCGCGCCGCCCACCGGACGGCGCCGTCACCACCCTTGGTGAACAGGTACGGCGGGTAGTACGTCTCGGAGTTGAAGTTGTCCTCCGGCCCGGGCACCCCTCCCCCGCCGGTGAAGACGGCGCCGCTGGGCATCAGGACGGCGGTCGAGTGGTACGTGCGGATCCGCTGCGCGATCGCCGCCGGCCGCCATGACTGGGTGTCCGGGTTCCACAGTTCGGCGGTGTAGTCGGAGTTCGCTGCGCCCGCCTGGGTGCCGACGATCGTGCCACCGTTCGCCAGCACCTCCCCGGTCGGGAGCACGGTGAGGTTGAGCCAGTTGCGCCGGCCGGCCATCGGAGCCACCGGAGTCACGCTCGGTGCAGGCCCGTTGATGTCCACCACCGTCGCGGCGTTCGTCGCCGTCAGGGTGTCCTCGTTGAACGTCTGACCACCCCCGGCGAACAGCAGCTTCCCCGGCGCGTACATCACACCCGCACCCGACACCCCGAGGGAGTGCGGAAGGGTGCCCAGGGGCGTCAGGCTGCCGGTGCCCGAGGGGTCGAGCCGCCACAGCTGATCGGCGGACACCCCGAACACGCTGCCGTCCGGGGCGTTGTACGCCCGCGGGTACCACCACCGGTTGTCCTGTGCGCCGAAGGCGGTGGTGCTGTCGGCCCCGGTGAGCGGCGTCCAGGGCCCGGTCCCGGTCCCGATCTCGGGGATCGTGGCGACACCGGAATTGTCCGTCGGCGTCAGGTAGGCGCCGGTGTTGTAGTAGTTCGCGCCGCCGAGGACGAGGATCCGGTCGTCGGGGAGCCGCAGCACCGAACCGTACCAGCGCTGCCGGTTCAGGCCCGGCCCCATCGCCTCCGCCCGGGAGGCGGGGTCGTAGTACATCGTCGACATCGTGGAGTTGCCGCCCACCATCAACACGCGCCCGTCCGGCAGTGTCTGCAGCGCGTTGCAGAAGCTGTTGTAGGTGCTCATCGACGGCGTCTGCACGTGCGCGGAGTCCACCATGCCCTGCGCCGGGTTCCAGTCGTCGTAGGTGAGGCCGCCCTGCTGCGCCGTGGACACGGGGGTGCCGTAGGACAGCAGGTGCCCGTCGGGCAGCAGGGCCACGTGGATCGGGATGACGGGCCAGCCCACCTGGGGGCCGAA
>DATDMG010000565.1:0-23356 GCA_036518955.1 Kineosporiaceae bacterium | reverse complement strand
CTCGACCGGCCCCGGGACCTCTATCTTGTGCGCAGCCCCGTCCGGGGGAGCCAGGGTCTCGGCAGCGGATGCTGCGGGCAGGCCCGATGTGGAGGGAGGGGCCGTCCGCGGTGCACGACTGCGATCACGGCGATGGTGGTTCGGGGTCGGCGGACGGAGATCATGGTGACGTCGATGCCGACGGTGGCCGGCGCGGGGTCTGGATCTTCGGGGATCTCCCGCTGAGGACCGCCTGCGGCCCGTCCTACATGGTCGAGTCGTGGGCTCGGGAGCTCGTGCACCACGGCTGGACGCCCCGCCTGTTCACCCCGTCCGGCGGCTGGGGGAGCGGGCGGACGGCGGGCTCCGTCACCTTCCGCACGGTTCGCCACGTCGGCTTCCCGGGGGACCACCACGCTCGGTTCTCCAGCGCCTTCCAGCTGTGGCGGGCGCGGCAGGAGTTGCCGGCGGTGGTGCTGTCGACCACGCCGGGCCGGGTCGGTGTCCTCGGCGTCACCCTGGCAGCCCGGCACCGGCTCCCGCTCGTGGTGGTGGAGTCCACCGACGTGGCCGGTGCGATGGCCCACTACAACCCGCTGCGGGTGCTTGCCTCGGGCGGCGTCAAGCCGGTGGTGATGGCCTGGGCCGCGTCCGGGGTCCGGGGCGCGCTCTGGCACGGACTGCGGCGCGCACCCGGGCGAGGGTTCGACGGCCCGGCCCTCGCCCGTGTCTACGCCGCTGCGCTGCGCGAGCAGGCAGACGCCGTCGTCCTACTATCGGTCCGCTCGCGCAGCGAGCCGCCGGGCCAGGACGAGCGCGGTCGCCCTGGCGACCGGCCGGCGGTGGTGATCCCCAGCGGGATCGACCGGCTCCCGCAGGTACCGCCGCCTCCGGAGCTGTGCTGGCGGCCGGGGAGCCTACGTGTGCTCTACGTCGGCCGGTTGAGCCCGGAGAAGAGCCTGCCGCTGCTCGTGCGTGCCCTCCGATGCGCGCTGGACCGCGGGGTGGATGCGCACCTCGTGCTGGTCGGTGGCGGGGTGGCCGCCCGCGAGCTGGCCGCGCTGGCGGAGGAATTGCGGGTCGCCGACCGGATGTCCCTGCTCGGCCCGTACCCGCGCGCCCAGCTGGGCGGGATCTACGCCAGCGCCGACGTCTTCGCCTTCCCGTCGGTCGTCGAGACCCAGGCCTTCGTGCTCAACGAGGCGGCCCACGAGGGGCTACCCCTCCTGGTCTCGGACGCCGAGGTGAACGCGGTCGTGCGGCCGGGCCGGTCGGCCCTGCTGGTCGCCCACGACCCGGTGGCCTATGCGGACGGCCTGGCCCGGTTGCGCAGTCCGAGCCTGCGCCGGCGCCTCGGCGCCGGTGCCCGCCAGCTGGCCGGCCAGCTCACCGAGGCCGGGCAGGCCGCGAGGCTGTCCGCCGTCCTCGACAGCGCCGTCGTGGCCCGGACGGCGGGGTCGCCCCGGTCGGACGGCGCGCCGCCACCGCCGCGGGCGGCGGCCCATCCGATCGGGTCGCTGGGCCATTGACCGTCATCCCGGCATCAGGTCACCGGCGAGCTGGTTGGGCGCGCCAGACCAGTTCGCCGCCGCGCGAGCGGTGCGCCCGGCGCAGCGCCGCCTCGAGCCGGCGCCGGCCGCCCAGCCGCGGCAGCTGGCTGGCGTAGGCCGCGACCGCGGTGAGCTTGCGGCTCTCGAAGCCGTCGACCGGGACCGGCTCGCACGCCCAGCGGAGGGTGCCGGTCACCGGCAGGTAGCGGTCCAGGCGAGGTCCCGGGAGGGCGGCCGCCATCAGCCAGAGCGCGGCGCCGAGCGTGGGTGCGGCCCAGCCGGGCGAGCTCGGCCCGGGGAACGGCCGCAGCCGGGCCACCGGATGCCGGCGCCGGGAGGCCTCGGAGAGGGCGTAGTAGTCCTCGTAGAACCCGACCCGGCCGCACGCCTGCGCGTCCAGGGCGGTCGAGAGTGCCGCGACGGCCACCTCGAGGTGGTCGGCGTGCTGGCCCACCCCGAGCGGTGCGTAGACCTCGACGCCGGGGACGCGCAGTGCCGACGCCACCGCGTCGGCCACCGCCGGGAGGCAGGCGAACCCGGTCATGCTCGCCGGCCCGCGGAAGGCGCCGGCCAGCGTGCGGGGTTGCGGGCGCCGCCAGATCCGCTCGGGCAGACCGAGATGCCGTGGCCGCGCACCGACGACGGCGAGCGCCCGGGCGTCCTCGGCGCGCCGGGTGGCGTAGTCGCCGAACGCCTGCCACCGGCGTGGCACGCGCAGGCCCGGTGGGGCGTGGCTGAACGCCGTCCACACCTGCACCGGCCGGCCCCCGGCGGTGAGTCGTGCGATCAGCGCGCCGAGCGACAGCACCGCGTCGTCCAGGTGCGGGGACAGCACCACGACGCCGCCCGGCGGCGGCGCCTCCTCGTGCGCGGCGGCGTCGCTGGTGTCGGTCCGGATCGCCTCGCTCACGCCCGCAGCTTGCCAGAGGCTGCCCGTGCACCGGCTGCCTACATCGGGTCGATCCGGAACCACACCCACTTGCCGGTGGGGGTGATCTCGACGCCCCACAGATCCGCCAGGCCGGAGATCAACACCAACCCCCGGCCGCCCAGATCCAGGGGCTGGGGGTCGCGCCGCGGTTCGGGGCGGGCGATCGGGTCGTCGTCGTAGACGGCGACCTCGACCGCGTCGTCGACCCGCAGCCGGACGGCGAACTCGTCGCTCGTGGTGTGCCGGACCACGTTCGCGGCGAGCTCGCTGACGAGCAGTTGGGCGCGGTCCCGGGTCTCCGCCCGGAGGGCGAGACCGGACAGCCGCCGCCCGAGCCACGCCCTGACCTCGGGCACCGAACTCGGCGCCGCCGAGAACACCCGGATCGCTCCGGTTCCGGCCGACGAGGGCCGGGTCGTGAAGCCCTCGCTCGAGCGCCCGTCGAACCCGGTCACGTCGCCTGCGCACCCGGCCGGGACAGCGCCCGTTGCTGCCCGTTCACCCAACCACCCCGGCCTCTCCTGCCTCTCGTGCCTCCCCGGATCCTTCCGTCACCCTAACCTCAACGGTCGCGGCGCAGCCCGAAGGTCCCGGGCCCTCCGCCCTACGGCCAGGACCGTGGTCCCCGGTCGAGGCGGGCCCGGACGGTCCAACCCCGGCATCAGGCCGACCCGACCCTGCGGGGCAGGCCGACGGTCTCCGCGCTGACGTCCCGGCGCGCCGCCCTTCGGGTGCGGGGGCACCCTGGGGCAGCCGGAGGTAGGAGCAGAGTAAGGGGTGACCGGACGAGTCGGCCCGCCCGGGTCCGGGTGTACCCGGTGGGACAAGGCGCGCCGTGACCGGACGGCGGGCCCGGTGGCGCCCCGCGGACGGTCTCCGCGGGGCGGGTGGCCTGGCGGTGGTGCTGGGCGCCTCCCCACGAGTCCTGGCGCCGAAGGAGCCGGCCCAGGAGCGCTAGGGGACGGTCCGAAGGTCGAGGGTGTGCCAGCTGGTGACGGCCTGGTTGGCGGCGCCGTTCGACCACCAGAGCATCGCTCCGCGGCAGGTGACGGTCGCGGCGTCCGGGCTGAGTTCGACGGTCCGGCGGGTGCGGACGTCGTAGACCAGCAGTTCCCCGTTGTGGGTCAGGTCGAGGTTGGCGTCGGTGCGCCACAGCACCTCGAACCGGTCGAGCACGGCGACGTCGGGGATAGCGGGCACAGCCGTCCCGGTGGAGATCCGTTCGCGGGCGCCGCCGTCCGGGTGCATGAGCTCGACGTCCGTGGACCCACCGTCCGCCAGGGACACCACCGCGCACCACACCGGGCTGCAGCGGGTCTGCGCCCCGGGACGGCGGCGGACGGCGACGTCGGCGTGGGTGACGAGGTTGCGCAAGGTGCCGGTACCGCTCGGATCGGTGGTGCCGTTGACCAGCCACGGCCACCCGGCGAGCCGCCAGTCACCCGGCTCGACCCGACTGGTGACCGGGCCGCCGGCCAGTCGCGCCGTCCAGACCTGGGTCTCCTCTCCCGCATCGCCGCCGGCGCCGACCCAGGAGAGCTCACCGTCGTGGATGCTCAGGTCGTTCGGGCCGTCGTCCAGGACGGCGTCGCCGGTGACGTCGGCGACATGCCGGGGCGGGGTCGCGCCGTCCAGGTCGGCCGCCCACAGGGCGAGGTGCGCGCCGTTGTCGGTGTCCTCCACCCACGCCACCGTGCCGCCTGACGCGGTGACGCCGCGGAACGACGGGTACTGCGAGGCCGGCAACTGGCGGAGCGTGCGGACGGTTCCGTCGGCTCCTCGGCGGACCAGTCGCCGGGCCGACCCGCCGGAGCCGCCCGACGCCCCGATCGCCGTCCCGGCGTCGAGGAACAGCAGCGGGGAGAACGCGGAGCCGTCCGGCAGGGTCGCCGGCACGGACGCCGCCCGGGCGTGCGGCCAGGCGACGGCCGCAGGTACCGGGCCGGGCGTGCTGACGGCGGCCGGTGGGGCGAGCAGCAGGGCCCCGGACGCCGCGAGCGCGGCGCCCAGCCCCAGGGACCGGCGATCCGGGCGGCGTAGGGACCGGCGGAGGCCGGCGAACCGGATCATTCGTACGGCTGCCCGGGCTCGGCCGTCTGTTCCCATCCCGTCACGCGCAGGTAGGGGACCGGGGCACCGTTGACGGGATCCCGACCGACCGCCGAGTCGTAGCTGCCCCGAACGGTCACCCAGGTGTTGCTCGGGACGCCGGTCGGCGCGTTGCCCGACAGCCCCACCTTGACCGGGCGCCCGTCCGCGGCGCAGCACGACAGCACGATCCGGGCGAGGGCGGGGCCGCCGTCCGGCCCGGGGATCACGAACCCGGTGAGCTGCAGGTCACGGCCGCGCAACGTCCGGCCGGCGTCGTAGACGGCCCGGGCGGCGTAGTCCAGCACCGGCACGGACGCCGGGTCGCCGGGCGGCAGCGGCGCGTAGTCGGCCCCGGCCCCGGGACCGGCGAGCACCGACCCGGCCTGGACCGCGGAGTAGGAGCCCAGGGCCGGCGGCGCCACCAGGACCAGCCCGACGACGGGCAGCAGCAGCAGCCAGCCGACCCGGGGTACGTGGCCGTGGTCGTGCGGGTGGTGGTCGTGCGGGTGGTGGTCGTCCTGCTCGTCGTCGGTGGGCCGGCGGACGTCGTACCAGAAGGTCGTGGCGGCCGTCGCCAGCAGGAGCACCCCGGCGACGATCAGGAAGGGGCGCAGCCCGTCCTTCACGTACCGGGTGGAGGCGCCGGTGACGGCCGCCCGCACGACGGCCCCGCCGAGCAGCAGCAGGACGAGTGCCTGCGCCTGCCGCTGGGGTGCACGAGCCCTCACAGCAGGACCGTCCCGATCAGCGTGCCCACACAGATCGCCAACCCGAACGTCGCCGTCGCGAACCGGACCGTGAACCTCCGGCCGAAGGCCGCGGTCTGCATCGAGATGAGCTTCAGGTCGACCATCGGCCCGACCGTGAGGAACACCAACCGTGCGGTGAGCGAGAACTGGGACAGGGACCCGGCCACGAAGGCGTCCGCCTCACTGCAGATCGACAGCAGCACCGCCAGGACGGCGAGCGCCAGCACCGCCGCCGCGGGATGCCCGGTGAGGCCCTGCAGCCACCGTTCCGGGACCAGCACGTTGATGGATGCCGCGGCCGCGGCGCCCACGACGAGGAACCCTCCGGCGTGCAGGACGTCGTGCCGGCACGCCGTCCAGAACGCCCGGGCCCGGGACGCGTCCTCGAGATCGGGACGGTGGGGCAGCCTGATCCAGTCCGCACGCCCGATCAGCAGCCACGACCAGCCCATCAGGACGGCCACGACCAGGCCGGCCACCGCTCGGGCCACCACGATGGCCGGGCGGTGCGGGAACGCGATCGCGGTGGCGGTCAGCACGACGGGATTGACCGCGGGAGCGGCCAGCAGGAAGGCCAGCGCGGCGGCGGGCGTCACGCCACGCCGGATCAGCGACCCCGCGATCGGGACCGATCCGCACTCGCACCCCGGGAGGACCACCCCGGCCACGCCCGCCACCGGCACCGACAGGACCGGGTTCCGTGGCAGGGCTCGGTCCCAGAACGAGCGCGGGACCAGCGTCGCGATGGCGGCCGACAGGGCGACCCCGAAGACCAGGAACGGCACCGCCTGCAGGAGCACGGACACGAACACCGTCGTCCAGGTCTGCAGCCGCGGTCCGGCCAGCAGGGCGTCCAGCCGGCCACGTAGCAGCATCGTGACGACCAGTACCGCCGCGAGCGCCTCGACCGGCGTGATCCTGACCGGCGCCGAGCGGGCGGCTGCCGGCGAGACCTCGGACGGCGTCTCCTCGGCGATGCTCATCGGCGCAGGATCCCCGATCGCGGTGTCACGTGCACGTCCTGGAGTACGTGCCGGGGCAGCACAAGGGTTCATCCGGCAAACCGGCCGTCCGGCGGACAGGCCGGGAGCACCCCTACCGGACCTCGGGCAGCGACAGGCCGAGCCGGCGGCCGAGGGCGACCCAGTCGGCGGCGATCCCGGTCTGTACCTCGGCCAGGGTGAGCCTCCCGTCGCACACCGCGGAGTGCGCCGCGTTCTCGACGGAGTCCTTGCGGTTGGCCGTGGTGGTGGCCGCTCGGTCGTCGTTCGGCTGTACCCAGAGGTTCCGTGGGTCGTTGGGGTCGCCGCCCAGTTCCAGGGAGATCAGGTGATCGTACTCGGCGGTCCGCGTCGATCCGGTGTAGCCGTACGACCGGGCGTTGGCCACCTTCTCCCGACTCGTGATCGACAGCGGGGGCCGGATCGAGGACGTATACCCGGACCGGCAGATCGTCGTCCGCACGGTGGCAGGGGTCACCTTCGGGTTGAGCGCGCCCGGGGTGCACGCCGGGTCGGGCAGCGGGTATCCGGAGTCGTACCGGTAGCGGCAGGTTCCGGGTGCAGGCTGCGGCTGGACGGTGTACGGGGACGTCGGCCCGGGTCCCTCGGGGATCGTGCCGGCGGCGGACCCGGACGGCGCTGCCGCCGAGGCCGCCGACGTGGTCGCGGTCACCGTGCTCGCCGCACACGCGGAGGCGCACCCGCCGAGGAGCAGCGCCACGAGCCCGGCTCGCGCGGCGTCCAGCGGCCGGGGTCGGGGCGCGCGGAAGCAGCGGCGGCCGGCGGGCAGCGGACCGGCGACAGCCATGCTGCGACGATAGGGCAACGGGTTCCGCCGGGCGACCGTAGGGGCCGGGCGCCCGACCCGTGGCTCGGCCGTGATCCCCTCGTCACGAACTGTATTCGGGACTCTGGTCGTGATCGGAGCGCCGCCGCAGGGACGAGAGTAGGGCCGTTGTCGCTGCGAGGAGGACCGGTGGCTGGTACCGCTGTTGCCACCAGACGGATCGGGACGTCGGCGCCTTCGGGCATACCCCCGACGACGGGGGCGGCGGCCGGCGAACACGGCGTACCGGGGCCGGGGGAGATGCCGGCGATGCCCGGGATGGATCACAGCCACCAGGCCGCCGCTCCGGTGTCACGCCCCCGTGCCCAGGTCGTGGGTGGGTTCGGGGTGGTCGACGCGGCGGTGCTCGTGGGTGCCGCCCTGATCAGGCGTCGAACGCGAGGCCGCCGGCGGCCGGTCAGCAGCCGGTCGGGGCCCGCGGTCCCCGACCGGATCCGCCCCGAGTGCTGATCCCGAAGCCCCGAGTGCTGATCCCGAAGGACTGTGATGGCCGCCCCTGACCTCGTGGACGCCGCGCCGGACCCGGACGCCCTGCCGGACGACAGCCCGCCGCCTGCCGGCCGCGACCTGCTCGCCTACCGGCCGCTCGCCGCTGTGCTGCGCAGTCGCTGGTACCCGGGCCTGCTGCAGGTGCCGGTGGCGGCGGTCTTCGGCCTGGTCGCGTTCGAGTTGCTCGCCGGCCCGGACACGGCGCAGCGCAACAGCGGTACGGCGCTGATGTGGGTCATCTGGTGGCCGGTCCTGCCGCTGGTGTTCGTGCTGCTGGGCCGGTTCTGGTGCGCGGTGTGCCCGTTCGGCGTGATCTCGGACGTCGTCCAGCGGCTGGTCGGGGTCCAGCGCCCGGTCCCGCGGTTCCTGAAGCGCTACGGAATCTGGATCATCGACGCCCAGTTCCTGGCGATCACTTGGAGCGATCACGTCTGGGGGATCGTGGAGTCGCCGTGGGGGTCCGGCGTCCTGCTCCTGCTCCTGACGACGGGAGTGGTCGCCTCCGGGGCGTTCCTGCAGCGCCGGGCGTTCTGCCGGTACCTGTGCTTCCTCGGCGGCCTGTGCGGCAACTACGGGCGGACCGGCGCGGTCGAACTGCGGGCCGACACCCGGATCTGCGCCAGCTGCACGGCGCGCGCCGCCTGCTACCACGGCACGGCCACGGTCCGCCCCTGCCCGCTGTTCAGCTTCCCGCGGACCATGGACTCCAGCGCCCATTGCAGCCTGTGCGCCAACTGCGTGAAGGCCTGCCCGAACGACGCGATCCGGATCCGGCTGCGCCCGCCCTCGCGCGAGCTCTGGTTCGTCGACCGGCCGAGGGTCGAGGAGTCCTTCCTGGCAATGGCGATCATGGGCATCGTGCTGATCCAGAACGTGACGATGCTGAGCCTCTGGACGGCGCTGCTCTCCTCGTTCGCCGACCTCACCGGCATCCGCGACCCCCAGGTGGTGTTCACCGGGGCGTTCGTGGTGGCCGTGGCCGTGCCCGTCGGGTTGCTGCTGTGGGCGTCCTGGGTGGCCTCGGCCTGGAATCCGGACGGCGTTCTGGGCAACTTCGCCCGTTTCGGCTACGCCCTGATCCCGCTGGACGTCGCGGCGCACCTGGCGCACAACCTGTTCCACCTGCTCTCCGAGGGCCGGACGGCGATCTCGGCCCGGTCGGAACTGCTGGGGGGGTCGCCCGGAGGGGGCTCGATGGCGCTCGCCGGGCCCGGAACGATCAGGGTCCTCCAGTACGGCCTCCTCGCGCTGGGGGTGGCACTGTCCGCGTACACGGCGCGGCGCCTCGCCCACCGGCGTTACCGCACCGTCGCCCGGCGCCGGGCGACGGTGGCTCCCTATCTTGTGTTGATCGCGCTGCTGGCCGCGGTCAATGCCTACCTGTTCGCCCTGCCGATGGCGCACCGGATGTAGACCTGTTCGTCCCCGGGGTCGCCCACGGTCCGCCGTCGCCGGGGAGCCGTCGCGGCCGTCGGCGGTGAGGTGACCTTGGCCCCTCCTGGCCCGGCGGCCGGAATATACCCTGGGTGGGTATCTGTTGTGGGGACGGATAGAAGATCGCCACCCTGTGGCGAACGAGCCCGTAGACGTGAGGACCTGCCATGACGACACCGATACCCACCGGGCGCGACCTGGGCGGCGGCCCGGTGACCGTCGAGGTGGCCGTGCGCGGGATGACGTGCGCGTCGTGCGCCGCGCGGATCGAGAAGAGGCTCAACCGCGTTCCCGGCGTGACGGCCAGCGTGAACTTCGCCACCGAGACCGCGTCCGTCCGCTCCGACCCGGCGACCCTGGCCCCGGACGACCTGGTGAAGGTCGTGACGGCGACCGGTTACGGCGCCCGGCTGGTGACGCCACCCGCACCCTCACCCCGCGTGACCGGCGGCGTCCCGGCTCCCGACGGCCGCGAGCCGGAGAGGTCGGTCAGCACCGAGACCCCCAGGGCCGGCGCGCCGGCCCACGGAGCGGGCCGGTCCGGCGAACTCGTCGACCCGGGGACCGGGCTGCGCCAGCGCCTGATCGTGTCGGCGCTGCTGAGCACCCCCGTGGTGGCACTGTCGATGGTCCCGGCGCTGCAGGTCCGGTTCTGGCAGTGGCTGTCGCTGACCCTGGCCGCACCGGTGGTGGTGTGGGGCGCGTGGCCGTTCCACCGGGCGGCCGCGTCGGCCGCCCGGCACCGGACGGCGACCATGGACACCCTGGTCAGTGGGGGGGTGCTCGCCGCGTTCGGGTGGTCGCTGTGGGCCTTGTTCGTCGGTGGCGCGGGGGAGCCGGGGGTGCGGATGCCCTTCCGGTTCGTCGCGTCCGCGGACGCCGGACCGGAGATCTACCTCGAGGTGGCCTCCGGCGTCACCACCCTGATCCTGCTCGGGCGGTTCTTCGAGGTGCGGGCCAAGCGCCGGTCCGGCGACGCGCTCCGGGCACTGCTCGCCCTGGGAACCAAGGACGTCGGGGTGCTCCGGGACGGTGCCGAGGTCAGGATCCCGGTGGAGCACCTCGCGGTCGGCGACCGGTTCGTCGTCCGGCCCGGGGAGAAGATCGCCACGGACGGGGTGGTCGAGGACGGCTCATCCGCCCTGGACGTCAGCCTGCTGACCGGGGAGTCCGTACCGGTCGAGGTGGGGCCGGGCGCCGAGGTCGCCGGCGCGACCGTGAACGCCGGCGGCAGGCTGGTGGTCCGGGCCACCCGGGTCGGTGCGGACACCGCGCTGGCGCAGATCGCGCGGCTGGTCACCCAGGCACAGTCGGGCAAGGCGCCGGTGCAGCGGCTGGCCGACCGGGTCTGCGCCGTCTTCGTCCCGGTGGTGATCCTGCTGTCGCTGGCGACGCTCGCGTTCTGGCTGGTGCAGGGTGCCGGAGCGGCGAAGGCCTTCACCGCGGCCGTCGCCGTCCTGATCATCGCGTGCCCGTGCGCCCTCGGGCTGGCGACGCCGACCGCCCTGCTGGTGGGAACCGGGCGAGGAGCGCAGCTCGGGCTGCTGATCAAGGGTCCGGAGGTCCTGGAGTCGACCCGCCGGATCACCACGGTCGTGCTGGACAAGACCGGGACGGTCACCACCGGCCGGATGGCCCTGACGGACGTCGTCCCGGCCGGTGGGGAGTCCGCTGCGGACGTGCTGCGCCTGGCCGGGGCGCTGGAGGAGGCGTCGGAGCACCCGATCGCCCGCGCCGTCGCGGCCGCGGCGGCCGCGACGGGGCAGCTTCCGCCGGTGACCGGGTTCACCAGCACCGCGGGTCTCGGCGTGACCGGCACCGTCCAGGGGCGGCAGGTCGTGGTGGGCCGGGCCGGGCTGCTGGCCGGCCTCGGCGTCGCCGTGCCCGCCGAGCTGGAGCGTGCCTGCCGGGCCGCGGAGGACGCCGGCGGCACGCCCGTCCTGGTCGCCTGGGACGGCGCCGCACGCGGCCTGCTCGTCGTGGCCGACGCCCTCAAGCCGACCAGCCGGGAGGCCGTCCAGGCGCTGACGGCGCTCGGTCTGCATCCGGTCCTGCTCACCGGCGACACCGAGCGTACCGCCCGCGCGGTGGCCGCCGAGGTCGGCATCGACGAGGTGATCGCCGAGGTGCTCCCGCGGGACAAGGTGGACGTCGTGAAGCGCTTGCAGGGGCAGGGGCACGTGGTCGCGATGGTCGGGGACGGTGTGAACGACGCCGCGGCGCTGGCCCAGGCCGATCTCGGGCTGGCCATCGGCACCGGCACCGACGTCGCGATCGAGGCGAGTGACCTCACCCTGGTCTCCGGCGACGTGCGCGCCGCGGCGGATGCGATCCGGCTCTCCCGGCGCACCCTGGCCACCATCAAGGGCAACCTGTTCTGGGCGTTCGCCTACAACCTGGCAGCGCTCCCGCTCGCGGCCGCCGGCCTGCTGAACCCGCTGATCGCGGGGGCCGCGATGGCGTTCAGCTCGCTGTTCGTGGTGACGAACTCGCTCCGGTTGCGTCGCTTCGCCGCCAGCCCCGCCACGACCAGCCCCGCCACGACCCGCTGAGCGGGCCAGGACCGCCCCTGCGGGTCAACCCGGGGCGGGCAGGTCGCCGTTGAGCCGCCGGTAGAGGCCGCGGAGCCTGCGGTGCAGGGTGCGGTACTCCGCGTAGGCGGCGTCGTAGCCGGCACGCCGTTCCGGTGCCGGGTGGTAGGTGGCCGCGACCGGGACGAGCGCGGCGACGTCCTCGAGCCGGATCTCGCCGAGGCAGATCCGGGCCCACAGGGCCACCCCGCGCAGCTGGGCGTGCCGCGGGGTGCCGACCTGTTCCACCGGGATCCCGAGCACGTCGGCGTAGATCTGGCACCACAGGTCGCTCTGCGCGCCACCGCCCAGGATGCGCAACGACGGTACGGGCCGGCGCAGGAACGTCCGGTACGTCTCGAAGAGCCACCGGGCGTTGTAGGCGACCCCCTCGAGGACCGAGCGGATGAGCAGGGCCCGGTCCGTGCGGAGGGAGACGTTCAGCCAGCCTCCGCGGGCCAGCTTGTCCTCGACGGGACTCCGCTCGCCGTTCAGCCAGGGCATGAACAGCAGGCCCTCCGAACCCGCCGGAGCCCGCGCCGCCAGCGCGAGCAACTGCTCGAAGGTAGGGTTGTCGGCCTCCGGTGCGGCGCCCTGCCGACCGATACCGCTGCCGCCGCCGAGGAGGTCGTCGTCCGGAGCGATGATCTGCTCGCGCAACCATTGCAGGGCGGCGGCGCCGGTCTCCTGGTTGTTCGCCACCACCGGATGGTGCGGATCGAGCCCCGGGATCGTGGCGATCTGGTGGAACGGGTCGGTGCGCTTGAACGGCACCCGGGTGCCGAACCACTGCGTCGTCGACACCGCCAGGTGCGACGCGTAGGGCGCCACCGCCCCCGAGCCCACGACGGCGGCGTGCAGGTCGGGGATGCCGCAGACGACGGGCGCGCCGGGCATCAGCCCTAGCTCGTCGCCGACCTCCGGCGACAGGGTGCCCAGCACCGAGCCGGTCGGCAGCAGCTCCGGCAACCGGTCGCGGTCGCGCCGGGCCCGGGCGACCAGACCGTCCAGGTAGCCGACCGGTGCTCCCGGCCGGTTGTCGGTGAGCCACGAGAGGGTCATCGAGGCGGGCGTCGCGGCGACCCGGCCGGTGAAGCGCAGGCCCAGGTAGTCCACCGGCTCCAGCAGTGTCGCCGTCCGCGCGTAGAGCTCCGGGAACCGCTCCCGCAGCAGCAGGCACGCCCCGGTGGGGTCGGCGCCGGACGGTGTGGGCGCGCCCCCGGTGAGGCGGACGAACGGGAGCACCTTGTGCGGCGCCATCCCGGAGACGCTGACCCGACCCCCGACGACGTCGCGCATCAGGTCCCGGGCCCGGGTATCGGCCCAGAGGATGACGTCACCGACCGGCTGCCCCGCCCTGTCGATCGCCACCGTCGACCCCCACTGGCCCGTGATCGCCACGGCGTGCAGCGTTCGCGGGTCGACGCCGCCCCCGACGATCTCCCGGGTGGCCGCGGTGAGCCCCTGCCACCATTCGGTCGCGTCCTGGGTGGCCTCCCCGTCGAGACCGATGCGGACGCGCACCGGGCGCATCGCCGTCCGGAGCACCTCGCCCTGGCAGGTGACCGCGGCGACCTTGGGGCCGCCGTTGCCGAGGTCGACGGCGAGGATCCACGGCTCAGGGCTCACCGGGTGCGTCCAGACTCGCCCGCGACGCCTCCGCCTGCTCTCGACGTCCCACGACGCCGCACGTTACCGGGCGACCGAGGGTCGGTTCAGGCAACCGGGGCAATCCCGGGTCCCCCGGTCGGCCCGATCCAGATCCCTGCCTCCTGGCCCTCGTGCGGGCGGCCCGGCCTGCCGATGCCAGGTGTTGCAGGAATTGACGTGGTCTTGACGACAGCCTTGACGACAGTGCCTCGGCCTGTTGCTTACCGTCGGCTCACCCGCTGACCGGGCTGCGTTGGTGTCGAGGCGGTGTGGGTGGCGACGACGGAGGCGGATGTGGTGAACGGGCTGCTCGGGCGTGGTGCCCGGCGTGCCCTGCACTGCGCCGTCGCGCTCGTGCTGGCGGCCGGTGTCACCCTCCTGGTCGTCCGCACCGCCGCGGACGCCGCCCCGAAGCCGACGCTCGATCAGGTCGGGCAGCAGGTGAAGGCGCTGCGATCGCAGGCCGAGCAGCTCACCGAGAACTACGACGGCGCCCAGGAGAAGGCCACCTCGCTGGGGGTGCGGATCTCCGCCGCCCGGACCGAGCTGGCCGGCCAGCGCCAGGCGGTCGAGCTGGCGCGAAAGCGCCTGGGCCGGATCGCCGCGGACGTCTACAAGGCGGGGGACCTGGCGACCGTCCAGCTCTTCCTGGGGGACCGGCCCGACGGGTATGTCGCCGCGAGCGGGTTGCTGACGTCGTTGGTCGACCGTCGAGTCGAGGCCGTCGACGACCTGACCCGGCAGCGCGCCCTGATGGTCGGCCGGATGACGGACCTGGCGGAGCAGCAGGAACTCCTGCAACGGACCCAGGCCCAGCTCGCCGCGCAGAAGAGCGAGATCGAGGCCAAGTTGGCCGCGGCCAGCGCGATGCTGGCCCGGTTGACCCCGGGGGAGCGGCAGCAGCTCCAGCAGCGTGACGCCGCCGACGAGCAGGCGGGTCTGCGCGGGGTCGGCGTGCCGGTGCCGGCGTCAGGGAGCCTGACGTGCGACGACGTCCACATCCAGGCCGTGGACGCGCGCGTCGAGAAGGTCCTGCACTACGCCTGCGCGCAGCTCGGCGACCCCTACCAGTGGGGGGCTGCGGGCCCCAACCGGTTCGACTGCAGCGGGTTCACGATGATGGCCTGGAAGCAGGCGGGGGTCTCGTTGCCGCACAACGCCGCGATGCAGGCGACGTACGGCACCCGGGTCAGCGTGGACAACCTGGCGGTGGGCGACGTCGTCTTCTTCTACCAGCCGATCGGCCACAACGGGATCTACCTGGGGAACGGATTGATGATCCACGCGCCCCGCACGGGTGAGACCATCCGGATCGTTCCGGTGCGTTACCTGGGCCCGGTGACCGCCGCCGTCCGGCTCTGAACCGAGTGCTGCCGCTCACCTGCCGAACTGCCGCCCCAGGACCTCGGCCAGGTCGGCTTCGACGACACCCAGATCGCGCGCATGGCCTCCCCGCCGTTCCCGCCGGCGAAGTCCTCGCTGGCAACCGCCTGTCGTCGGCGCTGGCCATCGGTCAGGATGGCGGGGTGGACGACGCGTGCGACGCCGCGCCGCGCCCGTCCGTGCGCCTGCTGGGGGACGACCGGCGTGACGCCGCCGAGTTCGCCGATGCCGTCCTGGCCCTCCTGGCTGCGGCGCGACGGACACGCGGACGCCTGGCCCCCCTCTTCGACGACCTGACCGTGCCGCAACTGGTCCTGCTCGATGCCGTCGAGTCGTGCGGTGACGACGGCATCGGGGCCGTCGCCGCGTACACCGGTCTGAGCCAGCCCACGGTGACCCGGGGCGCCGCCGGGCTGGAGGCCGCCGGCCTGCTGCGCCGAGGCTCGGACGGCGGTGACGGGCGTCGCCGGGTGCTCAGCCTGACCCCCCGTGGGCGGGACCTGCTGGCGGACAAGCGGGCCGTGGTCGCCGACCAGTTCTCGGCCGCCTGGGACCGGCTGGACCCCGACGAGCGCGATCTCGCCGTCCCGCTGCTCCGCCACCTGGCCGACCTCGTCGAGCACCTCCTGTAGCGGGCACCTGCTGGAGAGAGCGTTCACCAGGACCCAGGCCTCTGTTCCTGCTATGCAAAGGCGCGTACCGTGCTTTTCGTGGCCGTGTGTCACGAAGTGTCGGCTCCTCACTGTGGAGGCGCGCCATGCCATCCGTGCCGTGGGACGACACCGGGCTCTCCGGACTGACCGCCTCCCTGGACCTCCTTCGCGCCGAGCTCCGCCACGTCGTCGCGGTGCTGATCTGGGCCTTGATCGCCGGACTGGCCGCGGCCGCCGGCTGCTGGTGCTGTGGCTACGCGATCCGGTCCTCGTGGCTGGGGTCCGGCCCACCGGCCCGCCACCCGGTCCGGGGCCGCCGCACCGCCGGCCAGGGCGCCGAGGAGCTGCCGGAAGTGGTTGACGGCGTGGACGTCGCCACCGAGGCGGCCCGCGGGATCCGGGACATCGAGGACTTCCTGGCCTCCGTCAGCCCCGACCGGCGTCGCCGCCCGGGCGAGCACGACCCGCACCAACCGTGATCATGTACTTCAGCTGTGATCATGCGCGTTGGTCGTGATCATGCAGGTGGAGTGGACGAGCCGTTCGCGCCGGCGTCGGACGGCGTGATCCCGGAGATGCCCGGCCGGACCCCTCGCTGACGCTCGGCCCGGACCTTGGTCTCGTGATGACCCGGTAAACCCTGCTCCGTCACGGTCCGCCGCTGCTCCGGCAGGGCAACCGGGACCTTCGGAACCGCGGCCGGGCCCCTCGACCGCCCTAGCGTGGGGAGCGCTCCGGCCCAGGGCGACGACCGCCGTCGCGCCGGCCGGGGTCGGGTTGCGAACTCGGAGGCGAGATGGACGGTCAGTGGGCGTGTCTGGACGGGAACGAGGCGGCGGCGCGGGTCGCGTACGCGCTGAGCGAGGTGGCCGCGATCTATCCGATCACGCCGGCGTCCCCGATGGGCGAGGTGGCGGACGCCTGGAGTACCGCTCGGCGGCGCAACCTCTGGGGCGGCGTCCCGGACGTCGTCGAGATGCAGTCGGAGGCGGGTGCCGCCGGCGTCCTGCACGGTGCGGTCACCAAGGGCACCCTGGGGGTGACGTTCACGGCGTCGCAGGGCCTGCTGCTCATGCTGCCCAACATGTACAAGATCGCTGGCGAGCTGACCCCCGCGGTGATCCACGTCGCGGCCCGCACGCTCGCCACCCACGCGCTGAGCATCTTCGGCGACCACAGCGACGTGATGAGCGCGCGGATGACCGGATGGGCGATGCTCTGCGCGTCGTCCGTGCAGGAGGCGCAGGACTTCGCCCTCGTCGCCCACTCGGCGACCCTGCGCAGCCGGATCCCCTTCCTGCACTTCTTCGACGGCTTCCGCACCTCGCACGAGGTGGACAAGATCAAGCTGTTGTCGGACGACGAGATGCGGGCGCTGATCCGGGAGAGCGACGTGCGGGCTCATCATGATCGCGGCCTGACGCCGGACGCGCCGGTGCTGCGTGGCTCGGCCCAGAACCCCGACACCTTCTTCCAGGCCCGGGAGGCCTGCAACCCGTTCTACCAGGCGGTGCCGGGCATCGTCGCCGAGGTCTTCGACGAGCTCGCCGCCGTCACCGGTCGCCGGTACGGGCTGGTCGAGTACCACGGTGCACCGGACGCCGAACGTGTCGTCGTCCTGATGGGATCCGGCGTCGGCGCGGCCCAGGAGACGGTCGACGAACTCACCCGCCGCGGTGAGCGGGTCGGCCTGGTCGCTGTCCGGCTGTACCGGCCCTTCCCCTCGGAGGCGTTCCTCGCCGCGTTGCCGCCGACCGTGCGTGCGGTCGCCGTCCTCGACCGCACCAAGGAACCGGGCGCGCCCGCCGAGCCGCTGCACCAGGACGTCCTGACCGCGCTCGCCGAGGCCGGCGGCCCTGTGCCGACCCTGATCGGCGGCCGGTACGGACTGTCCAGCAAGGAGTTCACCCCGGCGATGGTCAAGGCCGTGTTCGACGAGCTCGCCTCGCCGGGTCCGCGGCGCCGGTTCACCGTCGGCATCGTGGACGACGTCACGCACCTGTCGCTGCCGGTCGACCCGGACTTCAGGATCCCGACGGACGCCGTCGCGGCGGTCTTCTTCGGCCTGGGCGCGGACGGCACGGTCGGCGCGAACAAGAACTCCGTGAAGATCATCGGCGAGGGTACGGACGGCTACGCCCAGGGTTACTTCGTCTACGACTCCCGCAAGTCCGGCGCGGTGACCGTCTCGCACCTGCGGTTCGGCAAGCAGCTGATCCGCTCGACCTACCTGGTGGAACCGGGTGCGGCCGACTTCGTCGCCGTCCACCAGTTCAACCTGCTGGAGAAGATGAAGGTGCTGGAGCTGGCCACGTCCGGCGCCACCCTCCTGCTGAACAGTCCGTACCCGGCCGGCACCGTCTGGGACCACCTGCCCGTCGAGGTGCAGCAGCAGATCATCGACAAGGGGCTGCGGTTCTTCGTGATCGACGCCTTCCGGCTGGCGCGCGAGGTCGGACTCGGCAGCCGGATCAATACGATCATGCAGCCGTGCTTCTTCCACCTCTCCGGCGTGCTGCCGGAGGACGAGGTCGTGCCGCAGATCAAGAAGGCGGTGGAGAAGTCCTACGGCAAGCGCGGCCGCACGGTCGTCGAGCGCAACCTGGCGGCCATCGACCGGGCGATCGCCGAGCTCGAGCAGGTCGCCGTCCCGGACCGGGTGGCGGGCGAGTTGCACCGGATGCCGCCGCTGCCCGACCACGCGCCGGAGTTCGTGCGCCGGGTCACCGCGAAGATGCTCGCCGGCGAGGGCGACCTGCTGCCCGTCAGCGCGCTCCCGGTCGACGGCACCTGGCCGACCGACACCGCCCGCTGGGAGAAGCGCGCCATCGCCCTGGACCTGCCGATCTGGGACGAGAGCATCTGCATCGACTGCGGCAAGTGCGCGATCACCTGCCCGCACACCGCGATCCGGATCAAGGTGTTCACGCCGGACGCGCTCGACGGTGCGCCGGAGGGGTTCAAGAGCAAGAAGTACAACAGCCGCGACCTGCCCGGGCATCTGCTCAGCGTGCAGGTCGCCCCGGACGACTGCACCGGGTGCGGCATCTGCGTCGACGTCTGCCCCGTCCGCAGCAAGACGGAGGTCAAGCACAAGTCCCTCAACCTCCAGCCGGCGATCGACCACCGCGACGCCGAGCGGCGCAGCTTCGACTTCTTCCTGGACATCCCGGAGATCGACCGGACGGCGGTCCGGCACGACACGGTGAAGGGCGTGTCCCAGCTGCAGCCGCTGTTCGAGTTCTCCGGTGCCTGCTCCGGCTGCGGTGAGACCCCGTACCTGAAGACCCTCACCCAGCTGTTCGGGGACCGGATGCTGATCGCGAACGCGACCGGCTGCTCCTCCATCTACGGCGGGAACCTGCCCACCACGCCCTATGCCCGTGACGCGTACGGCCGAGGTCCCACCTGGTCCAACTCGCTCTTCGAGGACAACGCCGAGTTCGGTCTCGGGCTGCGGCTCGGCTGGGAGCGGCAGCACAACGAGGCCCGGCGTCTGCTGGACGCCCTGCGCGACCGGATCGGCCCGCTGGTCGACGACCTCCTGCGCGCCGATCAGGGCGGCGAGGCCGGCGTCCAGGCGCAGCGAGCCCGGGTGGCGGCGCTGAAGGAGGTGCTCGCCGGGCCGGAGTTCGCCGACGACCGGGACGCCGCGCGGCTGCTGATGCTCGCGGACGAGCTCGTCGAGAAGGCGGTGTGGATCGTCGGTGGCGACGGCTGGGCCTACGACATCGGGTACGGCGGGGTCGACCACGTGCTCAGCTCGGGGGCCAACGTCAACCTGCTGGTGCTGGACACCGAGGTGTACTCGAACACCGGCGGCCAGGCGTCCAAGGCCACCCCGCGGGGCGCGGCAGCCAAGTTCGCGGCCGCCGGCAAGCCCGGTGCGAAGAAGGACCTCGGCGCGATCGCCCAGCAGTACGGCACCGTGTACGTGGCCCAGATCGCCATCGGCGCGAACGAGCAGCAGGCGGTCCGGGCGCTGCTGGAGGCCCAGGCCTGGCCCGGGCCGTCGCTGGTGATCGCGTACAGCACGTGCATCGCGCACGGGATCGAGATGAGCACCTCGATGACCCACCAGAAGGACGCCGTCGGCAGCGGATACTGGCCGCTCTACCGGTATCGGCCCAGCGAGGACGCCGAGGGCCACCCGTTCCACCTGGACTCCAAGCAGCCCAACCAGAAGGTCACGGAGTTCATGGCCGCGGAGACCCGCTTCAGCATGCTCTCCCGCTCCGACCCCGACCGCGCCACGATGCTCGCCGACCTGGCGCAGGCGGACGCCGACGAGCGCTGGCGGCTGTACTCCCAGCTCGCCGGGCTGGAGCGGACCGTCCCGCACTCGGCCGTCGACCCCGACCCGGCCGAAGGCACGACGAACGGCCACGCGCCGGGGGCGGACGGCCCGACGGCCCTGGGCTCCGCCACGACCGTCACGGAGGACCGACCATGAGCCCCGACCTGCGTACCACCTACCTGGGTCTCCCGCTGTCCGGCCCGGTGATCGCTTCGGCCGGCCCGCTGACCGGCCGGTTGGAGGATCTGCTCCGGCTCGAGGACGCCGGCGCGGCGGCCGTCGTCCTGCCCTCCCTCTTCGAGGAGGAGGTGATCGACGAGGAACTGCTGCTGGACGAGCATCTGGAGCAGGGTACGAACAGCTATGCCGAGTCGGTCGACTACTTCCCGGTGCTCCCGGAACTGGAGCTGGGGGCGGAGCGGCACCTACGGCTGCTGGGAGAGGCCAAGGAGCGCCTGGGCATCCCGGTGATCGCCAGCCTCAACGCCGTCCATCCCGGCTCGTGGGAGCGCTACGCGGGGGAGTTCGTGGCGGCCGGGGCCGACGCCGTCGAGCTCAACCTCTACTCGATGGCGACCGACCCGACCCGGGACGCGGCGACGGTGGAGGCCGGGTACCTGGAGGTCATCGCCGGTGTCCGGAAGGCGGTGAACGTCCCGCTGGCGGTGAAGCTGTCGCCGTACCTCTCCTCGACGGCGCACTTCGCCGCGGCGGCAGTAGCCACCGGGGTCGACGGGCTGGTCCTCTTCAACCGCTTCTACACCCCGGACCTGGACCTGTCGACGTTCGGGGTGGCACCCCGGCTCGAGCTGTCGACCTCCGCCGACCTGCGGCTTCCGCTGCGGTGGATCGGGGTGCTCCGGCCTCAGCTGCCGGCGACCTCGCTCGCCGCGACGTCCGGCGTGCACGCCGCCGAGGACGTCGCCAAGGCGCTCCTCGTCGGCGCGAACGTCGCCTGCATGACGTCCGCCCTGATCAAGAAGGGGCCGCAGCACCTCAGGACCGTCCTCGACGGACTGGAGTCCTGGATGGAGGGGAGCCTGTACGCGTCGGTCGCCGAGATGCGCGGCAGCGCCAGCGCCGCAGGGGTGGCGGATCCGGGGGGGTTCGAACGCGCCCAGTACGTGCGTCTGCTGACGGACGCCCGCCGGCGCTGATCCTCCCGGTCGCACCCCGTTGACCCGGCGCTGACGGCGCGCTGACCGGGGTCGACCAGGGGCGGCCATACCCTCCAGAGGATTTCGGGAGGCCTGCGGCAGGCGCGCGTAACCCATGCCGTAGGCCCCTCGTACTCATCCGCGTCCGAACCGTCAGCGGGGTCGGACCGGTCGGGCTGGCGGCCAGTCGCCACGGAGGCACCACATGTCGGACCTGCTGCCCTCACCGCCGGGCCCCCTGCCCGGCGTCCGGCGCTGGCCCCGACGGCTCGCGGTGACCGCAGCGGTCGTGGTGGCGGTCACCGGCGTGCTGCTGGTGGGAACCGCCGTCGCCGGGTCGGCAGCCCCGACCGCGGTGGTTCCGATCACCACCGGCGGGCTCGTCCGGGACGCACTCACGGGCCTGCCGATGTGCACGGCGGCGTCGCGCCGGGCGGCCGCGGCGGCCCGGACCGCGAGTCCCTTCGGGCCGCAGTGGTGGAAGCGGAAGCTGACCATGGCGACCTTCACCGTCACCGGGGGCCCTCGCTCCACCCAACTGCGCGCGATCAACGACGCCGGTATCGCGGTGGGGACCGCGGGCGGCGGCGGAGAGCTGCTGTACCCGAGCACCGGCTTCTTGATCCGAGCACCGTACCGGCAGGGCGACGTCGTCCGACGGACCGTACCGGGGGCGCGGCAGACGGTCGAGACGGGCATCAACCGGTTCTCCGTCCACGTCGGCTCCTTCGTCGGCAAGGACGGCGCGACCTCGGGCTTCGTCTGGTTCGGCGACACCCTCCGCGCCGTCCGCGACCCGCTGGGCAGGGCCCGACCCTCGATCGACCGGCTCTTCGGGATCAGCGACACCGGATGGGCCGCCGGTGCCTACGACGACGAGAAGGGGCTGTCCCACGGATACCTCTACGACGTGTGCCGCGGCACCTTCCAACCGATCGGCATCCCGGTAGCACACACCAACCTCGAGGCGACCGGAGTGAACGCGAAGGGGGTGGTCGTCGGCAACTTCGCCACGGGAGAGTCCCTCCACGGCTTCGTGCTCGACCGTGGCAGGTTCACCCCTCTCGACCTCGGCAACGCGACCCAGACCCAGGTGCTCGGCGTCGACAACGCCGGCGACCTCGTCGGCTCCTACGTCGATCGGACGGGCGCCACGCTCGGCTTCGTCTGGTCCAACGGGCGGGTGCGCAGCCTCAGCGCCCCGGGAGCTGCCGGCTGCACCGTCGTCAGCGGGGTGAACGGCCGCGGCCGGTTGGCCGGGTACTTCACCACCGTCGACCGGCGGACGGTGGGTTTCGTGGCGACCTGAGACCCGCACCACCTCCGGCGGCCTTCCTTCCCTCCCTCCGCCGTCTCCGGATTTCCGGGCGGCGCCTTCGCCCTGGCCCGGGGTGCCCTGCACGTGCCCCACCGGCAGTGACAACCGGCTGCTCACCGAGTTCATCCTTGCCCACCCTCGGGTGCCGGCCCTTCACCCGCTCGGATCGGTCGAACAACGCCCAGCCGGCGCCGTCGCTCCCGCTCCAGGAGATCCAGGCGGCCCTGGGGCAGCCGGCCCCGGTGGCGCTCGTCCCGCTGGACGACGGCGCACTCCCGGCCGCCCTGCACATCATTTGCGGTGGTCGGCGGTGGACCACGGAATTGATCTGAAATTGGCGCCCGGCCTGGGCGGCCGCGTCAAGTGGGCCAACGAATGCTCCTGGTCAGCGCAGTTGACTCGACATTGACCTCGGTTCCGTCCCATAGCCGCTCCTTACGGTCGCCTTGACTCGGGGTACGAGAGGCTTTTGGGCATCAGATCACAGGAAGAAAGCGAGCAACCGGTGTAGATCCCCGACCGAAGCATGCTCCCGCCCGACCCTTCGCTGCGCTCCCGCTGAGATCATCCGCAGGTTGAGTCGGGTATGACGAGCCGTGAGGAGCGTGAGCTCCGGACGGCGCGGGACGTCATGCGCGCCTGTTCCGTCATGCCCCGAAAGCGCCGGCGCCTGTTGAGGTCGGCGAGTCAGCGCTTCACGACAACCGTCGGCGAACCGACGCACCGCCCGACCGTAAATGTGCCGCAGACCCTTTCATTACCCGCCTAGGGGAATGATCGAGGGAACGTATCACTCCTGCGTAATGGGCCGGTGTCGAAGGGCCTGGCGTCGGTGACCACCGCACTGACCTACCTCCTGTCCCTCGCCTGGAGCAAGGATGGCCGCTCGTTACTTTCCCGCCGACGACACCGCTCAGACCATGAGCCTGTACCCGGCCGCACCCCGGGCGATCCCGTACGCCGTCCAGGTCGGCCGCGACCGCTCAGGTACCGCGGATCGCCAGCGTGAGTACGACAGCTACCGCACGCCGGTTGGAAGCCGGGACACCGGATACGGCGAGAGTGGTCCTGGGTACGGCCAGGACGACCGTCCGTGGGGCACCGAGGGTCGGGGCTACGAGAGTCATTACGGACGTGACCACGCTCGAGGTTACGGTGACGATCGCGGCAACGGTCGTGAGGACCGTGGCTACGACCGCGACCGTGGCTACGACCGCGACCGTGGCTACGACCGCGACCGTGGCTACGACCGCGACC
>DATDMG010000564.1:0-3283 GCA_036518955.1 Kineosporiaceae bacterium | reverse complement strand
GTGCGGCACTGGCTGGAGGCTCTCGGGGACGACGAGCCGCGGTACCTCGCCGAGGGCGTCGCCCCGCCCGCGATGATCCAGGTGTGGACGATGCGAGGGTTGCGGACCCCACCGGACCCTGCCGACCCGCTGCAGGCGGCCTCCGCCGTCCTGGACGCCGCCGGGTACACGTCGGTGGTCGCGACCAACTGCGAGCAGACCTACCACCGGCCGCTGCGGGTGGGGGAGCTGCTGCGGGTCACCACCCGGCTCATCGACCTGGCCGGTCCGAAGCGGACCGCGCTCGGCGAGGGCTGGTTCGTCACCACCCGCAGCACCTGGCTGGTCGACGGGCCCGGCGGCCCCGAACCGGTCGCCGAGATGCTGTTCCGGGTGTTGAAGTTCCGCCCGCCCGAGGCCGGTGCCGGCCAGCCGCCCGGCCCCGCCGCGGCGGGCGCGGCGGGCGCGGCGCAGGCCGCTGCGCTGCGGCCCGTCGTCACCGAGGACACCGCCTTCTTCTGGGCCGGCACCGCGGTGGGGGAGCTGCGGATCCAGCGCTGCGCCCGGTGCGGCCGGCTCCGGCACCCGCCGGGCCCGGGTTGCCCCGCGTGCGGTGAGCTGCAGCCGGCCGACCCCCGGTACGTGGTGAGCTCGGGTGCCGGGCGGCTGCACAGCTTCGTCGTTCATCACCATCCGCCCGTCCCGGGCCGCCGGCTGCCCATCGTGATCGGCCTGGTCGACCTGGCCGACGGCGTGCGGATGGTGGGCGAGCTGGTGGACGTCGCCGCCGGCGCCGTCCGGATCGGGATGGACGTCGAGCTCGCCCTGGTGCGGGTGGGCCCCACCGACCGGCGCCACGGCGAGGTGGAGCCGGAGGATCTGGTGCTACCGGCCTGGCGTCCGGTGCCCTCGCCCGGACCGGGGCCGGGGGCGGTGCTGCCGCCGCTGCGCCTCGACGTCACGCCCACCTTCGTGATCAGCACCGCCCTGGCGACCCGGGACTTCCAGGACGTGCACCACGACCGGGACCGCGCCCGGCTGCGCGGGTCGCCCGACATCTTCGTCAACATCCTGACCACCACCGGCCTGGTGCAGAGCTACCTGACCCGATGGGCACCGACGGCGGTGGTGCGGGGCGTCGCCGTCCGGCTGGGCGTGCCGTGCCACCCGGGTGACCGGTTGACGTTCACCGGCCACGTCAGCCGGTGGGACGAGGCCACCGGCTCGGGGACGGTCGCCGTCACCGGCACGGTGGCGCGCGGCGACCACGTCACCGGCACGGTGGAGTTCCAGCTGCCGGGCGCGGCCGGCGCCGACGCGGGGAGGCAGCCGTGATCGAGGGCGCGTGCGCGATCGCCGGCATCGGGGCGACCACGTTCTCCAAGCGTTCCGGCCGCAGCGAGCTGCGGCTCGCGGTCGAGGCCGCCCGGGCGGCCCTGGACGACGCGGGGCTGGCGGCGTCCGACGTCGACGGGCTGGTCACCTTCACGATGGACAACAGCTCGGAGATCGCTGTCGCCCGCGAGCTCGGGATCCGCGAGCTCACCTTCTTCAGCCGGATCAACTTCGGGGGCGGGGCGGCGTGCGCCGTCGTCCAGCAGGCGGTGCTCGCCGTGGCGTCCGGGCTGGCCCGGGTGGTGGTGTGCTACCGGGCGCTCAACGAGCGGTCCGGGCACCGGTTCGGCCAGGTGTCGCTGGCCGCGGCGACGGCACCGACGTCCAACGGGGTGGACGCCGGATGGCACTACCCGACGGGCCTGGGCACGCCGGCCGCGATGGTCGCCATGGTCGCCCGTCGCTACCAGCACCTGTCCGGTGCCACCAGCGCCGACTTCGGCGCGGTCGCGGTCGCGGACCGGCGCCACGCGGCGACCAACCCGCACGCCTGGTTCCACGGCCGCCCGATCAGTCTCGCCGACCACCAGGCGTCCCGCTGGGTGGCCGAGCCGCTGCGGCTGCTGGACTGCTGCCAGGAGAGCGACGGTGCCGTCGCCGTGGTGGTCACCTCCGCCCGGCGGGCCGCCCAGCTGCGGCACCCGCCGGCAGTGATCGCGGCCGCGGCCCAGGGCAGCGCCGCCGACCAGTACGTGATGACCAGCTACTACCGCCACGACGTGGGAACCCTGCCGGAGATGGGCGTCGTCGGCCGGCAGCTGTGGCGGCAGTCCGGCGTCCGGCCCGCGGACGTGCGCACCGCCGTCCTCTACGACCACTTCACCCCGTACGTACTGCTGCAGTTGGAGGAACTGGGGTTCTGCGAGCGCGGCGAGGCCCGGCACTTCGTCGCGGACGGTGGGATCGAGCTCGACGGCCGGCTGCCGGTCAACCCGCACGGCGGCCAGCTCGGGGAGGCGTACATCCACGGCATGAACGGCATCGCGGAGGCGGTGCGGCAGGTGCGCGGGACGTCGGTGAACCAGGTCCGTGGAGGTGGCCCGGTGCTCGTCACCGCCGGGACCGGCGTCCCGACCAGCGGCCTGGTCCTGCGGTCGGCGTGACCGGAGCGGTGTGCAGGGAGCGGCGTGAAGGGGGCGGAGTGAAGGGAGCGGCAGGGTGAAGTTCGGGTTCCACGCAGGGTACTGGTCGGTCGGCCCGCCGGCCGGTGCCGCCGAGGCGATCGCGCTGTGCGACCGGCTCGGGTTCGACTCGGTCTGGACGGCGGAGGCCTACGGGTCCGACTGCCTCACCCCGCTCGCCTGGTGGGGCTCGGCGACGTCCACGATCCGGCTGGGCACGAACATCCTGCAGCTGTCCGCGCGGACCCCGACCGCGACGGCGATGGCGGCACTGACCCTGGACCACCTCAGCGGCGGCCGGTTCGTGCTGGGCCTGGGGGTGTCCGGGCCGCAGGTGGTGGAGGGCTGGTACGGCCAGCCGTACCCCCAGCCGTTGGCCCGGACCCGCGACTACGTCCAGATCCTCCGGGCCGTGCTCGCCCGCGCCGAGCCGGTGACCCACCACGGCCCGTTCTATCCGCTGCCGCACCCCGGCGGTCTCCACCTCGGCAAGCCGCTGAAGTCGACGGTCCACCCGTTGCGCGCCGACCTGCCGATCCTGCTCGCCGCCGAGGGGCCGAAGAACGTCGCGCTCGCCGCGGAGATCGCCGACGGCTGGCTGCCGATCTTCTTCTCGCCCCGGCTGGACGCGCACTACCGGGGGCTGCTCGCCGAGGGGTTCGCCCGTCCCGGCGCCCGGCGGACGGACGCGGACTTCGAGGTGCCGTGCGCCGTCCCGGTGGTCGTGGACGACGACCTGGCCGCCGCGCGGGACCTGCTGCGGCCCGTGATCGCGCTCTACATCGGGG
>DATDMG010000563.1:0-2226 GCA_036518955.1 Kineosporiaceae bacterium | reverse complement strand
GGCACAGCTGGGCAAACCAGCGCTCGTGGAAAAGGAGTCGGTGCGCCCTCACAGACGCTTGCTCCGGATCAGCAGTCGCCATGTGACTCCTTCGCAATTGCCGTGCCCAGGTCGGCTGGCCCGGTAGACACCAGCGACCGTGCCAGGCTCCGATCTCATCAACGATCACGTCACCGTCGAGGTCCCGCGCACCGGTCAGCGGGAACGCAGGTGGCCTGTTTCCAGAACGGCGTCCCGTCGCCTCCCTAGCCGGACCGTCCCCTCCGTACAGGCCTGCGGGCTCTTGAGGGATCCTCCTGTTCTTTGCGCAGCCGGGCGTTTTCGCGCTCCAGGTCCAGGACCATGACGATGCCGGCGAGGTTGAGACCGGCCCCGAGCAGGTCGCCGATTCGGCGCAACCGGTCCAGGTCGTTCGAGCTGTACCGGCGGGTGCCTCCTGCGGTGCGCTGGGGTTCGAGGAGACCGCGGGCCTCGTACAGGCGAAGGGTCTGCGGACCCATGCCGACAAGTTCGGCGGCCACCGAGATGCCGTATACGCCGCGGTCGCCGTCGGGAGCGGGCGCTGTCATGGTGGGGCCGTGGGGCCGTCCCTTCTCGCGGATTCTCTGGTCGGGCTCTTGCATCAGTATGTCGGCAGTGCTACAAGAAATCTATAGCGCACACCACAGATCCCGAACGGGACCGGTGGCGCACCTGGGAGCATCAGAAGAGACGCGATGGAGGTGAGGATGATGCTGATGCGCACCGACCCCTTCCGTGAGCTGGACCGATTGACCCAGGAGGTCTTCGGCCCGAACGGCACCCTGGCCCGGCCTACGGCGATGCTGATGGACGCCTGGCGGGACGGGGACCTCTTCCATGTCGAGTTCGACCTGCCGGGGGTCAGCGAGGACTCGATCGACATCGATGTGGAACGCAACGTGGTCACAGTCAAAGCCGAGCGCCCGGCGCGGGCCAGCGACGCCGAGCTGCTCGCCGCGGAACGGCCGCGGGGGGTGTTCAGCCGCCAGCTCGTGCTCGGTGACAACCTGGACACCGAGCGGATCGAGGCCAGCTACGACTCCGGGGTGCTGGCCCTGAAGATCCCGGTCGCCGAGCATGCGAAGCCGCGCAAGATCGAGATCAGCAGCAGGTCCGCGGGTCAGCAGGCGATCACCGCCTGACCTGGTGGTGAGCCTCTTGGCCACGGTTCCCGCCGTCCAGAACCACGCCGCGGACAGCCTGCACGAGGAGTTCCTCGAGCTGGTGTGCGGGGACGAGCAGCTGCTGCGAGCCGAGTTCGACGCCATCATCGCCCAGGAATGGGGCAGTCGCCCCCCTCCGGCTCGTCCACGCGCTCCGTGTCCGGCAACCCGCCCCCGTCGGTGGGCGCGCCCGACCCGGACCCTGGGGTTGCGACCGCGACGACCCCGGCACCCCGGTATCGGCGGGTGGAGCCGGCAACGCTCACCGCCCGGGGCCGGCCCGGCATCCCGCCCCCCAGAACCGCACCGAAAAGCAAGGCCGCACGAAGGTAGGTGATCGCCCGACACAGCATGCTCGCGGGACCCTCGCCTGGGCCGTTGTTCGATGCACCGCGCCCGACGCACGTTGCGCGACGCCCACGCCTTGACGGCGTACCGTTCGCGGCCCAGGCGAGGCCAACCACCAGCACCCGCCCCAACCACACCCCCGGCGCTGTTCCCCCCGCCCGCCGCGGCGGCGGGACCCCCACCCGGACGCAGACCCTGGAGGGTGACATGAGGCTCAACGGCAGTGACCCGTACACCATCCTGGGAGTGGCCCGGAACGCGACCGAGGAGCAGATCCGGCGCGCCTACCGCACATTGATGCGCCAGAACCATCCCGATACGCGCCCGTCAGGTGACCCGACCCTCGGGGCAGCCTCAAACACCACGCTCGAAAAGGCGATCGCCGCCTACGCGATCCTGGGCGACCCGGCCAGCCGAGCCGAGTACGACCACCGGACCAGCGCGCAACACCCCAGGACTGCGCCCTGGGGCGACCCGGGGCGCTGGGGCGGCCCTGGGATGCGCTCGTCATCTGGCGCACCCGACCAACCGCCGATCCAGGCTGGCCCTGTGCGCTGGCACCGTCGCAGCGGATAGACACCTCGCAAGGCGAAGCGTTCCAACGGCCCAGAGGCAACGCGCGCACTGTGGACGCCGGGAGTGTGGCCACGGTGGGGCCGCTGGTCATCGGCCAGAGCTTGCCGCACCTGCTTCC
>DATDMG010000562.1:0-12043 GCA_036518955.1 Kineosporiaceae bacterium | reverse complement strand
GCGTCATCGACGTGGGCACACCCCAAGAGTTGCTGGCAAGGCAATCCCTGTTCCGCACGCTGTGGACTCGCGGGACGACCTCCCTGCGCTCCGCCGCCTAGAGCGGAACAGAAACCACATCCCTGAGGAGAAGAGATGCCGAATATTCCGGTCAGGGGGCGGTTCCCGGGCCCGGGGCCGGATCGGGCGTTCCGACGAGGATCTGCCGGAACGTGCTCTCGGCGATCCCGTCGAAGACCTCGCGCCGGTTCCGGCGCAGCCAGGTCGCGTACCCGATGCCGGCGATCGCGGCGACCAGGTAGAGCCCGGGGAGGGCGTCGAGGATCAGCGAGTCACTGTTCGACAGCACCCGGAAGTTGAACGCGGTCAGCGCCACCGCGACGGCGAGCCCGACGCCGCCGACGCCGGGTGCCAGCCGGGTCGCGAACCAGTGGGCGTCGTCCCGGCGCCGGAAGAACCCGACCACCGCGAAGGCGGCCATCGCCTGCAGCGCCACGATGCCGAGCGTGCCGAGCCCGATCATGGTCGAGGCCAGGCCGATGTAGGGATCCAGGCCGGCGAGGGCGAACAGCCCGACGACGAGGAGGTTGAACGCGCTCTGGGTCAGGCTGGCCCGGTGCGGGGAGAGGTGCCGGCCGTGCAGCCCACCGAGCACCCGCGGCAGCACGCCCTCACGTCCGAGGGCGAACATGTACCGGGCGGACGCGTTGTGCGTCGCCAGGATCGCCGCGATCAGGCTGGTCAGCACCATCAGGCCCATCAACCCCGACGCCCAGCTGCCGACGTAGCGCGTCATCAGGGTGAAGTACAGCTGGCCGACCTGGTCCGAGCTCTCCCGCCGGAGCTGCTCGATTCCCGCCCCGCTCTCCGCGCCCACGGCCAACCAGGCCGTGAACGCGTAGAACAGACCGATGACCACGACAGCCGCGTAGGTGGCCCGAGGGATCGTCCGGCGGGGGTCCGTGGTCTCCTCCGCGTAGAGGGCAGCCGACTCGAACCCGATGAAGCACGAGAAGCTGAACAGGACGGCGATCGGCAGCCCTGCCGACACCACGGTGGACGGCGCGAGCACGTGCACCGGGAAGGCCGCCGTTCCGAGCCTGGCGACGATCCCCACGTCGAGCAGGCCGAGCAGGAGGATCTCCAGCGTCATCAGCACGGCGAGTACCCGGGCGCTGACGTCGACGGTGCGGTAGCCCAGCACCCCCACCACGGCGACCGACACCAGCGCCGCCACCCACCACGGCACGCCCCCCGTGCCCAGCTGGGTGAAGAAGCCGAACCCGCCGATCTGACCGACCGTCTGGGCGTTGTAGGCGATCACGGCGACGAGCGCCGCCACCACGGACACCCGCCGGCCCAGCCCGTGCGCCACGTAGGTGTAGAAGGCACCGGTGTTGACGACGTGCCGGGCCATCGCCGCGTAACCCAGCGCGAAAAGGATCAGCGTCGCCCCGGCGAGCACGAAGGCACCGGGGACTCCGGCACCGTTCCCACGCGCGATCATGAGCGGCACGGTCCCGACGATGGCCGCCAGCGGCGCCGCCGCGGCGATCACGATGAACACGATCTTCGGCGTGGTCAGCGCGCCGCGCGCGACCGGCTCCGAGGGCGCCGTCATGTACGTCACCTCGCTGTCGGACTGTCGGACCGGGTCGGGCGTCTCCCCGGGGGCGGGTGCAGACCAGAACGGTAACGGGGCACGGGCCCGGACAGGAAGGCAGACGTGAGCATGGTTCACGTCAATGCGCCGGCGACACCCCGACCCCTCCCCCGACCGGTGCACCGGCGACGATCACCGCGACGAGGCGACGTCCCCTCACCGCCGGAGCGCGACGTCCCCGGCGGCGAACTCCGCACGGATGCGCCGCCGGCGTCGCTGCCGGCGGACGGCGACCGGGAACACCGCGCCCGCGGCCACGAACCAGACCCCGACGCAGACCAGGTCCACCCAGCGGGTGACGCCGTCGACCCGGGCGTGCGCGGGGTCGGCCGGGTCGACGTACACGGCGACGGGCACCGGGGTGGTGTCCGCGGCGCCGCGGGCGTCGTCCGTGATCGTGTAGTTCGCCCCCGCGAAGCGGTAGTAGATGATCCCGCCCTGGGAGACCGCTCCGGTCCGATCGCCGGTGAAGTAGATCGAGGACTCCGACTGCGCCTCGACCAGCACGGCCAGGCACCCGCCCAGCAACAGCACGGCGATCAGCGCCAACGCACCCCGACCGATCATCCGCCTCACCCCTGCGCGTCGACCCCCGTCACCGACCGTACTCCGGTGCGGTCGGTGGCCGACACCCTCCGGGGACCGGTCGCCCGGAGGACCCGCCACAGACACAGCCCGAGCAACACCGCAAGGACGGCGTCGCGCGCGGTCAGCGCGGTGACGGCGACCGGGTCCGCGGCGCGCATCTCGTTCCACAGCAGCGGGAACTCGACGAAGGTCAACGCGCACCCGACCAGCCACAGCGCGGTCTCCCGGCCCAGCCGCCCGTCCCCGGCGGCCACCGCCAGCAGCGGCGCGAACCACACCAGGTACTGCGGCGAGAAGGCCGGCCCGGCGAAGATGATCACGAGCAGCGCCGCGACCTGGGCGACCAGGACGAGCGCCAACCCCTCGCCGCCGTCCGTGCCGGCACCCCGACGTCGAGCCACCGGGACGACGCGCGCCGCCAGCACGGCCAGGACGGCGACGGCGACCAGTTGCAGCACCAGGCGCGCCGCACGCAGGTGCGGTCCGGTGACGATGTCGGCCGAGTCGAGCCCGCCCACGTAGCGCAGGTGCCAGGTGTGGCCGCCGGCGGCCATCGACCACAGGGCGGGCAGCACCGACAGCGACTCGGCCTGCGAGCGCCGGGTCAGCGTGAAGGTGAGCCAGGTGGTGGCGTGCGGTGGGCGCAGCACCAGCACAGCCAGCCCGTAGACCACCCAGGGGAGGGCGAACCAGCCCAGCCGGCGGGCGGCCGCCTGCGCCGGGCGCCCCGCCGGCCGCCCCGCCGCCGAGGACGGCAGCAGCAGCGCCGTCGGCAGCAGGAAGGCGGGCCACACCTTGACCAGCGCCCCGCCGCTGAGCACGAGCGCGGGACCCGCCACCCGGCCCCGGCGCACGCCGACGACCATGAGCAGGGCGGCCAGCGCGGCGACCGGTTCCAGCCGCATCCAGTAGGAGCGTTCCAGCAGTCCGGCCGCGGTCAGCCAGACCGTGACGGCGATCAGCGGCCGGCCCGCCGTGCGCCACAGCACCAGGCACGCCAGCCCGGTGGCGGGACCGGTACAGGCGACCAGCCACCACACGTTGACCGGGCCGGGCAGCCAGCGCAACGGCCACCAGAGCAGGTCCGCCCCCACCGGGTAGGGACCGGCCGCCGTCCAGCTCGGAAGTGGCCCGGTGATCCACTGATGGTAGGTTCGGACGTCGCTGGCCGGTTGGGCGGTGGCGCGATAGATCGACCCGACGTCCAGCGCCAGGGCCGCGGCCAGCGCGACCCACCACACCGGCGGGGTCGGAACGTCTCTGCTCATGTCCGCCCGGGAGGTCTCGGCACAGGTGCGTGCACAGGGTGACCGTCACGTGACGGCCCAGCCGGTGGGCCGGGTGGACGACGTCCGGGTCGGGCGGTCGACCGGCCGGGACCCGGGACACGCGACGGGTGACGGCCTGACTATGCCAGACCGGCTCCGGCGGGCGTGTTTCCACCCGTTACGGCCCCGGGACCGGGCCGGGCGATCCAAGATGCTCCCTGGGACCCCGTCATCAGGAGCGTCGGACCACGTGATATCGACCGCCACACCGGCCCGACCGGGCGCACCCGCCCCGCCGTGGCGCCGCGCGGCGCGGTGGGCCGCCCGGCATCCCTGGGTGCTCACCGCGGTGCTCTGCTCCGTCGTCCTCGCCCTGCCGATGTCCGGACCGGACCTGGCGGCGCAGGAATTCCGCACCTGGCTGTTCCGCCGCCACGGCGCCCTGCTCTGGGACAACCAGTGGTACGGCGGGCACCTGCTCCCCGGGTACAGCCTGCTGTTCCCGCCGCTGGCCTCGGTGATCGGCACCCGGCTGCTGGGGGCGGTGGCCTGCGTCTGGGCGTCGGCCGCGGCCGACGCGCTGCTCGGCGGCGCGCGGGCCGAGCGCGGGCACCGGCTGGCGAGCCTGTGGTTCGCGATCGCCCTCGTGGGCGAACTGATCATCGGTCAGCTGCCGTTCGCGGTCGGTTTCGCCCTGGCGCTGACCGCGCTGCTGGCGGCGCAGCGGTTCCACCCCTGGGTGGCCGCCGTGACGGCACTCGCCGCCTCCCTGGCAAGCCCGCTGGCCGGCAGCTTCCTGCTGATGGCGGCGCTGGCCTGGGTCAGCCAGGCCGGCTGGCGCCGGGTCCTGCCACTCGGCGCCGCCGCGGGCGGCGTCCTGGTGGCCGCGCTGCTCGGGGGCGGGGGGTCGTTCCCGTTCCCGGCGATCTCACTGCTCACCGTGCTGCTGTTCGCCGGCGGCGGCCTCGCCCTGGCCCCGCGCATGCCGAAGGCGCTGCGCTGGGGATTGCTGATCTACGGGATGTCCTCGATCGCGCTGTTCGCCGTCCCCAACCCCGCCGGCGGGAACGCGGCCCGCCTCGGCGCGCTCGCCGGTGGTCCGCTGGCCGCGGTGGCGCTGGGCCGCCAGGGGCGGTGGCGGACTCTCGCGGTGGCCGCCGTCCCCCTGCTGGCCTGGCAGATGTGGCCGGTCGGCAAGGCGGTCGCGCAGTCGGTCGACGACCCCTCCAGCCGGCCCGAGTACTACACCGGGTTGGACGCGTTCCTGCGCACCCAGGACCCGACCGAGGGGCGCCTGGAGATCCCGACGCTGCGTCAGCACTGGGAGGCCTCGTACGTCGCGCCGGTGTTCCCGCTGGCACGCGGCTGGGAGCGGCAGATCGACATCCGCTACAACGGCCCCCTCTACGACCCGGCGCTCACCGGCGAAGGGCTGCACCGGTGGGCGCTGGACGCCGGGATCACCCTGATCGCCCTGCCCGACGCTCCGCTGGACCCCTGGTCGGTCCGCGAGGCGGCCCTGCTGTCCGCCGGCCAGCCGTGGCTCACCCCGGTGTGGCGGGACGAGCACTGGCAGGTCTGGCGGATCACGGACGGCGTGGGGATGATCAACGGCCCGGCGCGGCTCACCTGGCTGGGGATCAACTCTGCCGCACTGTCGTTCCGCCAGGCGGGCACCGTCGTGGTGAAGGTGCGCTGGAGCACGTACTGGCAGGTCACTGCCGGGACGGCGTGCGTCGCACCCAGCCCGGAGGGGTGGCTGGCGGTGACCAAGGACCGGCCCGGCAACGTCTCGCTGGCAGCCCTGTGGAGCCTGTCGCGGATGACCGGCTCAGGTAACGACTGTGCAGCCTCCGACGGGCCGGCTCGCTGATCCACGCTAGGGTTTCGTCAGCGTCCTCGGCTCCTGGCATGCCGGCGGCACGGGGACGTGGTGGGTCCACCGTCGAGATCGAAAGTAGGCAGCTGCCGTTGTTCGAGAGCCCGAGGCACTGATCGACGTGTTGTTGCCGCATCCCGCCGACCGTCCGACCGAGCGCACGAGTGACCAGTTCGTCACCGCGCGCCGCTGGCGACGGATGGGGCTGGCGGGCGCCGTCCTGACCGCGGTCGCGGCCACCTCCGTCGGCGACCTGCCGACCACGAACGAACTCGGCGCCTGGCCGACCCTGATCTGGCCGCACCCGCGCGCCTGGCCCGCGGTGGTTCTCGCCTACCTGGGGCTGACCCTGGTCATCGGCGCCTGGTGGCAGCTCGGCAACGTCACCCGCGGCCTGCCCCAGCGGCTGGGGTTCATGCTGCGGACGTCGGCGATGTGGGCGGTCCCGTTCGCGATCGCACCGCCCCTGTACAGCCGCGACATCTACAGCTACCTGGCGCAGGGCGCCCTCTACGCCAGCGGGCTCGACCCCTACCAGGTCGGCCCGTCCGCGCTCGGCGGCCCGCTGGCGAGCAACGTCTCGACGATCTGGCAGGACACCCCGGCCCCGTACGGCCCGCTGTTCCTCGGCATCGCGGCGCTGGTCACAGCGTTCGCCGGGCACCACATCGTGCTCGCCGTCCTGATGATGCGGGTGGTGATGATCGGCGCCCTGGCGGTGACGACGGCCTGCATGATCCCGCTGGCCCGGCGGGTCGGGGTGGACCCGGCGACGGCCGTCTGGCTCGGCGTCCTCAACCCCCTGACCCTGGCGCACGTCGTCTCCGGGGCGCACAACGACGCCCTGATGGTCATGCTCATGATCGCTGGCATCCTGCTGGCCGTCCGGGAGCGCCCGGTCGCCGCGTCCGTGGTGCTCGGTCTGGCGGTCCTGGTGAAGCTGCCGGCGGCGGTGGCCCTGGCCGTCGTCGTCCCGGCGATGAGCCGCCGGCTGCGCGGCCGGTACCCCATGGCGCGTGGCGGGCTGGCGGTGGCAGCGACGGCCGTGCTCACCGTCGCCACGGTGACGGTCCTGATGGGCACCTGGTACGGGTGGGTCTCGGCCCTGTCCGACACGGCCCGGATCCGCAACGGACTGTCGATCACGACCAACGTCGGGATCGTGATCAACGCGCTCGCCTGGTTCGTCGGGCAGGGGACCGGCAGCGTGGACGTCGTCGGCGTGGCCCGCGAGGTCGGCGTGGCCACCGCAGCGGTCCTGACCCTGCTGGTACTCGCCCGCACCCGCGGGCGCCCGGTGTACGCACTCGCATTGATCATGTTTTCGGTCGTCCTGCTCGGGCCTGTCGTGCACCCCTGGTACCTGCTCTGGGGGATCGTGCCGTTGGCCGTCTCCACGCGGGACCCGCGCGTGGTCACCCGCGTGGCGCTGCTGATCATCGGCCTGGTGCTGTACCCGATGCCGTGGGGTGAGGGGTTCTCGCCGGCGGCCTGGTGGGGGCTGATCGGTACCGCCACCGGGCTCCTGGTGATCAGCGCCGTCGGCAACCCGCAGAAGCCCTGGGACCCGGTACCGCCGGAGCCCGCCACCCTGGTTCCCCCGCTCCACCTGCAGGCGCGGTGAAGCCGCACCCGGATACCGCCAGCTGGCCGGAGCAGCCCGCGGAGAGCCTCGTCTGGCCCGCCGCCCGCCCGGCGCCGGGCGGGCACGACACCGAGTCGGCCATCGAGCCCGCGGCGGCCCCCCGGGTCGGCTCGCCGCGGCGTTCGTCGTCCGGCCGGCTCAGCCTGCACTGGCCACGGCTGACCTGGTACCAGGAGCTCCTCGCGGTGATCGCGGGAGACCTGGTGTACGAGGTGATCCGCGCCTCGGCACCCCAGAAGGCGGCCGAGGCGTTCCACAACGCGGCGATGTTGACGGCGCTCGAGCCGGCCTGGATGCGGGACGGCGAGGCATGGTTGCGTGACCTCACGTCCGGCAGCCCGCTGCTGGCGCACGTCTTCGCCGGGTACTACGCCCTGCTGCACCTGTCGGTGACCGTGGGTGTGCTCGCCTGGCTCTGGTGGCGACGTCCGCAGGGGTACGCGTCGGCCCGAACGGTCCTGTTCGCGCTCACCTTCGGCGGCCTGCTCATCTTCTGGCTGTTCCCGGTGGCGCCGCCCCGGCTGGTCACGCCCGAGGCGATCAACGCACTCGGGACGCCGGCCATCTCGGCCCTGGACGGCGCCGGCGGGCTGGACTCGGCCGTCGGCTCCCTGGTGAATCCTTACGCCGCGTTCCCCAGCCTGCACGTCGGCTGGGCGGCCTGGTGCGCCTGGGCGGTCTGGGCGCACCTGCGCGGCCGGCGGCGCTGGCTGGCCTGGTTGTACCCACTCGCGACCATCGTGGTCGTGATCGGGACGGCGAACCACTACGTGATCGACGTCGTCGGCGGCCTGCTCGTCGTCCTGCTAGCGGTGGTCGCCTAGCCCACGCCCGGGCGTGGGCCAGGCGCTCAGCGCTCAGCGCTCGGCGGCGCGGCCACCGCTCACCCGGCGCCCACGGCCAGACCGCTCGGCATCGCGCCGTTTCGCGGCGCTCGCCCACATCGCTGCCGCGATCCACATCACCGCGGAGAACCCCACCGCCACGATCACCACCAACTGCCAGCTCACCTCGATCACCCCTCTCGTCACGCGCCCAGGTGACGCGTCGCTGCCGCGCCACACCAGACCCAGGGCGGACGCATGTTGATACCCGGACCCGGGGGTTGGAGGGAGCCGCGGCCCTCCCGGTTCCCTCCCCCTGCGATCATGCACGGGGGAGGCGTCAGGACTGGCACTCTGGGGCCGAGAGTGCTAACCATGGAGGTGTCCGCGGGAACAGCGCGCGGTGGCTCCAGCAGCACCGCGCACGGTCCGCGTGCCGGTCGCGGCACCCGCCGCGACCGCCTACAGACGCTGCGAGGAGGCCACCGTGGTGATCCGTTTCGACCCGTTCCGGGATGTCGACCGCCTGGCGGAGCGGCTGCTCAGCTCCGCGACGGACATGGGGCAGGCCATGCGCTCCATGCCGCTGGACGTCTACCGGGCGGGCGACCACTACGTCGTCCACTGCGACCTACCGGGCGCGGACCCGGGCTCCGTCGACGTCTCGGTCGACGGCCGTACGCTGACGATCCGGGCCCAGCGCTCACCCCGCTCGGACGACGTCGAATGGCTGACCCAGGAGCGCGCCAGCGGCGTGTTCGTCCGCCAGCTCACTCTCGGCCAGGGCCTGGACCTGGAGCACATCCACGCCACCTACGCCGACGGCGTCCTGACCCTCTCCCTCCCGGTGGCGGAGCAGGCGAAACCGCGCCGGATCGAGGTCACCCACTCCGACAAGACCACCCAGCTCGGGAGCACCCAGCCCACCACCCAGCCCGCGGGCTGATCCGCACTCCGCCTCGCCCCGGCCGCCGGCTCCGGTGGCCGGGGCGAGGTGCTCCGGGACGGCGCTGAGCCCGATCCCGACCAGGACGGCGAGGCCCCCCAGCACCTGCAGGGCGCCGAACGGGTCCCCGAAGACGATCGCGCCGGCTGCCACGCCGACGACCGGCTCGAGGTTGAGGAAGGCTCCCGCCACCTCGGGCGTCGCCCGGGACTGCCCCCAGGCGAAGAGGGTGAACGGCAGCAGCGTGCCGGCCACCGCCAGGGCGGTGGCGGCCAGCCATGGCGCCGCTCCACCCGACGCGGCCGGCATCGGGTCGGCGCCCTCCCGCACCACGGCGTAGGGCACGGCGAGCACCGCCGCCGCGGCGAACTGGACGGCCGTGACGGCCAGCGGGTCCCGCCCGGCCAGCAGATCGGGCTGGTACACCGTGAAGGCCGCCGAGAGCAAGGTCGACCCCAGCACCAGCAGGTCTCCCGACAGGGATGCCGTCCCGCCACCGCCCGCCGCGACCAACCCGACCCCGGCCAGGGCGATACCGAACCCCAGCCAGGCGCGGGCCCCCACCGACCCGCGGCCGACCGCCACCGCGACCAGGGCGACCATCGCGGGGACCGCGCCGACCATCAGCGCGCCGTGGCTGACGCTCGTCCGGGCCAGACCCTCGTTCCACAGCGCGACGACCACCCCGTACCCGGTGAGACCGCCCGCGACCACCCGGGGGGTGACCGCCGCCCGGACCCCCCGCCGGGCGCACCACAGCAGCGGCGCCGCGGCCAGCACGAATCGCACGGCGGTCAGCCAGGCCGGCGCCAGCGCTCCCAGCGCGACCTTCGTCAGGGGGGCCGAGCACCCCCAGAGCAGGCCGGCGAGGGCGAGCGCCAGCAGGGGCAAGTGGGACCTCGGGGCGACACGATTCAGGTGGTTCATGGGCAGCAGTCTGGCGCCGAAACCGATACCTGCCCTCGATGAGCGGTCGCCAACCGAATATTATTCGGTGGCATGGCCGCCGAACTTGACGACGTTGATATCGAGCTGTTGGTACTGCTCCAGCAGGACGCCGGCCGCACCAACGTCGAACTGGCCCGCGCCGTCGGCCTCTCCCCGGCCGCGACGTTGCACCGCGTGCGCCGGCTGAAGGAGAACGGCGTCATCCGTCGGATCACCGCCCGGCTCGACCCGCGGCTGGTCGGACTACCCCTCCAGGTCTACATCACCGTCACCATGGTCCGGAACGACCCGCTCACCACCCGCGGATTCATGGACGCCGTCCGGGAGCTGCCCCAGGTCGTCTCGGCCGACTGGGTGGCCGGGGAGACCGACGCGATGCTCCTGGTCGTCGCCAGGGACGTCGCCGAGCTGCAGTCCGTCCTCACCCGGTTGGCGACCCGTGGGGGCCAGCGGCTGACCACCCTGCTCCGACTGGAGGAGATCAAGCCCGCCTCCCCGCTGCCGCTGACCCCGACGCAGGCGCGCCGTCACCCACCCGGGCGCGGCCGTCCCGACGCGCCGTGATCAGAGGGTGTGCCAAAATTTCGGCGGTCGGGACCGGCCGGAGGTGAGGAGTTCGTCAGGATGTACGCCCGGCACCGGATCGCCGTCGTCGTCCCTGCCTACGCGGAGGAGAAGCATGTCGGGGATGTGATCTCTGCTGCCCCCGACTTCGTCGACCACATCGTCGTCGTGGACGACGCCAGTCCGGACGCGACGAGCGAGGTGGCGCTCGCCGTCGGCGATCCTCGGGTAGAGGTGATCCGGCACGAGCACAACACCGGTGTCGGCGGCGCGATCATCACCGGCCATCAGCGAGCGATGGACCTGGGGGCCGACATCGACGTGGTGATGGCCGGGGACCACCAGATGGACCCGGCGTACCTGCCCGCCCTGCTCGACCCCATCGTCAACGAGGGCTACGGCTTCACCAAGGCCAACCGCTTCTTCTCGGCGACCAGCTTCAAGGGCATGCCACGCCACCGGATCTTCGGGAACGTCGCGCTGACCTTCCTCACCAAGGTCGCCTCCGGGTACTGGAACCTGGTGGACCCGCAGAACGGGTACACCGCGGTGCGGACCGACGTCCTGCGACGGCTTCCGCTGCACCGGATCGCCAAGCGCTACGAGTTCGAGAACGATCTGCTCATCTGGCTGAACATCCTCGACGTCCGGGCCCTCGACGTGCCGGTCCCGGCGGTCTACCGCGACGAGGTGTCGCACGTCCGGCTGGGCCCGTTCGTGCTGCGGATGCTGCGGCTGCTCGTCAGTGGCTTCTGGCGCCGAGTCTGGCTGAAGTACGTGCTCTGGTCGTTCTCGCCGGTGGCGCTGCTGCTCGTCACCGGCACGTTGCTGGTGGCCGTGGGCGTGGCCTTCGGGATCTGGGTGATCGCCGAGACGATCGGCCCGAGCACGGCCTCGGCGGGCACCGTGCTGCTCGCCGTCACACCCTTCCTGGTCGGCACCCAACTGCTCGTCCAGGCCCTGGTGCTGGACATCCAGGCCACCCCGAAGTAGGCCGCCTCACCCCGACGCGGTCCACCTCAGCGCGGGCGTGCCTGGAACCCGCGGCCGGCGCCGCAGAGCTGCATGCCGCGGGTCAGCAGCGGCTTGATCTCCGGCCACCCGTAGGCCGGGCGTTCGGGGGCGAGGGAGGTGATCCGCGGGGTGTGCAGCGAGGCCGCCATCGCCGTCCCGGACAGCGCGTACCGGGTGCCGCCGGGAGCGACGAACCACATCTGGTAGTCGTCACCGGTGCAGATCAGGGTGCCGGCGGGCACCGTCAACGGCCACGGACCCCCCGGGAAAGTGGCCCCGGACACCTGCTCCCGCGCGGCCGTGGCCGTCGAGGCCTGCGGGTGGACGGCGACCGCGCCCGCAGCCAGTCCGGCCACCGCGAGCCAGCCGCCGACGGCGGCCACCGGCCCGGCCCAGCGGCCCGGCGGCCGGCCCGGCGGCTCCGGCCGGACGATCTGCAGCCGGCCGTCCGGAAGGGCGTGCACCACGCCGGGCAGGAGCCGCGGTTGCGGGCGCAGGAGCGCGGCCGGCGACCGGGCGCCGTCCCTGCTCCACCATCGCGGGAGCCGGACCCCCGCCCGGGTGAGCGCCCACGTCGCCAGCCGCCGCAGCCCCCGGACGACGCACGCCAGCGCGAATCCGCCGAGCAGCAGCAGCGGAGGCAGCGACGTCGACAGGTACCGGAAACCGTTCGTCTGCCCATTCAGCAGTTCGGTGGCCAGCCC
>DATDMG010000561.1:0-71852 GCA_036518955.1 Kineosporiaceae bacterium | reverse complement strand
CGGGTCGGCGGCCCTCAGGGTCCGGGTGGGCCCGCGGCGGCGTCCGGTCGTCCGGGTGATGGCGGCCGACTCCGCCCGGAGCGGCGCCCCTCGGGTCCGGGCGGGTGCTTCCCGGCGCACCCCCGGAGGCGAGCGACTGGTGGCGATCGCGGACGCGGCCGGCCGGACCGGGCAGGCGCTCGCCGACGTCCCTGGCCCCCCCGGCTCGAACGGCGAGTGGGAGCGGAAGATCGTCTCGTTGCTGGCGTTCCTGCGGCGGCGGCTGACCGGGGACTACGAGGTCGACGAGTTCGGGTTCGACCCCGACCTGACCGACACCGTGCTGCTGAACCTGTTGCGGCCGCTGTACCGGCACTGGTTCCGGGTCGAGGTTCGCGGGATCCAGAACATTCCGGACACCGGTGGCGCCCTGCTCGTCGCCAACCACTCGGGCGCCATCGCGCTCGACTCCCTGATGACGCAGATCGCCGTCCACGACGAACACCCGAAGCACCGGCATCTGCGCATGCTGGGGGCGGACCTGGTGTTCTCGACCCCGGTGCTGGGAGAGCTCGCCCGCAAGGGTGGCGCCACCCTGGCGAGCAACGCGGATGCCGAGCGGCTGCTGTCCTCCGGCGAGCTGGTCGGCGTCTGGCCGGAGGGCTTCAAGGGGATCGGCAAGCCCTTCAGCGAGCGGTACAAGCTCCAGCGGTTCGGGCGCGGCGGGTTCGTCTCGGCAGCACTCAAGACGCGGACGCCGATCGTGCCGTGCGCGATCGTCGGTGCGGAGGAGTCGTACCCGATCATCGGTGACATGCCGGCGGTCGCCCGGATCCTCGGTCTGCCCTACGCGCCGATCACCCCGACCTGGCCGCTGCTGGGCCTGCTGGGGATGATCCCGCTGCCGAGCAAGTGGCTGATCGAGTTCGGCACTCCGTTGGCGACGGACGAGCTCGGCCCCGGCCCGGCGGACGACCCGATGGTCGTCTTCGACCTCACCGACCAGGTACGCCAGACCATCCAGCAGACCCTGTACTCGTTGTTGGTCCAGCGGCGATCGGTGTTCTTCTGATCGGTCTTCCGCCGAGTCCGTGGCTCTTCTGATCCGTGCGGCCGGTGGCCGCACGGATCACCGCAGGCCGGTGTCCCGAGCTCCTGGGTCGTCAGGCGCGGATCCGTCGGCTCACCGCGGCGGCTCCCAGCGCCGCCCCGGCGATCGCGCCTGCTCCGGCGGCGACGGGTACGGCGACCCGGGCGGCCTTGCGACCGGTCCGGTAGTCCCGGATCCGCCAGCTCTGGGCGCGGGCGTGGGCACGCAGCGCCTTGTCCGGGTTGACCGCGCACGGGTTCCCGACGAGTTGCAGCAGCGGGATGTCGTTCGCGGAGTCGCTGTACGCGGAGCAATGCTGCAGCTCGAGGCCCTCTCGGGCAGCCAGCGCCCGGACGGCCTCGGCCTTCGCCTGGCCGTGCATCGGCTGGCCGACGAGGCGCCCGGTGTACACGCCGTCCACGTGCTCGGCGACGGTACCCAGGGCACCGGTCAGGCCGAGCCGCTGCGAGATCACCTCGGCCACCTCGACCGGGGTCGCGGTGACCAGCCAGACCCGCTGGCCGGCCTCCATGTGCATCATCGCCAGCGCGTAGGTTCCCGGCCAGATCTTGTCAGCGATGAACTCGTCGAAGATCTCCTCGCCGATCGCCCGCAGTTCGGCGACCGAGTGTCCTTTCACGAAGCTCAAGGCCTGCTCCTGGATGGCCTGGACGTGCTCCAGGTTCTCCCCGAGGAGCTGGAACTGGAGCTGTTGCCAGCCCCACCCCGCCAGGTCGCGCAGGGTGAAGAACTTCCGCCGGTAGAGCCCGCGCGCGAGCTGGAAGATCGACGCCCCACGCATGATCGTGTTGTCCACGTCGAAGAAGGCCGCCGCCGACGGATCGATCGTGATCGGACCGCTGACCGCGGCGTGCGCCGACGCCTGCTCGGCGGACGCCTCCCCGGCCACCACTGCTGAATCGGACGCGGCGGCCCCCGGGCCGCGGCGTTGTGGGCGCGACCCGCCGAATGCCGACATGCCCGTCACTGTATCGGCGCTGACGGCTCCGCCATAGCGTTCGAGAGGGTGCTTCGGGTGACCTCTTCGTGCACGCTGCGTGGCGTGCTCCGTTCCCCGAGTGATTCGTTTGACCTGATGCAGGCGTGTGAACGGCTAGGCTGGCGGCGTGTCGTCGGAGAGCCCACCGGAGGGCTTCGCGGAAAGTGACCTTCCTCCCATCGGTGCTGGAGCCCGCGTCGTCCTCGTCGGCAAGCCAGGCTGTCACCTCTGTGACACCGCGCGTGACGTCGTCCGCTCGGTCAGCGAGGAGCTCGGGGTGGAATGGCGTGAAGTGTCCATTCTGCACGATGTTCAGCTGGCCGAGCGGTATGCCGAGCAGATACCTGTGGTTTTCGTCGACGGGCGCCCGCACGATTACTGGCGCGTGGATTCCCGGCGCCTGCGACGGACCCTGTCGCGCCGCCGTTGGTGGCGTCGTCGCTGATCAGAAAGGTGTCCGGGAGGTATGAGGCGATCGTGACCTCGGTTCGGAGAGGCACCGGGCGGTGCCGTCCCGGCATCTGGTCCGGCCCTACGTCAACTTTGTGCGCGCGTTCACAAGTCCCTACCCTGAAGGGGCGAACCCGGCAGGCCCCCGCGAGACAAGGAGACGGCGCCTTGGTGTCCAGCTCCCGCCCGACCCGGCTGGCCGGGCCGGGCCGGCCCACGCGGGCGGTCGGTATCCCTGACGCGACCGTCGCCCGGCTGCCCGTCTACCTCCGGGCGCTGACGACGCTGGCCGAGGACGGCGTGGCCACCGTATCCTCCGAGGAGCTCGCCGCAGCGGCCGGGGTAGGGTCCGCCAAGCTGCGCAAGGACCTCTCGCACCTCGGCTCCTACGGCACCCGGGGGGTCGGCTACGACGTCGAGTACCTCGTGTACCAGATCTCCCGCGAGTTGGGGCTCACCCAGGACTGGCGAGTGGCGATCATCGGGGTGGGCAACCTGGGCCATGCCCTGGCCAACTACGGCGGCTTCGCCTCCCGCGGCTTCACCGTGGTCGCCCTGCTGGACGCCGACCGCCGGCTCATCGGCGAGGACGTCGCCGGACTGCGGGTCCGCTCGATCGACGACCTCGAGGAGGTCGTCCGGGCGGAGGGCGTCCACATCGGGGTCGTGGCCACGCCCGCCTCGGCCGCCCAGCCGGTCTGCGACCGGCTCGTGGCGGCCGGGGTGACCAGCGTGCTCAACTTCGCGCCGTGCGTGCTCGACGTTCCGGAGGGCGTGATGGTCCGCAAGGTGGACCTGTCGACCGAGCTGCAGATCCTGGCCTTCCACGAGCAGCGCGGCGCCGTCACCCAGTTGGGCGACGCGCTCGACGTCACCAGCCAACCACTGGCGCGGCCCGGTCTGACGGGACTCGCCCGGTGAGCCTGTTGGTGGTCGGGCTGTCCTACCGAACGGCGCCGCTGCGGCTGCTCGAGCGGGTCGCGCTGACGTCCGCGCAGTGCCGCCGGTTGGAGAGCGTCCTCTGCCGGGGCGCGCACATCGCCGAGGCGGTCGCGCTCTCCACCTGCAACCGCCTGGAAATCTACGCCGAGGTGAGCAAGTTCCACGGCGGGGTCGCCGACATCGGGGACCGGCTCGCCGAGGCGACCGGGATCGAGCTGTCCGAGCTCACCGACCACCTGTACGTGCACTACGAGGCCGCTGCGGTCACCCACATCTTCGGGGTGGTGTGCGGGCTGGACTCCATGGCGGTGGGCGAGCAGCAGATCCTGGGCCAGGTCCGGACGGCGATGCGCGCGGCGCAGGAGTGCGGCTCGGTGGGCCGCTTCCTGCAGGCGGTGCTGCAGCACGCGCTGCGGCTCGGCAAGCGCGCCCACACCGAGACCGCGCTGGACAAGGCCGGTCACTCGCTGGTGGAGGCCGGGCTGGAGGCGGCCTCCGAGTTCGTCGGGCCGCTGAACCGTGCCCACGTCCTCGTCGTCGGAGCGGGTGCGATGAGCGGTTTGGCGGTCGCCACCGCGGCCCGGCTGGGGGCCGGCGAGATCTCGGTCACGAACCGTACACACGCTCGGGCCGAGCGGCTCGCCGCCGGCGTCGGCGGCGGGGTCACCCCGTTCGACGTCCTGCCCGAGGCCCTGGGCTCCGCGGACATCGTGATCTCCTGCACCGGCGCGGTGGGCCACGTCATCGACGTCGAGCTGGCCCGGGCGGCGCAGCAGGTCCGGGGCCGCCCACAGGCGTACGTCGACCTGGCCCTCCCCCGTGACGTCGAGCACCGTGTGGCCCACATCGACGGCGTCCGGGTGATCGACCTGGAGTTGCTCGGGCAGCGGCTGATCTCGGAGTCGGTCAGCGACGACGTGGCGGACGTCCGTGCCCTGGTGGCGGAGGAGCTCGAGGCCTTCCTGGCGAGCCAGCGGGCCGAGGCCGTGGCGCCGACGGTCGTCGCCCTGCGGGCCCTGGCCCGGTCGGTGGTGGAGTCCGAGCTGACCCGGCTCGCCGGGCGGCTGGGCGACGACGTCGACGCCAGGGTCCGCGCCGAGGTCGAGCGGACGGTGCACCGCGTGGTGGAGAAGCTGCTGCACACGCCGACCGTGAGGATCAAGCAACTCGCCGGGGCACCCGGCGGTACCAGCTATGCGGAGGCCCTGCGTGAACTGTTCGACCTCGACCTCGGCGCGGTCGACGCGGTGAGCTCGGTGAACGGGGTGGCGGCCGCTGCCGTCGCCGTCGGGAGCACGGCATGATCGTGCGGCTCGGTACCCGACGCAGCGCGCTGGCCACGGCCCAGTCCCGCTGGGTCGCCGCCTGGCTGGAGACTACGGGCGTGGCGGCCGGGGTCCGGATCAGCGTCGAGCTGGTCGAGATGACCAGCCACGGCGACGTGTCGTCCGCACCGCTGTCGTCGTTCGGCGGGGTGGGCGTCTTCGTCACCCGGTTGCGACAGGCCCTGCTCGGCGGCGAGGTCGACATCGTCGTCCACTCGCTCAAGGACCTGCCGACGGCGCCCGCCGCGGGGCTCCTGCTCGCGGCGGTACCGCCGCGGGAGGACCCACGCGACGTCCTCGTCGCCCGGGCCGGGTCGACCCTCGGCGAGCTGCCCACGGGCGCTCGGATCGGCACCGGATCCCCTCGACGCGCCGCGCAACTGCGCGCGCTGGGTCTGGGGCTGGAGGTCGTCGACCTGCGTGGCAACGTCGACACCCGGTTGCGGTTCGTGGCCGAGGGGCGGCTGGACGGCGTGGTCGTGGCGCGAGCCGGGTTGGTCCGGCTGGGCCGCGCCGACGAGGCGACCGAGGTGCTCGACCCGCTCGTCATGCTCCCCGCGCCCGGGCAGGGCGCCCTGGCCGTCGAGTGCCGTGACCGCGCCGCCGACGAGCCGCTGGCGAGCCTGCTGGCGCGGCTCGATGACCGGCCGACCCGGGCGGCGGTGTCCGCCGAGCGGTCCCTGTTGGCCGCCCTCGAGGCGGGGTGCACCGCGCCGCTGGGTGCGCTGGCCGAGGTAGCCGAGGGTGACGAGGGCGAGGAGCTGTCGCTGCGCGCCGTCGTCGCCGCGCCGGACGGCTCGGTCTGCGTGCGCCGGTCCACCACCGGTCCGGTGGACGCCGCGGACCGGCTCGGCAAGGAGCTGGCCGCCGGGTTGCTCGAGGAGGGCATCGGCGAGCTGATCCGGCCCGTCGGCGCCAGCACCGTACGTAACCGGGCAGCGTCGCCCGACCCGAACCACCTCCGGGAAGGTGACACGTGAGCTCGCCCCAGACCCGACGCCCCAGCACCGGCGAGGTCTCGTTCGTCGGGGCCGGCCCCGGCGACGAGGGGTTGCTGACCCTGCGCGCGGTCGAGCGGCTGGCCCGGGCGGACGTCGTCGTCCTCGACCAGCTGCGCCGCGACGCGCTGCTCGCCCGGTACTGCCGCTCCGAGGTCAAGGTCGTGGACGCCGGCTTCGGCGAGGACGGCCTGCCGATGACCCGCGCGGCCCGGGCCAAGCTGCTGGTTCGGGCGGCCCGCCCGGGCGGGTTCGTCGTCCGGTTGATCGACGGCGACAGCTCCTCGTTCACCGGCATGATCGAGGAGCTGACCGCCTGCCGTAAGGAGGGGATCCGGTTCGAGGTGGTCCCCGGGGTCTCCCCGGCGACCGCCGTGCCGGCGTACGCCGGCATCCCGCTGACCCCGGCCGGCACGACCGGAGTCCACGTCGTGCATCCGCACGGGCTGGACGTCGACTGGTCGGTGCACGCGGGTGCGCACACCACCGTCGTCGTCCTGGGAGCCGTCGAGGACGTGGTCGACGCCGCTGCCGGCCTGATCGCCGCGGGCCGCGACCCGAAGACGCCGGTGACCGTGACGTCCCGCGGGACGACCATGCACCAGCGCACCGCATCGTGCAGGCTTGGTCAGGTGGCGAAGGCCGTACCGGCCGCCCGCCTGGAGCGGCCGGTCGTCGCGGTGGTGGGGGAGGCGGCAGGGTTGCGTGAGACGGGATCGTGGTTCGAGTCCAAGCCGCTCTTCGGCTGGCGGGTGCTGGTGCCGAGGACCAAGGAGCAGGCCGGGTCGATGGTCGAGCGGCTCGCCGAGTTCGGCGCCACCGCCGAGGTCGTGCCGACGATCTCGGTGGAGCCGCCCCGGACCCCGCACCAGATCGAGAAAGCGGTGAAGGGCCTGGTGACAGGCCGGTACGAGTGGATCGGGTTCACCTCGGTGAACGCTGTCCGGGCCATCCGGGAGAAGTTCGAGGCGTTCGGCCTGGATGCCCGCGCCTTCGCGGGGCTCAAGGTGGCGGCGGTCGGTGGGGTGACCGCCGCGGCCCTGCGCGAGTGGGGCATCGAGCCGGACCTGGTGCCGGGCGGAGGCACCGAGCAGTCGGCGTCCGGCCTCCTCGAGGCGTGGCCGCCCTACGACCGGGCGCTCGACCCGATCAACCGGGTCTTCCTGCCCCGGGCCGACATCGCGACCGAGACCCTGGTCGCCGGACTGCAGGGCCTCGGCTGGGAGGTGGACGACGTGACGGCGTACCGAACGGTTCGGGCGGCGCCGCCGCCCGCGGAGGTCCGAGAGGCGATCAAGACGGGCAAGTTCGACGCGGTGGTCTTCACCTCCAGCTCGACGGTCCGCAACCTCGTCGGCATCGCCGGCAAGCCGCACGCCGCGACGGTGGTGGCCTGCATCGGTCCGGCGACCGCGAAGGCCGCCCAGGAGCACGGGCTCCGGGTCGACGTCCTGCCCTCGGAGCCGAGCTCGGAGGCACTGGTCACCGCGTTGGCCGAGTACGGTCACGGGCTGCGACTGTCGGCGGCGGAGGCCGGCGAGCCGGTGCTGCGGCCGAGCCAGCGCCGCGGTGCCTCGCGGCGGACGGCGAAGTGAGCGGGTTCCCGGCGGTCCGCCCCCGCCGGCTCCGCACGACGCCCGCGCTCCGGCGGATGGTCGCCGAGACCAGGCTGCACCCCGCCGAGCTGGTACTGCCCGTGTTCGTGAAGGAGGGCGCGGCCGAGCCGGCGCCGATCGGCTCGATGCCGGGCGTCGTCCGGCACACCCGGGACAGCCTGCGCAAGGCGGCCGGCGAGGCGGCCCAGCTGGGCCTCGGCGGCATCATGATCTTCGGGGTGCCGCTCCACCAGGACGCCGTGGGGTCGGGCGCCACGGATCCCTCCGGCGTTCTCAACCTGGCGGTGGCCGACGTCCGGGCGGAGGTGGGCGACTCGCTCGTGGTGATGGGTGACCTGTGCCTCGACGAGTTCACCGACCATGGGCACTGCGGCGTCCTCGACCCGGACGGGCGCGTTGACAACGATGCCACGCTCCTGCGCTACGCGGACATGGCGGTGGCCCTGGCCGAGGCCGGTGCCCATCTGGTCGGCTCGAGCGGGATGATGGACGGTCAGGTGGCCGCGATCCGGTCCGCCCTGGACCGGGCCGGACAGCTGGACGTCGGCGTCCTCGCCTACGGGGCCAAGTACGCCTCCGCGTTCTACGGACCGTTCCGGGAGGCCGTGCAGTCGAGCCTGCGTGGGGACCGGTGCAGCTACCAGCAGGACCCGGCCAACGGCCGGGAGGCGCTGCGTGAGGTGTTGCTGGACGTCGAGGAGGGCGCCGATGTCGTCATGGTCAAGCCGGCGATGGCCTACCTCGACGTGGTGGCTCGGGTGTCGGACGTCGTCGACGTGCCGGTCGCTGCGTACCAGGTGTCCGGCGAGTACTCGATGATCGAGGCCGCGGCCCGGCAGGGGTGGATCACCCGGGACGCGGCGGTACTGGAGTCGCTGACCGCCGTCCGGCGGGCGGGGGCGTCGATCGTGCTCACCTACTGGGCTGCCGAGGTCGCCGGCTGGTTGGCGGAGCGATGAGTTCACCGATGAGCGCGGCGCCGCTCGGCACGCCGGCACCGGCGGAGCCCGGTGCCCCGACGCCGCGCTGGCTGACCCCGCAGGAGCAGCAGGTCTGGCGGGACTACCTGGACGTGATGCGCCGCCTGATGGAGCGCCTCAACCGCCAGTTGGTGGGCGAGGCGGGGATGACCCTGCCCGAGTACGAGGTGCTGGTGCAGCTGTCCGAGTCGCCGCACCGGCGGTTGCGGATGTCGGAACTCGCCGAGCTGGTGGTCAACTCGCGGAGCCGCCTCACGCACACCGTCACCCGTCTCGAGGAGCGTGGCTTCGTCGCGCGCGAGGATTGTCTCCAGGACCGCCGGGGGATCCTGTGCGTGCTGCTCGACGCGGGCTACGCCGCGCTCGAAGCGGCTGCGCCCGGCCACGTGGCGGCGGTCCGGTCGTGCGTGTTCGACCCGCTCGACGTGGCGGACGTCGCCGCCCTCGGTGTCGCGATGCGCAAGGTCCGGACGGCGCTGCGCGACGCCTGAGGGCGGTCCCGTCCAGGGCGAGACGGATCCGGCGATGTCGAGCGTCGTCCTGGCGGATCCCGTCGATCCGGCCGGACCACAGCTCACCGAACCGCGACCGCGGCGGGGTGGGGTACCTGGGGCGCGGGGCGATCATCCCTGAAGGCTTGCGACACTGTGTCCGTGCGTTCGACGACGACCACCTCGGGCCGGGCCTCCGCGCCGCGCCCGCCCTACCCGTTCGAGGCGCCTGCCTCCGAGGCGCTCTTCGCGCGGGCCCGGGCTGTCACGCCCGGTGGGGTCAACTCCCCGGTGCGTGCCTTTCGCGCGGTCGGCGGGGCACCCCGGTTCATGACGCGCGGGTTCGGCCCGTACCTGTACGACGCCGACGGCCGGGAGTACGTCGATCTCGTGTGCTCCTGGGGCCCGATGCTGCTGGGGCACGCGCATCCCGAGGTCCTGGACGCCGTGCAGGCCGCTGCCGCCGCCGGGTTCTCCTTCGGTACGCCCACCGAGAACGAGGTACGCCTGGCCGAGACGATCGTGGCCCGGGTCGAGCGGGGCGGCGTCCGGCCCGTCGAGGAGGTCCGGCTGGTCTCGTCGGGCACCGAGGCGACCATGAGCGCCATCCGCCTCGCCCGAGGCTTCACCGGGCGCCCGGTCGTGGTCAAGTTCGCCGGCCACTACCACGGCCATGTCGACGCCCTGCTCGCATCGGCCGGGTCGGGCGTGGCGACCTTCGCACTGCCGGACACTCCGGGAGTGACCGGCGCGAGCGCGGCGGACACCATGGTGCTGCCGTACAACGACCTGGACGCGGTCGCGGCGGCGTTCGCCGGGCACGGCGACCGGATCGCCTGCCTGATCACCGAGGCCGCGGCCGGCAACATGGGTGTCGTCCCGCCGGACCCCGGGTTCACCGCGTCGCTGCGTGAGATCACCTCGGCGCACGGCGCGCTGCTCATCGCGGACGAGGTGATGACCGGCTTCCGGGTGTCCCGGGCCGGCTGGTTCGGGATCGAGGGCGTCGTCCCTGATCTGTTCACCTTCGGCAAGGTCATGGGCGGCGGGTTCCCGGCCGCGGCCTTCGGTGGCCGGGCCGACGTGATGGACCGGCTGGCGCCCGCCGGACCGGTGTACCAGGCAGGCACCCTCTCCGGGAACCCGGTGGCCACGGCCGCCGGCCTGGCGACCCTGGAAGCCGCCACGGACGACGTCTACGCGCACCTGGACGCCGCCGCGCGCACGATCGCCGCCGAGGTGTCGAGGGCGCTGAGCAAGGAGGGTGTGCCGCACGTCGTCCAGTTCGCGGGGACGATGTTCAGCGTCTTCTTCACCCAGGACCCGGCCGTCACCGCCGTCCGGGACTACCAGGCGGCTCGGGCGCAGCACACCGGCGCCTTCCGCGCCTTCTTCCACGCGATGCTGGCCCAGGGCGTCTACCTGCCGCCGAGCCCCTTCGAGGCCTGGTTCGTGTCCTCGTCGCATGACGATGCGGCCCTCGGCCGCGTCGTCGCGGCACTGCCCGAGGCCGCCCGGGCTGCGGCCCAGGCTGGCAGGATGCCGGCATGACCGAGCGCACGATGGTGCACCTGGTGCGGCACGGGGAGGTCTTCAACCCGCGAAAGATCCTCTACGGCCGGTTGCCCGGCTACCACCTCTCGGAGCTCGGGCGGGTGATGGCCGAGCGGGCGGCGGAGTACTTCACGGGGCACGACGTGACCGTGGTCGTCGCCTCGCCGCTGGAGCGGGCACAGGAGACCGCGACCCCCATCGCCGCCGTCCACGGGTTGGCCGTCGGCAGCGACGACCGGCTGATCGAAGCGGCGAACGTGTTCGAGGGGCAGCGGTTCGGCGTCGGCGACGGGGTGCTGCGGCACCCGTCCTCGTGGTGGCACCTGCGTAACCCGTTCCGGCCGTCGTGGGGTGAACCCTACGCCGCGCTGGCGGCCCGGATGGGTGAGGCCATCGAGGCGGCGCGCGAGGCCGCCGCAGGGCACGAGGCGGTCCTGGTCAGCCACCAGTTGCCGGTCTGGATCGCCCGGCTCGCCGCGGAGCACCGCCGTTTCGCGCACGACCCACGTGGCCGGGAGTGCTCCCTGGCGTCGGTGACGTCGCTGGCGTTCGACGGGGCATCGCTGGTGAGCGTCAGTTACGCCGAGCCGAGTCGCGATCTGCTCCCCGGCGCGCAGAAGGTGTCCGGGGCATGAGTCGAGCCACTCGCGTCGCCGCCCTCGCCCTGGCCGGGGTGGTGGGGCTCGGTGGCTGCAGTTCGTCGTCCGCGGCGGGCACGAACTACGTGGCGGGTGACGGCACGGTCCGGCTGGTCGCGGCCGACGAGCGGGGCGCGCCGGTGGAACTGCGCGGGACGACGCTCGAGGGCACCCCCGTCGACGTCGGCAGCTACCGTGGCAAGATCGTGGTGCTCAACGTCTGGGGATCCTGGTGCCCGCCCTGCCGGAAGGAGGCCCCCGAGCTGCAGGCCGCCGCGCAGCGGCTGGGCCCGCAGGGGGTGCAGTTCGTCGGGATCGACACCAGCGACCCCGATCCTGCCCAGGCCATCGCCTTCCAGAAGACCTTCGGCGTCACCTATCCCAGCATCAGCGACCCGACCGGCGACGCGCTGCTGGCGCTGCGCGGCGCCGTCCCGCCGAACGCGATCCCGACCACGCTCGTGCTGGACCGGCAGGGGAGGGTCGCGGCACGGATCAGCAGCGCGACGACGGCCACCACGCTGGCCGACCTCGTCAGCGACGTCGTCGCGGGCAAGGACACGCGGTGACCGGGCTGCTCGCCGCCGGGCCGCAGCAGACCGTGCTGAGCGGGTCGCTGCTTCTCGCCGTCCCGCTGGCGATGGCGGCCGGACTGGTCTCGTTCGTCTCCCCCTGTGTGCTGCCGCTGGTGCCCGGCTACCTCGGGTACGTCACCGGCCTGACCGGCGTCGACCTCGAGCATCAGCGTCGCGGCCGGATGGTCGCCGGCTCCGGCCTGTTCGTGCTCGGCTTCACCACGGTGTACGTCGTGATGGGGACGACGGTGGGTGCGGTGGCGGCGGCGCTGCAGGAGCACGCGACCGTCATCAGCCGGGTTCTCGGCCTGGTGACGATCGTCCTCGGCCTGATCTACCTGGGCGTGCTGCCGGCCCTGGCGCGCGAGGTGCGGCTCGACGTCCGCCCGGCCGCCGGGCTCGCCGGTGCTCCGCTGCTCGGCGCCGTGTTCGCGCTCGGGTGGACGGCGTGCACGGGTCCGACGCTCGGCGCGATCCTCGCCCTCGGCGGGATCGGGGGCGACCCCGCGCGCGGCGCGCTGCTCGCGACCGCCTACTGCCTCGGGCTGGGGGTGCCGTTCCTGCTGGCAGGTCTGGCCTACCGGCGGATGATGGGGGCGTTCGCGGTCGTCCGGCGCCACCGGGCGCTGGTCGCCCGGGCGGGCGGCGCACTGCTGGTCCTGATCGGGGTGCTGATCACCACCGGCGCGTGGGCGGCGCTCACGCGCGTGGTCAGCGGCCGGATCGCGGGGTTCGAGGTGGCGCTGTAGATGGTCGACGTCCGCACCGGCAAGCAGGCCGCACGCTCGGCGCCCGCCGAGCAGCTGGAGACGTTCCTGCCGGAGACCGAGCAAGACGCCCCCGCCGCGCCGGCTCGGCTCGGCCTGGTGGGCTGGTCGCGCTGGACGTGGCGGCAGCTGACCAGCATGCGGACGGCGTTGCTGCTGCTCCTCCTGCTGGCCGTGGCCGCTCTCCCCGGCTCGGTGTTCCCGCAGCGGCGCATCGACACCGGCCGGGTGCAGCAGTACCTGAGCGAGCACCGCGCCAGCGGTCCCTGGCTGGACCGGCTCGGCTTCTTCGACGTCTACACGTCCCCCTGGTTCTCGGCGGTGTACCTGCTGCTGTTCGTCTCCCTGGTGGGCTGCGTGCTGCCGCGGAGCCGTCGCCACCTGGCGGCCGTGCGCTCGGCGCCGCCACGCACTCCGCGCCGCCTGGCGCGGATGCCGGAACACGCCGTCCGGGTGGTCGACGATCCCGTCGCGGACGTCGTCGCACGGGCCCGGGAGGTGCTGCGCGCCCGCCGCTACCGGATCGCCCTCCACGACGGCGGTACCAGCGTCGCCGGGGAGAAGGGGTATCTCGCCGAGACCGGCAACCTGCTGTTCCACCTGGCGCTGCTGGCGCTTCTGGTCTCGGTCGGTGCCGGCCTGTTCACGGGCTACGGCGGCCAGGTGCTGGTGATCGAGGGCTCGACGTTCGCGAACGCGCTGCCGATGTACAACAGCTTCACGTCCGGCAGCCGGGTCACCCCGGCCGACCTGCCCCCGTTCTCGTTCACCCTGGACAAGCTGGCGGTGAGGTTCGAGGACCGATCGACGTCCCAGCTCGGGGCCCCCCGGGAGTTCACCGCAACGGTCACCGTCCGCGACCGGCCCGGTGCCGCCCCGAGGACCGAGACGGTCCAGGTCAACAAGCCGTTGCAGGTCGACGGCGCCAAGGCGTACCTCGCCGGCAACGGGTACGCCCCCGTGGTGTCCGTCCGCGACGGGACGGGAGCGGTGGTGCTCCGCGGCCCGGTGCCGGCGCTCGTCACCGACGCGGAGTACACGTCGACAGTTGTGATCAAGGTGCCGGACGCGAGGCCGCGTCAGCTGGGCCTGGCCGGAACGCTGGTGCCGACCGGGTTGCGGCAACCCGGCGAGGGCTGGATCTCGATCTTCCCGGACGCGCTCGCCCCCCGGCTGGTGCTGACCGCCTTCGCCGCCGCGCCGGGGCAGGACGGGCTGGGCGTCAACTCCGGGGTCCCGCAATCGGTGTACAGCCTGGATGTGTCGCGGCTCACCCAGCTGCGGACGAGCGACGGGCAGCCGGCTCGGCTGCTGCTGAAGCCGGGCGAGACCGCGACGTTGCCCGACAACACCGGGTCGATCACGTTCGAGGGTCTGCGGCGGTACGCGTCCTTCGACATCAGCTCCGACCCGACCAAGGGCTGGGCACTCGGCTCGGCGCTGCTCGCGCTGGCCGGGGTCACGGCGTCGCTGTTCGTGCGGCGGCGCAGGGTGTGGATCCGGGTGAGCACCGATGGCGAGGGCCGTACCGTGGTCGAGGCTGCCGGCCTGGCTCGGGGCGAGGACGCCGGGCTCGGCGACGAGGTGCGGGCCGTGTTCGAGGGCGCCACCCGTGCGGACGGCGTGGCGGGCCGGCGGACGGTCCGTGGGGAGAGGGAGTGAGTGGTGGCGGTCGACGAGAACCTGGCCCAGGTCAGCAACACGCTGATCTACTCGGCGATGCTCGTGTACACGGGCGCGCTCGGTGCCTACACCGCTGACCTGGCCATTCGGGGGCGTCACGGGGCTGGCGAGCCTGCCGGGCGTCCGAGGGTCGTGCCGGCCGGCGTGGGCGCCTCCGGCGGCTCGAGCAGCGGCTCGAGGAGCTCCTCGGCCGGCCACGCGGCCGACGGAGTCGACGACGCCGGGCCCGCGGTGGGGGCATCGCGGCTGCGGACCAAGGCCGGCGGGATCGGGGTCTCCCTGACCTGTCTCGCGTTCCTGCTGCACGCCGGGGGGGTGCTCACCCGAGGCCTGTCGGTGCAGCGTGTGCCCTGGGGCAACATGTACGAGTTCTCGGTCGCCGGGTCCGCCGTGGTGACCGCCACCTTCCTCGCGGTGGTGTTCCGGCGGGACGTGCGCTATCTCGGCGCGTTCGTGGTCGGACCGGTGCTGCTCACGCTGGGGCTGGCGGTCGCCGTCTTCTACACCCAGGCGGACCAGCTCGTCCCGGCCCTGCACAGCTTCTGGCTGCTCATCCACGTCTCGGTGGCCTTCGTCGCCTCCGCGCTGTACACGCTGGGCTTCTCCACCACGATCCTGCAGCTCGTCCAGGAGCGCCGGGAGCGGGCCCGGGCGGCCGGCCGGCCGCCCGCCCGTGGTCGGTTCATGGACGCCCTGCCGAGCGCGGCGGCGCTGGACCGCTCGTCCTACTCCCTGCACGTGGCGGCGTTCCCGCTGTGGACCTTCACGGTGCTCGCGGGTGCCATCTGGGCGGAAAGTGCCTGGGGCCGCTACTGGAACTGGGATCCGAAGGAGACCTGGAGTTTCGTCATCTGGGTCGTCTACGCCGGGCACCTGCACGCCCGGGCGACCCGCGGCTGGGACGGGCGCAAGGCCGCCTACCTCGTCCTTGCCGGCTACGCCTGCATCCTGATGAACTTCATGATCGTGAACGTCTTCTTCGTGGGAAGGCATTCCTACGGAGGGCTGTGACCCTCGACCCGCCTCTTGTGATCATGCACTTTGGCCGTGATCAGGCATGCCGGTGTGCCTGATCACGGCAGTCCGGGTCAGGCGGTGGAGCGCCCGTCACCCTCGGCGGCCTCGGGGCCGGAGCCGGCGCCGTCCGCGTCGTTCTTGCGCTGCTGCTTCTCCTGACGATCCCGTTCCTTGCGTTCCCGCTGTTCCCTCCTCCGCCGCTCCTCCGCCGCGGCGGAGGAGCGGGCGGCGTCCAGGGAGCGCAGGAACTCCGGGTCGTCGTCCGGCGCCACGACCCCCCCGGGCCGTGGGTTGGACGGGGGACGCCCGAACAGCAGGTACGCTGTGGCCCCGAACGCGGGAACCCCGAGCGGCCCGACGAGAATGATGAGCAGGATCCAAGCGGGCCGGGGCAATCCGCGCACATCGTCATCGGTGCTTCGCCAGCAGTCGACGAGCGCGTAGATCGTCACCCCTACCGAGATCAGGAGGAGGACGACGTAGCTCATCCACCCACTGTAGGTGCTCCCCCCGCGCCCGTCTCCCGTCCCCCCGTGACTGTCCGGTGACGCAGCTGGCCGGACCGAGGTCGGACTAGGCTGAGCCGGTGGTCCCGCTTCTGAAGTACTCCGTCCTGCGGCTCGCGCTGTTCGTGGGCGTGCTGGCGGTGCTCGCCGTGCTCCGGGCCGGCCCGGTGATCGCGATCGTCGGGGCGGCCGTGATCTCGATGATGCTGTCCTACATCTTTCTTCGCGGGCCGCGCGACCAGGCCGCGAGCCAGCTCGCCGAGCGCGTCGAGCGCCGGGCCGCGCGCAGGGGCCTCTCGGCGCGGGCCCTCGACGAGGCTCACGAGGACGCGGCCGCCCGGGCCCACCATGCCGCCGCGCCGGAGCCGCACGCCACGCCCGAGCCCGAGGCCGCGTCGGAAGCTCAGGTGGCGCGGGAACCGCAGGTAGCGCGGGAACCGCAGGTAGCGCCGGAACCGCAGGCCGTCACCGAACTCGCCGAGGAGGGCGGCCGGTCCGGTCGGCCCGGTCGGCCCTGACCGCCGCTGTGGGTGGCGAGTTCGCCACCTGACGTCACGCCGCCAGGCCGATCGCCAGCAGGACGGCGTAGCACAGCTCCAGCCTGCCGGTGTCCCGGAGAACGGGTAGCAGGTCGCGCCCGGTGGCGCCGGTGGCGACGGCCCGCAGCGGTGCCACCGCGGCCGCGGCGGAGGCCAGCGCGAGGAGGCTCCAGGGCCGCCAGACGGCGGCCACCACGGCGGCCAGCATCGCCGTCCCGACCAGGCCCGCGTAGAGGCGGCGTGTGCCCGGTGCCCCGATCCGGACGGCGAGGGTCAGCTTGCCTGCGACGGCGTCGGTGGGCACGTCCCGCAGGTTGTTGGCGACGAGGATGGCGCACGCCAGCACGCCGACGCCGACGGCGCCGGCGACCGCCGGAGAGTTCACCGTCAGCGCCTGCGTGTACGTCGTCCCGAGGACGGCCACCAGGCCGAAGAACACGAACACGAACACCTCGCCGAGCCCGTGGTAGCCGTACGGCCGGCTGCCGCCCGTGTAGTACCACGCCGCCAGGATCGCCGCCGCGCCCACCACGATCAACCACCACGTGCCGCTGGCGGCCACCAGCCCCAGCCCGGCCAGGCCGGCGGCGGCGAAGCAGCCGAACGCGGCGGCGCGGACGTGACCCGGCCGGGCCGCCCCGGAGGCGGTGAGCCGGAACGGGCCCACCCGGTCGTCGTCCGTGCCGCGCACCCCGTCGGAGTAGTCGTTGGCGTAGTTGACCCCCACCTGCAGGGCCAGCGCCACCAGCAACGCGGTCAACGCCCGGCCGGGGTGTCGGCTGCCCAGCCCGAGAGCGGCACCGGTGCCGACCAGCACCGGCGACAGCGCGGCGGGCAGGGTGCGCGGCCGCGCACCGGCGATCCACTGAGCGCGAGATGCCATGCCCGCACGCTAGACCGTCGCCGTCCTAGGGCCCGTACTGGGCCAGCCGGCGGAGCTGGAGACGGTCCGGCTTGCCCGGCCCCCGCAGCGGCAGCCGGTCGAGGACGAGCAGTTGGTGAGGCGCCGCGTGCCGCCCCGCCCGCTCCCCGACCAGCCGCCGGACGTCGGTGAGCGTCGGTGGATCGCCGCCCGGCGCCGGCACCACGAAGGCGACGATGCGTTCCCCCCACGTCCGGTCCGGGACGCCGACGACGGCCGCCTCGGCCACGCCCGGGACGGTGAGCAGGGCGCCCTCGACGACGCCCGGCGACACCTTCAGACCACCGGTCACGATCAGGTCGTCCAGCCGTCCGAGGACGCGCAGGCGGCCGTCGGGGTCGAGCACCCCGGCGTCGTCGGTGCGGAACCAGCGGATCCCGTCGTCGCCGGTGGTGAACGTGCCCTCCGGGTCGCCACCCCGGTAGCCCCGGGCCACGGTCGGGCCGCCGAGCCGTACCCGGCCGTCCGTGTCCACGACGACCCGGACGCCGGCGAGCGGGAGCCCGTCGTAGACGCAGCCGCCGCAGGTCTCGCTCATCCCGTACGTGGTGACGACGTGGACGCCGGCACCCCGGGCCTCGGCGAGCAGCGCCGGCGGGGTGGCGGCACCGCCGATGAGGACGGCGTCGAGGCCGGCGAGCGCCGCCCGGGCCGCGCCCCCGGCGTCCAGGAGCCGGCGCAGCTGGGTGGGCACCAGGGCGGTGTAGCGACGCCGGCCCGCAAGTGCCCGGGCGGCGTGCGTGAAGGCCGCCGGGTCGAAGCCGCCGGTGAGGTCCACGACGCCGGGTTCGGTGCCGGTGACCATCGCCCGGAGCAGTACCTGCAGGCCGGCCACGTGGTCGGCGGGCAGGGCGAGCAGCCACCGCCCGGGGCCGTCGAGCCGGTCGTGCGTGGCGGAGGCGGACGCCAGCAGCGCCGATGCGGTGAGCAGCGCGCCCTTCGGGCGGCCGGTGGAGCCGGACGTGGCGACGACGGCGACCGTCGGGTCGGCCGGGTCGTCCTCGCCCGCGGCCAGTGCCTCCCCGGCCCGCAGCGAGACCGCCGGCGGGGTGCCTGCGGCGTGCGGCAGCAGCGCCGGGCCGTCGCCGCGCAGCGCGGCCCGCAGCGCCGGCAGCAGTGCCAGGACGTCGGCACCGGCCGGCACGGCGACGGGTTCCAGCCGGCGCGAGGACACGCGCCCCAGCGTATGCCGGGCAGAGCCGGGCATACGGGCGTCGGCAGGGTGGCGGGTCACGTCGTCCGAGCCTTGTCGATCTTGTGTGTGTACCGGTGTCATCACAGTGTGCGCCATGATCCGCCCGCTCGGGCGCGGAACCTGGCAGTCTGGCACGGTGCATTCGGTGGAGCAGGCTCTTGCCACTCTGGGCCGGATCGACGCGGCCCTGGTAGAAGACGCCCGTGCCGCATGGGAGACCCTGACCGGAGGCGAAGGGCCGGAGGTTCTCACCCAGTGGCGCCTTCAGCAGTTCTGCTGGGAGGAGCTGGCCCGCGGTTGGCCGGAGGACGGCGCAGCCCGGTGGCGGGTCGCGCAGGCCCTGGCCGCGCTGCTCGACGAGCTGGGCCTGCAGCGCTACGCCGCGCTGGCCCGCAGTGACACCACCCGACAGGTCCTGATCGGTGGTGAGCAGGCTCCGGACCGCGGTCGGATGCTGGCGCGCAAGGCCGCCCAGCGGTCCGGGATCGAGCCGCCCAACACCGAGTTCGTCACCTGGGGGGCGGTGATGGAACCGGCCGAGGCGTACGCGCTGGAGTCGGTCGCGGACCGGCTGGAGTTGGCGGTCGCCGCAGGGGAGCTGGTCCCCGCCGCGCGGGGCTGGCGGGACCAGCAGGCCGAGATCACGGTCTCGGTGCTGACGACGCCGGATTCCGCCCTGGCCGGCCGCACGCCGTACGAGGCGCTGCTCGACGAGCGCCTGAACCGCTGGGTCCGCGGTGCCCGGTCCACCACACGCAGCGCGCTGCTGGCACCCGTCGCCGCCCGGCTGCGCGAGGGCGTGGACGCCGGCCCGGCGTCGCTGGCCCGCAACCTGCTGCGGCCGCTGGACTGGCTGCTCGCCGAGGTCGCCGACGGTCTCGTGCTGACTGCTGCGGGCTACCTGCCACCGCGCACCGTCGCCCGGGCCCTGGACGAGCTCGGGTGGCGGGAGGAGCTGATCGGACCGGCCAGCCGGGAGGTCGACGCCTACCCGGTACTGGTTCTGCGCGAGACGGCGATGCGGCTGGGCCTCGTCCGGCGGCGGGGCGCGCGGCTGATCCAGACGCCGACCGGGCGGGCCGCGGCCGCGGACGGCCGCGCTCTGTGGTCCGCGGTGGCCAGCGGTCTGATCGGGCCCGAGCACTCCGCGCTCGCCGTGGCCTGGGAGGTCGTGCTCGCCGTACTGGAGCCGGGTGATCCGGTCTCGGAGGAGGACGTCCGCTCGCTGGTGCAGTCGGTCGTCACCGAATCCGGGTGGCGGGTGGCCGGCCGACGTGCCCCCTCCGAGTCCGACACCGGGCCGCTGTTCTTCTCCGTGCTGCGGGAGTTGCGCTGGTTGGAACTCGTCGAGGAGTCGGGGGCGCTGCTGGACCGGCAGCTCAAGGCGCGCCCGGCCGGGGCGGACCTGTTCCGCGCGGCGCTGCGCCACCGGGTGCTGCACCGCGACGTGGTCGTCGAGTAGCTGACCGCGCACGCCGCCCACGGGACCCGCGCACGCCGCTCACGGGAGGGGACCCCCGCTCGGCGATCATGGTAGGGGACAGGCCGGAGGCCGCCCCGGGCCGGAGCCATCACGACCCGGGACGGCCGCCCGGGGCCGTCCGCCCGAGCGCCTGCGTGGCATCAGCGCCTGCGTGGCATCGTCGACCGGCCTGCCGGCGGTCGCCGCGTCGCCTGCCCGCCCGGGTGGGGAACGCGATCACATGCTTGTCCTGTTTCTGCCCAGTTGTCCGATATTGGTCCAGGATGGCTAGCCAGCATAGGCGTGTCAAGGCGTGCGTGGGCGGCGCCCGGTGGCCGCTACCATGCGCTCACCGCACATGGACATTGCCCACCGAACCTTCATGTATGGAACACGCAGTGTGGCTTTTCCTCAACTGGACATTCTCCCGCAGAGCCAACAGGACCGTGAGTTATCGATGTCGCTCGACCCGGACGATCCCCGGCCCCCGTACCGGCAGGTGGCGAACGATCTGCGGGCCATGATCCTCACCAGTCGCCTGTCGCCCGGCGAGCAGCTGCCCTCCGGGCAGCAGTTGGCCCGGCGCTACGGGGTGGCGCGGATGACCGTGCAGCAGGCGGTCCGGCTGCTGCGCGACGAGGGCCTGGTGGTGACGCGGCAGGGGAGTGGCGTGTTCGTCCGCTCCCGGCCCGAGCTGCCGGTCGGGTTCACCGCACACGTCGAGCGGGCCTTCACCGCCGAGCACGTGTCGGTGGACTTCACCGGCGTCTCCGTCGAGTCTCTCGCCGCCGCCCTCGCCGGCCCGCTGGAGGCGATCCGCTCCGGCCGCCTGGCGCCGTCCTCGGTCGTCGTCCGGATCCTCGTCGCCGGTGTCGCAGACCGGGATCGGGACCCCGCCGGCGGCCCGGATCGCGACGTGGCCGCGCTCGCGGACGCGGTCGAGGAGTTGGGCGAGCTCGGGCTGGTACCGCGGGCGACGGCGGAGGTGCGCCGGCACGGCACGTCGCCGATGTTCACCCTGTACGTGCTCAACGAACGCGACGTGTTCTTCGGGTTCTGCCCGGTCGTGGAGGCGGCCGGGGGCGCGCGGGTTCCGGAGCCGATGCTGTTCCATCGCGCCGGGGATGATCCGGAATCGCCCGACGGCCAGTACGTCGTGCACGCCCGGGCCTGGTTCGAGGCCGTGTGGACGACGTTCGGCCGCGGCGGCGGCTGACCGGCCGCCCGCTACCGACCGCGTGTCGCTGCCACCGTGCCACCGTGCCGGCGTGCCGCTCGGGGAGCTCGTCGTGCTCGGGACGGGGAGCCAGGTCCCGACCCGCAGCGGCACGCTGCGGTCCTGGCCTCAGAATGCCTCCAGGAAGCCCGCCGTAGATCGGTCGAGGCTGCTGTCAGGGCTGCGGTCGCTCACGACAGAAGCGCGCTGGCCCATGACCGGGCTGCGCAGTTGTATGAACGGCTCGTGGAACGTGGTGACGGTTCCGTCAGCGATCATCTGTGCCGTGCGGCGGAGCATCACGTCGCGGCCGAGGCAGATCGAGCCTAGGCTAGTTGGCGGGCGCCAGGCTGTACCCGGACTGTTCCTTGAAGAACTGATCCATGGTGGTGTAAACGGTGACATCGGGCACCGAACTGCCGACCCTACCTCTGCTGGCGATGATTCCGTAGAGGACGCCGCTTCGGCTGACGACCGGGCCGCCGGAGTCCCCGATTTCGGTGTTGGAGGCCGCGCTTTCCGCCAAGGAAGCGCCCGCTGGAAGTTCAGAGATCGGCTGTGGGGGAACGTAGGTGTGCCACACACACATGGCACCGGTGGTTATGCCGCTGGTGCAGAAGATCTCGCTGCTGCCGGGGGTGCCGGTGCTGGTGACGGACACGGCACCCGCCGGCAGCAAGACCTTTCCGGTGGCCCGGGGGGTGTAGGCGACCGAGATGACGCACCGGGGGCCGTCGGGACCGGACCCGCACAGCTGGCGCCTGCTCGCATCGGGCTCGATCCTGACCAGCGCCAGATCAGCCCGGTCGGAGGTCCAGGTCACCTTGCCGACCTGCACCACCCCGCTCGGCGTGCGCACGCTCACCGGGTCGTTGACGCTGCCGCAGTGACCCGCGGTCACCACGTACCGCACCGACCGCTGATAGTCGGTGACGTTCCACAGCAACCCGTTCGCCGTCAACACGGCGCCCGCCGTGCAGGCACCGCCCGGCAGGCTCAGCTCGGTGCCGGCCACGATGGGCAGTTGCTGGCGCACGGCATCCACCGCCGACGCCGGACCCGAGCCCGTCACCACCAGTGCCGTCACGCCCAGCGCGACCACTCCCAACCCGGCACCCACGACCCTGGCCCGCGACCGCACGACGGCGAGCCAACTCCTTCTCGACATTCCGGTGCCTTTCTCGACGGTGTGTCGGGCCCGGCCCGCACCTCGTCGCGGTCGTCGAGCCGCCCGGACTCGCTCCGCTCCCGAGACCGGACCGGACGGCGGCCACGCCGTCCGGTCCGTTCACCGTGACATCCGGCCACCGCGGCCGACTACCGTCTCCCCCCGTCCGAGCACCGGCACGTCCGCTCTCCGACGCCGCACACCCCAACGCCCCTCCGCGTCGTGACGGTGGGTCGACCACGACGAGCAGCAGGCGACGTCGGGCCGACGTGGCAGCAAGCAACCCACGGGTTAACGATCAAGCTAAGGCGAAGGCACGGGCTCGAGGTTCCCCATGCTCCGATGATGCCGACCGAAGCCGGAACGTTGCATCTACCAAGCGTCACGTCCTCGGTTGGCTTCACTGGGACAGTCAGCGATGGGCCGTCAAGATCGCCTAGTGGGGCCGCCGGGCACATCTGGGGCACATCCATGCGTCAACGGCTGTCAGACGTTGACGAGTGACGAGAGGCTCCCGCGCAGGTCAGAGCCGGTTTGGCGTCACCCGCACAGGCCAGGACGTTACCTTCAGTAGTACCAGGGGAAGGGGGACCAGTCCGGTGGCCGCTTCTGGAGGAAGGCGTCGCGGCCCTCGGCGGCCTCGTCGGTCATGTACGCCAGCCGGGTCGCCTCGCCCGCGAACACCTGCTGGCCCATCAGCCCGTCGTCGGTGAGGTTGAACGCGAACTTGAGCATGCGCTGCGCGGTCGGGCTCTTGCCGTTGATCTCGGCGGCCACCTCGAGCGCCACGGCCTCCAACGCCACGTGGTCCGCCACGATGTTGACGGCGCCCATCCGGTGCATGGTCTCGGCGTCGTACGTCCGGCCGAGGAAGAAGATTTCTCGGGCGAACTTCTGCCCGACCAGCTTCGCCAGGTACGCCGAGCCGTAGCCACCGTCGAAGCTCGCGACGTCCGCGTCGGTCTGCTTGAACCGGGCGTGCTCGCGGCTGGCGATCGTCAGGTCGCACACCACGTGGAGGCTGTGCCCGCCCCCGGCCGCCCAGCCGGGCACGACCGCAACCACGATCTTCGGCATCGTCCGGATCAGCCGCTGGACCTCCAGGATGTGCAACCGGCCGCCGTGGGCCCGGGCGCGCACCTCGTCGACCGTGTCGACGGTCTCGCCGGACGCGTACTGGTACCCGGAGCGGCCTCGGATCCGCTGGTCCCCGCCGGAGCAGAAGGCCCAGCCGCCGTCCCGTGGGCTCGGCCCGTTGCCGGTGAGCAGCACGCAGCCGACGGACGGATCCCGCCGGGCGTCGTCCAACGCCCGGTACAGCTCGTCGACGGTGTGCGGGCGGAACGCGTTGCGCACCTCCGGCCGGTTGAACGCGATCCGGACCGTGCCGCCCGCCGGTCCCTTCGCGATACAGCGGTGGTACGTGATGTCGTGCAGGTCCCATCCCGGGATCTCGGCCCACACGGTCGGATCGAAGATCCCGGACACCTTCGCCGGGACGGGGCCGCGTTCGCTCTGCGCAGTCACGCCCGCGAGGATAGGCCCTGTGACCGCCCCGACCATCCTGCAGATGACGCCGGCCACGTCGCTGGCCCGGCTCGCCGTCGAGGCGCTCGCGGGGGTCGGGCACGTCGTGCTCTGCCCCGGCTCGCGCAGCGCGCCGCTTGCCTACGCGCTGGCGGCCGCCGAGGCGGGAGGCGGCCCCGACCTCCACGTCCGCCACGACGAACGGGTCGCGGCGTTCGTCGCGCTCGGCGCTTCGGGTGCGGTCGTGACGACGTCGGGGACGGCGGCCGCGAACCTGCATCCCGCCGTCCTCGAGGCGCACCACGCCGGGCGCCCGCTCGTCGTGGTCACGGCCGACCGCCCGCCCGCACTCCGCGGCACCTGGGCGAACCAGACCAGCGAGCTGCAGGTCTCGCTCTACGGCAACGCCGTCCGCGCCCGGCTCGACCTGGCGGACACCGACGCCGCCCGCGACCCGGACGGCGCCCGGGCCGCCGTCCGTGCCGTGGTCGCGGCCGCCTTCGGGGCTGCCGGGCGGCCCGGGCCCGTGCATCTCGACCTCGGCTTCACCGAGCCCCTGGTCCCGGATGACGACGGCGCGTCGTGGACCCCGGCCCGGCCGGCGTGGTCCGCCCGGGCGGAGCCGGACGACCGCCCGCTCACCCTGGCCCCCGGACCGCGGACCGTCGTCCTCGCCGGGGACGGTGCCACCCCCGCCGCCCGGGGCCTCGCCGAGCGCGGGGGCTGGCCGTTGCTGGCGGAGCCGTCGTCCGGCGCCCGTGGTGGCACCCATGCGATCGGGCCCTACCGGCTGCTGCTCGAGCGGGCCGAGTTGGGCGGGGCGGTCGAGCGGGTGGTGGTGTTCGGCCGGCCCACGCTCTCTCGACCGGTCACCGCGCTGCTGGCCCGGGACGACGTGGAGGCCGTCCTCGTCTCGCCCTACCCGGACTGGCCGGAGCCGGGTCGTCCGGTGCGCCGGTGCAGCCGGGTGGAGGTTCCCGCGCCGGATCCGGACGGCGAGTGGCTCGTCCGGTGGCAGCGTGCGGGTGCGGCCGCCGCGGCGGGGATCGACGCCGTCCTGGACGCCGAAGCGGCCGCCGGCCGGCTCACCGGGCCCCTCGTCGCCCGTGAGCTCGCGGCGGCGCTGCGCCCGGGCGAGACGCTCGTCGTCGCGGCCAGCAACCCGATCCGCGACGTCGACCTGGCCGCGCGCCCGCCGGTCGGGCGCGCCTCGCTGGCGGTGGTCGCCAACCGCGGCCTGGCCGGCATCGACGGGACCCTCGCCACCGCGACCGGCCGGGCGCTGCGCGACGGCGGCCGGGTGCGTGCGCTGGTGGGCGACGTCGCCTTCCTGCACGATGCCGGGGCGCTCCTGCTGGGTCCTGGCGAGCGGCGTCCGGACCTGCAGGTCGTCGTCCTCAACGATGACGGCGGCGGCATCTTCGAGCTGCTGGAGTACGGCGCGACGGCGGCGGTGGGCAAGGTGTCGTCGGCCGCCGTCTTCGAGCGGCTGTTCGGAACCCCGCACGGCGCCGACCTCGGGGCGCTCTGCCGGGCGTTCGGGGTCCCGCACGAACTGGTCAAGGACGCCGACCGGTTGCTCGCGGTGCTGGCCGGGCCGCTACCGGGGATCAGCGTCGTCGAGGTCCGGGCGGAGCGTGGGCGGCTGCGCGCGCTGCACGCCCGGCTGCGGGCCGCCGGCCGCGAGAGGTGACGGCCGTCACCCAGGGCCGCTCCCGGCCCCACGAGCGTGCGCCGGGCGGCCAGCCCGTGAGGTGAAGCCGCCCGGCGCCGGATCGGCGGGCCGCAGCGGACCGGTGGCTTGGCGCCGGCTGTCGCCGGACGTCCCTCGCCGCGGCCTGGCTGCGGCCCGGGCGCCGCCGGTCTACGGGTGGGCCGACCCTGCCCACCCCGGCGGCGCCAGCGACACGTGCCCGCACCGGCGGGTTCGGCCCCCACCGGGTCTGACCCGGGCGTGCGCTCTCACGGCACCGATCGTCGCCGTGCGGTCCCTCGGTGGACAACCGCTTTTACCAGAGCGGGAGTCACCTCGCGCTGACCTGGCCGGGACGCACCTGGCGGCCGTCTGTGGTCGGGCAGCGGTCGCGCAGAAGCGAGCGAGCACCGCACCCCGACCTCGCTCCGCCCGTCGCGATCACCCCCGACCAGGGTGCCTCCGGGTGCGCGATGGTCAGTGGCCGCAGGGGTAGAGCGACTCGATGTAGTCGTTGTAACCGTCGGTTGCCAGGTTCCTCAGGTAATGACCGGGCGACAGGAAGGCGATCGCGCGGTTGTTGTGGAAGAACTCCGCCTGACCGCTGGGTCGTGGCAGCGGGTTGTCGATGGACGACGCCTGGTCAGCCCAGGACTTGCCGTTGCCCATGAAGTAGTCGAACAGGTTCACCGCGGCGCAGCTGGATGCGGACGACGTCCATTGGTCTCCACCCCAGTTGCTGTTGGCGAAGAGGCACAAATGCCCACCCGGACAACGGGTGCTGGCCGAGTTCGGCACTGCTCTCGCATCAACCGCGAATGCTGTGATCGTGCTGCCGTCCGAGAGCCGGACCGTGTCGGAGTTGATCTGGACACTGCCCGCGTTGTGCGCGAGCAAGCCCCTGACCTCGGTGGCGACAGGGACGCTGGCGTCACTCCGGCCGGTCTCACCGGTCGGCGTGGCGGAGGCACCGCTCATCGTCAGTCCGCTGACGAGCGCGGCGGCCGCCGCAACGGCACCGAGCCTGGAGATGATGCGCATCTGCTTTCTCCTCTTGATGGTGAAACTCTTGATGGTGGGACGCGCGGAACGCACTCGTGCATCAGCCTGCCGAGCATGAGGTGACCAGCGATGGGCACGTCCTGGCTGGTCCTCACCCGTCATCCGCTGCCCTGCGGGCGATCCGACTGCGCAGCTCAGACGCTATGGGCAGGGGCGAGGACGGCGTCAGGGAGAGCGCATCCCACGGGACGGTGGGACGTCCCAGGTTCTTTGTCCTGCCGGGACGGGGCCTACTGATACCGGGCATGAAGGAGCACCGTGAATCGTCCGGACCTCGATCTTTCACGGGGGTGACAGGGATGGCGTCTCTGCCAGGTCCGGGTCAGGATCTGGGTCCAGGGCCAGTCGGCGGGCTCAACCACGGCGACTTCACGTCGCACGGCGGTCAACTGGTATCGGCGACCGCGGGTCTTCTCCCGGTCGCTGGCCCGTTTTGGTGTACTTGGGGTGCAGGGGTTCGTCGCGGGCGATGATCCGCAGGCCGGGGTTCTGCCCCAGGGCTGTGGGGGCACGGTCGATGGCGTCGATCTCCCGGTCGGTGCAGGCCCAGCCGACGGGGAACCCGCCGGGGCGGGACGTCAGCATTCCCCACCACAGGCGCCGGAACCGGCAGACCGCCTGGTGGATCCGGGCCACGTGATCGCGTCGTGCCTGTTCAGGTGCACCGCGCTCTGCATTGACGCCTGTTATGCCCCGCCGCCCGCCAGCGCCTGCCGCATCGGCAGCAGCTTGGCGTCGGACTCGGCGAGCTCGGCGGCCGGATCGGATCCCGCGACGATTCCGCAGCCCGCGAACAGGCGGAGCCGCGCCGGGTCGGCGGCGTCGATGCGCGCGCAACGGAGTGCTATCCCCCACTCGCCGTCGCCCTCGGCGTCCATCCATCCGACCGGGCCCGCGTACCGGTCGCGATCCATCCCCTCGATCTCGTCGATGAGTGTCGCCGCGACCTCGGTGGGCGTGCCGCAGACGGCGGCCGAGGGATGCAGGGCGGCCGCCAGGCCCAGGCTGCTGGTGCTGTCGGCCAGGACGCCGGTGACGTCCGTGGCCAGGTGCATCACGTTCGCCAGGTGCAGGACGAACGGCGCCTCGGGCACGTTCACGGAGGAGCAGTGGGGGGCCAGGGCGTCCGCGACCGACCGGACGGCGTACTCGTGCTCCTCGAGGTCCTTGCTGGACCGCGCCAGGCTCGCCGCCAGAGCCAGGTCGTGGACGTCGTCCCCGGTACGGCGGATCGTGCCGGCCAGCACCCGTGAGGTGACCAGGCCCTTCTCCCGGCGCACCAGCAGCTCCGGGGTGGCTCCCAGCAACCCGTCGACGCTGAAGGTCCAGCATCCCGGGTAACGGTCGGCCAGCCGGGTGAGCACGCTGCGGGGGTCGACCGGCCGGTCGCAGACGGCGCGCAGGTCGCGGGCGAGTACCACCTTCTCCAGCCGGCCCTCGGCGATGCGACGGATGGCGCTCGCGACCGCGTGCTCCCACTCGGCACCCGTGCGCGCACCGTCGATGAAGCGGACGGCGCCGTGCTCGCCGTCCGCCGGTGCCGCCTCCCGGTGCCCGAGCGCGGCCGGTGGCAGCACCGCCCCGACCCCCGACGTCGTCAGCCAGTACTGGTCGCCGCGTCGTCCGACGACGACCTCGGGCACGATCAGGACGCCCCCCGCGGTCGATCGCTGGGAGAAGGCCATCGACCCGAACGCCACCGGTCCGGTGCCGGGCAGGCCGACCTCATCGCGGACGACGGCACGGCGCACGACGTCGTGCCAGGCCCGCTCGGCGTCCGCGAACCGGTGCCTGCCGTGCGTCTCGATCCGCAGCGCCTGCCCCCAGCCGACCAGGCCCACCCCGCGGCGCAACCAGGCGAGGGGCGCGGAGCGGGGCAGCAGCGTCAGCAGCGGTGCGGGGTCGGTCAGCGGCACCGTCCGGGTCACCAGGGGCACGGCCGCAGGGGCTGTCGTCATCGTCGACCAGCGTAAACGTGGCCGTTTCGGGTCGCGCACCCGGGGAGGGGTGTCCCCCGCACGCCAGCCCCACCCCCGTGGTCATCACGGCCCTGTGCACGATCACCACGGGGGGTTGTGACAGCATCTGGGCATGCGACGAGCCCGCCTCGACAAGCAGCCGGCTGAGGTTGCCGCGATGTTCGACGAGGTCGCCGAGCGTTACGACCGCACCAACGACGTGCTGTCCCTCGGGCTCGACCGGCGGTGGCGCCGCGAGGTCTTCCGGGCTCTGGATCTGCGACCGGGGGAGACACTGCTCGACCTTGCTGCCGGCACCGGGACCTCCAGCGAGCCCTTCGCGGATGCCGGGGTCCGCACCGTCGCGTGCGACTTCTCCCTCGGGATGCTCCGCGTCGGCCGGGCTCGTCGTCCGGACCTGGGATTCGTCGCGGGGGACGCCACCCGGTTGCCGTTCGACGACGAGGCGTTCGACGCCGTGACGATCTCCTTCGGGTTGCGCAACGTGGCCGACGTCCCGGCTGCCCTCGCGGAGATGCGGCGGGTGACCAGGACCGGCGGGCGGCTGCTCCTGTGCGAGTTCTCGCACCCCACCTGGGCGCCCTGGCGCCTGGCCTACGGCCGGGTGTGGTTGCGGCTGCTGCCGATGATCGCGCGTGGGGTGTCCTCCAGCCCGGACTCGTACGTCTACCTCGCCGAGTCGATCCTGGCCTGGCCGGACCAGCAGGCGCTCGCCACGCTGCTCGCGGACGCCGGCTGGGGCCGGGTCGAACTGCGCAACCTGACCGGGGGGATCGTCGCGTTGCACCGTGCCACCAAGACGTGAGCTGCGAGGTGCCCGCCGGGCAGGGGCCTGGCGGAGGGCGTCGCCGGGGAGTCGTATGCTCTTTTCCGTCAGCTAGTGAAGGAATTCACAAGCGCACATGCGAGCGGGCGAGGCGGGGGACGGGCCGTGGCCGAACGGGCGTGGCCAAAGCAGCCTGAGCTCGGCTCTAGGATGGGCCGCGGTCGGGACGGCTCGCTGCGGTTCGTGATACTCCTCACACCGCTCGGAGTGCGTCGGGGAACAGGCGCGAAGGACCACGCCCCCGCGCCGGGACTCGAATGGAGATGGGTGACGGCGTCGTGAACCCCTACGTCCCGATCCTCGTCCTGATGGCCATCGCCGGAGGGTTTGCCGTCTTCTCGATCGGCGCCGCTGCCGTCGCCGGGCCGAAGCGTTACAACCGGGCCAAACTGGATGCCTACGAGTGCGGCATCGAGCCGACGCCGCACGCCGCCGGCGGGGGGCGCTTCCCGGTCAAGTACTACCTCGTGGCGATGCTCTTCATCGTCTTCGACATCGAGAGCGTCTTCCTCATCCCGTTCGCCGTGACCTTCGACCGTATGGGGCTGTTCTCGCTCACCGAGATGGTGCTGTTCATCGTGACGGTCTTCGTCGCCTACGCCTACGTCTGGCGCCGGGGCGGTCTGGAGTGGGAGTGACCCCGAGCACGGGTGCGTTGCGGCCCCGCTGAGCCACCGAAGGGACTGGAAGGGTCTGGCATGGGTATCGAGGAGAAACTGCCGAGCGGTTTCCTGCTGACCACGGTGGAGAAGCTCGCCGGGTACATGCGCAAGAGCTCGCTGTGGCCGGCGACGTTCGGGCTGGCCTGCTGCGCGATCGAGATGATGGCCACCGGCGGCCCGAAGTACGACCTCGCCCGGTTCGGCATGGAGGTGTTCCGGGCCTCGCCGCGGCAGGCGGACCTGATGATCGTCGCCGGCCGGGTGAGCCAGAAGATGGCACCCGTCCTGCGGCAGGTCTACGACCAGATGGTCGAGCCGAAGTGGGTGCTGGCGATGGGTGTCTGCGCGTCGTCGGGCGGGATGTTCAACAACTACGCGATCGTCCAGGGTGTCGACCACATCGTGCCGGTGGACGTCTACCTGCCCGGGTGCCCGCCCCGACCGGAGATGCTCATGCACGCGATCCTCACGCTGCACGAGGAGATCCAGCGGATGCCGCTCGGAGCGCACCGGGTGGCGGCGGCCAAGGCCGCCGAGGAGGCCGCCCTGACGGCGCTGCCCACGATCGAGCTGAAGGGCCTGCTGCGGTGAGCGACGAGCTACCCACCCCGGACGAGGCGTCCCCGGACCGCGCCGGCAGTGGTCTGCCGGCGACCCTGGCCGCCGAGGCGGAGATCGTCGATGTCCGCACCGGAATGTTCGGCACGCACGGCTCCGGCGACACCTCCGGCTACGGCGGCCTGGTCCGCACGGTCGCCATGCCGGCGCCGTCCGAGCGGCCCTACGGCGGGGACTTCGACCTCGTCGCCGACCGGCTCGCGGCCGCCCTCGTGGTGCAGGGCGTAGCGGACGCCGGCGCCGTCGAGAAGGTCGTCGTCGACCGGGGCGAGATCACGTTCTACGTCCGCCGGAACGACCTGCCGGCGGTCGCCCGCGCCCTCCGTGACGATCCCGACCTGCGCTTCGAGCAGTGCTCGGGGGTCTCCGGCGTGCACTACCCGCAGGACACCGGGCGGGAGCTGCACGCCCTCTACCACTTCCTGTCGGTCACGCACGGCCGCCGGGTGCGCGTCGAGGTGACCGCGCCGGACGCCGACCCGCACATCCCCTCGATCGTGGCCGTCTACCCGATGGCCGACTGGCACGAGCGGGAGACCTGGGACTTCTTCGGGATCCAGTTCGACGGGCACCCAGCGCTGACCCGGATCGAGATGCCGGACGACTGGCCCGGCCACCCGCAGCGCAAGGACTACCCGCTGGGCGGCATCCCGGTCGAGTACAAGGGCGCGACCGTCCCACCGCCCGACACGAGGAGGTCGTACAGCTGATGACCGGCAACGTCGATCGCGGGACGCCTCCTGACCGGGCGGCTGGTGACGTCGCTCCCGACGACACCGACCCGTACGGCATCGCGCTCGCAGGGGTGGCGGACGGCGACGGTCGGGTGTTCACCGCGTCCGGCGGTGACTGGGACGACATCGCCGAGGCGGCGTCGTCCCTGGGTGAGGAGCGGATCGTCGTCAACATGGGCCCGCAGCACCCGTCGACCCACGGCGTGCTCCGGCTGATCCTCGAGCTCGACGGCGAAACGGTGACCGAGGCCCGGTGCGGCATCGGCTACCTGCACACCGGCATCGAGAAGAACATGGAGTACCGCACCTGGACCCAGGGCGTCACGTTCTGCACCCGGATGGACTACCTGACCCCGCTCTTCCAGGAGGCCGTGTACTGCCTCGGTGTCGAGAAGCTGCTCGGGATCACCGGCGACATCCCGGAGCGGGCCAGTGTCATCCGAGTGATGATGATGGAGCTCAACCGGGTGGCGTCCCACCTGGTCGCCCTGGCGACCGGCGGGATGGAGATCGGCGCACTGACCGTGATGACGGTCGGCTTCCGGGAGCGCGAGCGGGTGCTCAAGCTGTTCGAGCTGATCACTGGCCTGCGGATGAACCACGCCTACATCCGCCCCGGCGGCCTGGCCCAGGACATCCCGCCGGGCGCGCTGGACAGCATCCGCGACGCGCTCGCGCCGTTGGGCGAGGGCATCGCCGACATCGAGAAGCTGGCGAACGAGAACCCGCTGGTGAAGGCCCGACTGGTCGACGTCGGGTACCTCGACCTTGCCGGCTGCATGGCGCTCGGCGTCACCGGCCCGGTGCTGCGGTCGACCGGGCTGCCGCACGACCTGCGCAAGTCCGAGCCGTACTGCGGCTACGAGACGTACGACTTCGAGGTGTGCACCTGGGACACCGCCGACGCGTACGGTCGGATGCGAATCCGGATCAACGAGATGTACGAGTCGCTGCGCATCGTCGAGCAATGCCTGGACCGGTTGCAGGAGCTCGGTCCGGCCCCCGTGATGATCGGTGACAAGAAGATCGCCTGGCCGGCGCAGCTCGCCATCGGCAGCGACGGGATAGGCAACTCGCTCGACCACATCCGGCAGATCATGGGCACCTCGATGGAGGCCCTGATCCACCACTTCAAACTGGTCACCGAGGGTTTCCGGGTTCCGGCCGGCCAGGTCTACACGGCGGTCGAGTCGGCCCGTGGCGAGCTGGGCGTGCACCTCGTGTCGGACGGCGGCACGCGACCCTATCGGGCGCACTTCCGGGATCCGTCGTTCGTCAACCTGCAGGCCATGGCGGCGATGTCGGAGGGCGGCCAGGTGGCCGACGTCATCGTCGCGGTGGCCTCGCTCGACCCGGTCATGGGAGGCGTGGACCGGTGACTGTCGCACTCCGCCCGGTGACGATCCCTCCGATCGGCGCCCCGAAGACTTCAGCGATGAGTACAGCGACGAGTACAGGAGCGCAGCCGCCATGCCGCTGACCGCCGACGTCCGGGAGCGGCTCGCCGCCGATGCCCGCGAGATCATCGCTCGGTACCCGGTGCGGCGCTCGGCGCTCCTGCCGATGCTGCACCTGGTGCAGAGCGAGGAGGGCTACGTCAGCCCGGACGGCATCGCGCTGTGCGCGGAACTGCTCGACCTGACCACTGCCGAGGTCTCCGCCGTGGCGACCTTCTACACCCAGTTCAAGCGGCACCCCAACGGCACCTACACGGTCGGCGTGTGCACCAACACGCTGTGCGCGGTGATGGGCGGCGACGCCATCTGGGAGGCGCTCGAAGCCCACCTCGAGATCGGCCACGACGAGACCACCGACGACGGCAAGGTCACCCTGGAGCGCGTCGAGTGCAACGCCGGGTGCGACTACGCGCCGGTCGTGATGGTGAACTGGGAGTTCTTCGACAACCAGACACCGACCAGCGCGAAGACCCTCGTCGACAAGCTCCGGGCCGACCAACCGGTGGTGCCGACGCGCGGTGCCGCTCGGGTCTGCACCTTCAAGGAGGTGTCCCGGGTGCTCGCCGGCTTCCTCGACGACCATGCGAACGAGGGCGTCGGCGCGGGGCCGGCCTCCCTGCAGGGCACGCTGCTCGCCCGCCGCGAGGGCTGGACGGCGCCGCCCCGTGAGGCGGGGCGGACCGGCAGCCTCTCGCTGGCGGAGATCGCCGCTGCGCAGGGAGCGAGCGAGGCGGCGAGGCGCCCGGCACGCAACGATGGCCTCCCGCTCGGCCAGGTCGCCGTGTCCGGCCCGCCGCCGGGCCAGGCGACCGCCGGGGCGGGCGACAGCGGCACGGGCACCACCCCGCCCGCCACCGACCCGAAGCAGGGGAGCTGAGCCATGGCCACCACGTTGACGCCCGTCCTGTCCAGCCACTGGGACGCGCCGCGGTCCTGGGCACTGGAGACGTACGAGCGGAACGGCGGCTACGCCGCACTGCGCACGGCCCTGACGACAGCTCCGGCAGACATCATCGGTGCGGTCAAGGACTCCGGCCTGCGCGGCCGCGGTGGTGCCGGCTTCCCGACCGGGTTGAAGTGGAGCTTCCTGCCGAAACCGGACGGCAGGCCGCGCTACCTCGTCGTCAACGCCGACGAGTCCGAGCCGGGCACCTGCAAGGACATCCCGCTGATGATGGCCGCGCCGCAGCACCTGATCGAAGGTGTGATCATCACGAGCTATGCGATCGGGTGCAACAAGGCGTTCATCTACGTGCGCGGCGAGGTCGTGCACGTCTACCGCCGGCTGCTCAACGCGGTGGCGGAGGCCCGGGCCGCCGGGTACGTCGGGGAGAACATCCTCGGCTCCGGGTTCGACCTCGACATCGTCGTCCACGCCGGCGCCGGCGCGTACATCTGCGGCGAGGAGACCGCGCTGCTCGACTCGCTCGAGGGCCGCCGTGGTCAGCCCAGGCTGAAGCCGCCGTTCCCCGCCGTCGCCGGCCTGTACGCGCGTCCCACGGTGGTGAACAACGTGGAGTCGATCGCGAGCGTGCCCTCGATCGTGCGCAACGGCGCCAACTGGTTCAAGACCATGGGCACCGAGCGTTCCAGCGGGTTCGGGCTGTTCTCGCTCTCCGGGCACGTGGCCCGACCGGGCCAGTACGAGGCACCGCTCGGGATCACGTTGCGGGAGCTGCTGGCGATGGCCGGCGGCGTCCGACGCGGGCACGAGCTGAAGTTCTGGACGCCGGGTGGGTCGTCGACGCCGCTCTTCACCGCCGAGCACCTGGACACGCCGCTGGACTTCGAGGCCGTCGGCGCCGCCGGCTCGATGCTCGGCACCCGGGCATTGCAGATCTTCGACGACACCACGTGCGTGGTGCGCGCCGTGCTCCGGTGGACCGAGTTCTACAAGCACGAGTCGTGCGGCAAGTGCACGCCCTGCCGCGAGGGCACGTACTGGCTCGCCCAGGTGCTCAAGCGGCTGGAGGCCGGGCAGGGCGGCGCCGACGACCTGGACCTGCTGCTCGACCTGTGTGACAACATCCTCGGCCGGTCGTTCTGCGCCCTCGGCGACGGCGCGACCAGCCCGATCACGTCGTCCGTCAAGTACTTCCGGGACGAGTACCTCGCCCACCTGAGCCAGGGCGGCTGCCCGTTCGACCCGTCCCGCTCGACCCTCTTCGAGGAAGCCTTCGCCTGATGACCGTGACCGCCAACCCGCCGGCCGGTGCCGCGGGACCGGACCAGCCGAGCCCGCCGGCCGATCTGGTGACCCTCACCATCGACGACGTCGAGGTGAGCGTGCCGAAGGGCACCCTGGTGATCCGCGCGGCGGAGCAGATCGGGATCGCCGTCCCGCGGTTCTGCGATCATCCGCTGCTCTCCCCCGCCGGCGCCTGCCGGCAGTGCCTGGTGGACGTCGCCACGCCCGGCCCCGACGGGTCGTTGCGAAAGATGCCCAAGCCGCAGGCGGCGTGCACCCTCGAGGCGACGCCTGGGATGGCGGTGAACACGCAGTACACCTCGCCCGCCGCGCAGAAGGCGCAGCGCGGCGTGATGGAGCTGCTGTTGATCAATCACCCGCTCGACTGCCCGATCTGCGACAAGGGCGGCGAGTGTCCGCTGCAGAACCAGGCGATGGCGAACGGTCCGGCGACCAGCCGGTTCGTCGAGACCAAGCGGACGTTCCCCAAGCCCATCAAGATCTCCACGGCGGTCCTGCTGGACCGCGAACGCTGCGTGCTCTGCCAGCGCTGCACCCGGTTCTCCCAGGAGATCGCCGGCGACCCGTTCATCGACCTGCAGATGCGCGGTGCGCAGCAGCAGATCGGGACGTTCTCGCCGGCCGTGCTCGGCTACGCCGGTGGCCTCGACGGCACCGGGATCGTGCCCGGTTCGCCGGACCCGGCCGCGCACGTGCAGGGCGCCGAGCACGACGAGTCCCGTGGCGCGGACGCCGACCGCGACACCACGCACCGGGTCGGGATGTACGGCACGGACGCTCTGGCGGGCGGTCGCTCCACCCTCGGCGAGGCGCTGCTGGACGAGTCCGGACAGCCGTTCGCCAGCTACTTCAGCGGCAACACGGTGCAGATCTGCCCGGTGGGCGCGCTCACCGGGGCCGCGTACCGGTTCCGGGCCAGGCCGTTCGACCTGGTCTCCACGCCGGCGGTGTGCGAGCACTGCGCCTCCGGCTGCGGGTTGCGGATCGACCACCGCCGCGGCGTCGTCACCCGCCGCCTCGCGCTCGAGGACCCGGTCGTGAACGAGGACTGGAACTGCGACAAGGGTCGCTGGGCCTTCGCCTACGCCACCGCGCCGGACCGGCTCACCCACCCGCTCGTCCGGGACGCCGCCACCGGCGAGCTGCGGGTCGCCAGCTGGCCGGAGGCCCTCGACGCCGCCGCGGCCGGCCTGGCGGCCACCCGTGCGGCGTCCGGGGTCGGCGTGCTCGTCGGCGGCCGAGCGACGCTCGAGGACGCGTACGCGTACGCCAAGTTCGCCCGGGTCGTGCTCGGCAGCAACGACGTCGACTTCCGGGCCCGGCCGCACTCCGCCGAGGAGGAGTCCTTCCTCGCGCACGCGGTCGCCGGTTCCGGGCTCGGGGTCACGTACGCGGACCTGGAGGCGGCGCCGAGCGTGCTCCTCGTCGGGCTGGCGCCGGAGGAGGAGTCGCCGATCGTCTTCCTCCGGCTGCGCAAGGCCGTCGCCCGCGGGCTCGCCGTCCACGCGATCGCACCGTGGGCGGACCGCGGCCTGCTGAAGCTGGGCGCGCGGCTGGTGCCGGCGGCGCCCGGCACCGAGGCCGAGGTGGTGCAGGCCCTGCTGGACGGCGCGGCGGAGGTGGGCGAGGCCGCCGACGCGGTCCGGCTGCCGGGGGCCGTCGTCCTCGTCGGCGAGCGTCTGGCGACGGTCCCGGGTGCGTTGTCCGCGCTGCTGCGGCTGCGCGAGGCGACCGGGGTCCGACTCGCCTGGGTGCCGCGGCGGGCGGGCGAGCGTGGGGCGCTCGAGGCCGGCGCGCTGCCGTCCCTGCTGCCGGGTGGTCGCCCGGTCGGGGACGCCGCGGCCCGGGTCGACGTCAAGACGGTCTGGGGCGTGGACGGCCTGCCGTCGCTGCCCGGCCGGGACACGTCGGCGATGCTGGCCGCCGCGGCGTCCGGCCAGCTGGCCGGGCTGGTCGTGGGCGGCGTCGACCCGGCCGACCTGCCGGACCCGGCACTGGCGCTGGCGGGGTTGGACGCCGCGCAGTTCGTGGTCAGCCTGGAGCTGCGGGCCGGCGCGGTCACCGAGCGGGCAGACGTGGTCTTCCCGGTGGCGCCGGTGCCGGCGAAGGCCGGTACGTTCGTCGACTGGGAGGGTCGACGGCGGGCCTTCGGCCCGGCGCTGACGTCGAACGCGCTGCCGGACTTCCGGGTGCTCGACATGCTCGCGGACGCGATGGACGCCCCGATCGGGCTGCGCGGCGTCGAGCGGGTCCGCGGCGAGATCGCCGAACTGGACGCGTGGGAGGGGGTCCGGGCCTCGGCTCCCGCTGTCCCGCCGGGCGACCTGCCGCGCCCGGAGCCCGGCCAGGCGGTCCTGTCGACCTGGCAGCTGTTGCTGGACAACGGCCGGATGCAGGACGGCGAGCCGTACCTCGCCGGCACCGCGCACCGCGCCCTCGCCCGGATCTCGGCGGCCACCGCGGCGGAGATCGGGCTGGCTCCGGGCGGACGGCTGGCCGTCTCGACGTCCCGGGGCACGGTGACGTTACCGGTGTTGATCACGGCTGTTCCGGACCGCGTCGTCTGGATCCCCACGAATTCGACATCGAGCGCGGTTCGCGCCACGCTCGGGGCCGTCGCCGGAGCCCTGGTCTCGATCGCGCCCGACACGAAGGGGGCATGACGTGCTCTCCGCCGAGAACCCCGCGCTGGACTTCCACGGGGACAACGGGTGGGTGATCTTCGGGAAGGCGCTGTTCATCTTCGTCTTCCTGGTCCTGCTCACCCTGCTCACGATCTGGGGCGAGCGGCGTGTCGTCGCCCGGATGCAGTCCCGCCCCGGCCCGAACCGGGTGGGCCCGTTCGGCGTCGTCCAGGGCCTCGCGGACGGCGTCAAGCTGGCGCTCAAGGAGGACATCATTCCCAAGGCCGCCGACCGGGTGGTCTTCATCGTCGCGCCGGTGATCTCCTGCACCACGTGCTTCCTGGCCTTCTCGGTGATCCCGTTCGGGCCGGTCGCGCGGATCCCCTTCACCAGCATCCACACTCCGCTGCAACTGACCGACCTGCCGGTTGCGGTGTTGTTCGTGCTGGCTGTCGCCGCCGTCGGCGTCTACGGGATCGTGCTCGCCGGCTGGTCGTCCGGTTCGACCTACCCGCTGCTCGGCGCGCTCCGCTCGTCGGCGCAGGTGATCTCCTACGAGATCGCGATGGGACTGGCCCTGATCAGCGTCTTCCTCTACGCCGGGTCGATGTCGACCTCGCAGATCGTGGAGGCGCAGGCCTCCGGCAGCTCGATCACGCTCGCCGGGCACAGCGTGTGGCTGCCGTCCTGGTTCGCGCTCCAGTTGCCGGTCGCGTTCGTCATCTACTGCATCGCGATGGTGGGTGAGACCAACCGGGCGCCGTTCGACCTGCCGGAGGCGGAGGGCGAGCTGGTGGGCGGGTTCCACACCGAGTACTCCTCGCTGAAGTTCGCCCTCTTCTTCCTCGCCGAGTACGTCAACCTGATCACGGTCTCGGCCATCGCGACCACGCTCTTCCTCGGCGGGTGGCGGGCACCCTGGCCGCTGTCGGCGATCGGCGGCGGCATGCTGAACCGCGACTGGTGGCCGGTGCTGTGGTTCGTGCTCAAGACGTTGGTCTTCATCTTCGTGTTCATCTGGCTGCGCGGCACCCTGCCGCGGCTGCGCTACGACCAGTTCATGCGGTTCGGCTGGAAGTTCCTGATCCCGGCCGGGCTGTTGTGGATCATGGCGGTCTCGATGATCCGGGCCCTGCGGGTGCAGAACCCGCAGGGGGCCGCGCGGCTGGCGCTCTTCGTCGGGCTGCTGGCCATCGTCGGGTTCGTGCTGTGGGCGTTCCTGGCGAGCACCCGGCGGGAGGAGGAGGCCGCCCGGGCGCGCCGGGTCGGCGTACCGACGGAGATCGACCCCTTCGAAGGCGGCTACCCTGTGCCGCCGATGCCCGGGCAGACCATCCGCCGCACCGCCGGTCCCGTGCTCGGCAAGGTCCCGGCGCAGGGAGGCGACCCGGGGACGGCGACCGCCGGCCCGAGGGCTGTCGACACGCCGTCGACGGCGACCGCGACGGACGACGAGGAGGTGCGCCGTGGCTGAGCCGACGGAGCAGCCGGGGCTGTTCGCCTCGGTGGCCGGGTTCGGCGTGACGTTCACGACGATGTTCACGCCGGTCGTCACCGAGGAGTACCCGGAGCAGAAGGTTCCCACCCAGCCGCGGTTCCACGGCCGCCACCAGCTCAACCGGCACCCGGACGGGCTGGAGAAGTGCGTGGGCTGCGAGCTGTGCGCGTGGGCCTGCCCGGCGGACGCGATCTACGTGGAGGGTGCGGACAACACCGAGGAGGAGCGCTACTCCCCGGGTGAGCGGTACGGCCGCGTCTACCAGATCAACTACCTGCGCTGCATCCTCTGCGGGCTGTGCATCGAGGCCTGCCCGACCCGGGCGCTGACGATGACGAACTTCTACGAGTTGGCCGGGCCCAGCCGCCGTGGCCTGATCTACGAGAAGAAGGATCTGCTGGCCCCGCTGCAGTCGGGGATGCTCGAGTCGCCGCACCCGATGGTGCCGGGCACGACCGAGAAGGACTACTACGCGGGCAAGGTCACCGAGGCCGTCGCCGAGCAGCGGGCATGGGTCGAGGCCCGACCGGGGCCGGTCGACGGCACCGGTGAGGCCGATCCGGTCGACCAGGCCGATCCGGCCGGTGCAGCCGGACCGAGCACGCCCGCGCGACACGGCGCGACCACGACGGGAGCGGCGCGGTGAGCGGTGGCGAGGCGGTTCTGTTCTGGGTCGTCGCCCCGGTCATGGTGCTCGGGGCGATCGGACTGCTGTTCGCCAAGAAGGCGGTGCACGTGGCGCTGTGCATGGCCCTGGTGATGGTGGGCCTCGGCGTCGTGTACTTCGCCCAGCAGGCGCCGTTCCTCGGCGGCGTGCAGGTGTTCGTGTACACCGGCGCCGTGATGATGCTGTTCCTCTTCGTCCTGATGCTGATCGGCGTCGACTCCGCCGACTCGCTGGTGGAGACGATCAAAGGACAGCGGGGGGCCGCCGCGCTGTCCGGGCTGGGCGTCCTCGTCCTGCTGCTCGGCGTCCTGGGCACGGTGCGGTACGGCACGCCGGCCGGCCTGGCCGGCGTGAACGCCGACGGCAACGTGGGCGCGGTGGCGGGCGAGATCTTCGGCACCTACGTCTGGGCGTTCGAGGTGACCGGCGCGTTGCTCATCACCGCCGCCCTCGGCGCCATGGTGCTGGCGCACCGGGAGCGGCTGGTACCACGGCCGACGCAGCGCCAGCTCGCCGTCCGCCGGATCCGGGAGGGCGCCGTCAAGGCACCGCTGCCCGCCCCCGGGGTGTTCGCCCGGCACAACGCGGTCGACACCCCGGCACTGCTGCCGGACGGGACGCCGAGCGAGCTGTCCGTCTCCCGGGTCCTCGCCGCGCGCGGCCAGAACCTGCCGGCGGGCGACCGGCTCGCCGAGACCCGGACCATCGACGCCGAGGTGCGCGCGCCCCTCGAGCTGGACGAGACGAGCCTCAACGGCTCCCAGCGAGGGGGCCCGGCGGGCTCGGCCGACTCGGAGGACGATCACGCGTGAACCTGGCCTGGTGGCTGTACCTGTCCGCCGTCCTGTTCGCCGTCGGCGGGGTGACGGTGCTGGTGCGGCGCAACGCGATCATCGTGTTCATGGGTGTGGAGCTCATGCTGAACGCGACCAACCTGGCGTTCGTCACGTTCGCCCGGATGCAGGGGAACATCGACGGACAGGTGATCGCACTGTTCGTGATGCTCGTCGCCGCGGCGGAGGTCGTCGTCGGACTGGCGATCATCATGTCCATCTTCCGAACCCGGCGCTCGGCCTCGGTCGACGACGCGAACCTGTTGAAGTACTGAGAGGCGGACCGTGACTGACCTGATCGCCGCCGCACCGGCCCTGGCGGCGGCCGCCGACAGCGGACGCGCCGGGTTCGAGCCCGCGGCCGGCATGCCGCAGACCGGCGCCTGGATCCTGGTCGCCCTGCCGCTCGCGGGAGCCGCCGTCCTGCTGCTCGGCGGACGGCGCACCGATCGGTGGGGGCACTGGCTCGCGGTGGGGCTGTCGTGGGCCGCGTTCGTCTGGGGCGCACTGCTGTTCCTCGACCTGCGGGGTCTGTCCCCGGCGCACCGGGCCCGCGACCTCACCCTGTTCACCTGGGTGCCGGCCGGCCCTTTCCACGTCGACGCCGGGCTGCTGCTGGACCCGCTGTCCGTGGCCTTCGTGCTCCTGGTCACGTTCGTGGGCTCGCTCATCCTGGTCTACTCGGTCGCGTACATGCAGCACGACCCCGACCGGCGGCGCTTCTTCGCGTACCTCGACCTCTTCGTCGCGTCGATGCTCCTGCTCGTCCTCGCCGACTCCTACCTGCTGATGTTCGTCGGCTGGGAGGGCGTGGGCCTGGCGTCGTACCTGCTGATCGGGTTCTGGAACGCCAATCCGGTCTACGCCACGGCGGCGAAGAAGGCGTTCGTCGTCAACCGGGTCGGCGACCTCGGGTTGTCCCTGGCCATCATGGCGATGTTCGCCGGATTCGGCTCGGTCTCCTACCAGGGCGTGTTGGGCAACACCGGCAAGGCCTCCCAGGGGCTGCTCACCGCGATCGGGCTGCTGCTCCTGCTCGGCGCGTGCGGCAAGTCGGCGCAGTTCCCGCTGCAGTCCTGGCTCGGCGACGCGATGGCCGGCCCGACACCGGTGTCGGCCCTGATCCACGCCGCCACGATGGTGACGGCCGGCGTCTATCTCGTCGTCCGCAGCGGCCCCATCTACGAGGGTGCGCCGAACGCCCGGCTCGTCGTCGCGTTCGTCGGTGCGGTCACCCTGGTGTTCGGGGCGATCGTCGGCTGTGCCAAGGACGACATCAAGAAGGCACTGGCCGCGTCGACCATGTCGCAGATCGGCTACATGACGCTGGCGGCCGGGCTGGGCGGCGTCGGGTACGTGTTCGCGATCCTGCACCTGCTGACCCACGGCTTCTTCAAGGCGGGAATGTTCCTCGGGGCCGGATCGGTCATGCACGGGATGAACGACTCGGTCGAGATGCGCCGCTTCGGTGACCTGTACCCGGTGATGCGGGCCACCTGGATCACGTTCGGCTTCGGCTGGCTCGCCATCCTCGGCGTCCCGCCCTTCTCCGGCTTCTGGAGCAAGGACGGCATCATCGAGGTCGCGTTCTCGACCGGGACCGGCTGGCGGCCGTGGGTCTTCGGGCTGACGGCGATGATCGGAGCCGGAATCACGGCCTTCTACATGTCCCGGCTCTTCTTCATGACGTTCCACGGCCGCAAGCGCTGGCCAGCGGATGCCCATCCGCACGAGTCGCCGGCCTTGATGACGGTGCCGATGTGGATCCTCGCCATCGGGTCGATCGGGCTCGGTGGGCTGCTCGTGGCGGGCGGCCGGTTCGAGACCTGGCTGGAGCCGACCATCGGCCCGGTGGCCGGCGGCGAGCCGGTCGTCGGCAAGTACGTGCTGATGGCCGTGACCCTGGTGCTGGTCGTCCTCGGCGCGGCCCTGGCGTGGCGGCAGTACGGGGTGGCGCCGGTGCCCGGGGTGGCGCCGCGCGGCTCGCTGCTCACCCGGGCGGCCCGTCGCGACCTCTTCCAGGACGACGTCAACGAGGCCGTGTTCATGCGCCCCGGGCAGTACCTGACCCGGTCGCTGGTCTTCGTCGACAACAAGGGGGTGGACGGCGCGGTGCGGGGTCTCGCTGCCGCCATCGGCGGGCTGGGCGGCCGGTTGCGCCGCTGGCAGACCGGGTTCGTCCGCTCCTACGCGATGTCCATGCTGGCTGGCGTCCTGGTGCTCGTCCTGGGCGTCCTCGCCGTCCGGATCGGTTGAGAGGCACGGTAATCCAGACATGTCGCTGCCCTGGCTGACCACGATCGGCGTGCTGCCCCTGCTGGGCGCCGTCGCCGTCGGGTTGCTGCCGAAGAACGACGTCCGCGCCGTGCGCCTGGTGGCCCTGGGCGCGTCGCTGGTCACGCTCGCGGTGACCCTGGCGATGGCGCTGCAGTTCGACGTCGCGAAGGCGGCCGCCTACCAGTTCACCGAGCAGCGGAGCTGGATCCCGCAGTTCGGGGTGAGCTATGCGCTCGGGGTCGACGGGATCGCGCTGGTGATGGTCGCGCTGTCCGCCGTCCTGGTCCCGATCTGCATCCTGGCGGCCTGGAACGAGGTGCTGGACGAGCGTGCCCGCGCCTTCTACGGGCTGGTCCTGGTGCTGGAGACGTTCATGGTCGGCGTCTTCGCCGCCCGGGACGTGTTCCTGTTCTACGTCTTCTTCGAGGCGATGCTGATCCCGGTGTACTTCCTGATCGGGCAGTTCGGCGGGGCCCGGCGCCGGTACGCGGCCGTGAAGTTCCTGCTGTACTCGCTCCTGGGCGGCCTGGTGATGCTGGTCGCGGTGATCGGTCTCTACGCGCAGGGGCCGCGCGGCACCCAGGGTTTTCTCACCAGCGCCCTGACCGGCCTGCACTTCTCCAGCACGGTCACCGAGCGCCTGCTGTTCCTGGGCTTCTTCTTCGCCTTCGCGGTCAAGGCGCCGATGTGGCCGGTGCACACCTGGCTGCCGGACGCCGCGGCCGAGGCGCCCGCGGGCGTCGCCGTCCTGCTCGTCGGAGTCCTGGACAAGGTCGGCACCTTCGGGATGATCACGCTCTGCCTGCCGCTCTTCCCGCGGGCCTCCCACTGGGCGGCACCGGTGGTGCTCGCCCTCGCCGTCGTCTCGGTCATCTACGGCGCGCTGCTCGCCATCGGGCAGAGCGACCTGAAGCGGCTCATCGCCTACACCTCGATCTCGCACTTCGGGTTCATCGTGCTCGGCATCTTCGCGATGACGTCGTACGGCCAGTCCGGGTCTGCGCTGTACATGGTCAACCACGGTTTCTCGACCGCGGCGCTGTTCCTCATCGCCGGGATGCTGGCGGCGCGCCGCGGGTCGACCCGGATCGACGACTACGGCGGTCTGCAGCGCAGCACCCCGCTGCTCGCCGGGACCTTCCTGCTCGCCGGTCTCTCCGGTCTGGCGCTGCCCGGCCTGTCCAGTTTCATCAGCGAGTTCCTGGTGCTCGTCGGTACGTTCACCCGCTACCCGGTCGCCGCGGCGGTGGCGACGCTCGGGATCGTGCTGGCGGCGCTCTACATCCTGTTGACCTACCAGCGGATGTTCACCGGCCCCGCGCAGGAGTACGCGCGCGGCTGGAAGGACCTCTCCGCGCGGGAGGCGTGGGTGGTGGCACCGCTCGTCGCCGTCATCATCGCCCTCGGCTGGTACCCCAAGCCGGTGCTGGACGCGCTCAACCCCGCGGTGAGCCGGACGATGCACCAGGTCGGCTCGACCGATCCCGCTCCGACCGTGGCCGGCGTGAAGCCCGCCGTTGAAGGGACGAACCCGTGATCTCGCTCGCCCCCGCCGTGGCAGCTCTCCCGGCGTCGCTGCCGTCGGCGATCGAGTTCCAGGCCCCGTCGGTCGACTACCGGGCCGTCGCGCCGATGCTGATCGTGTTCGGGGCCGCGCTGCTCGCCGTGCTGGTCGAGGCGTTCGTGCCCCGGGCCGCGCGGCTCGGGGTCCAGCAGGGGATCGCCGTCCTGGCGATGTTCGGCGGGCTGGTCGCCGTCGTCGTCCAGGCGATCCAGGGCAGGCCGGTGGAGACCGCCGGGGTGGCACGCAGCGGCAGCACGGTGCTGGGCGCGGTGGTGATCGACAAGCCGGCGCTGTTCCTGCAGGGGACGATCCTGGCCCTGTCGCTCGTCGCCGCGCTGACGATGGCGGACCGCTCGGTCGACGAGGGCGGGCCGTTCGCGCCGCAGGCCTCGGCGGTACCGGGCTCGAACGCGGAGGCGGCGGCCCGGCGGGCGGGGCTGGTGCAGTCCGAGGTGTTCCCGTTGCTGCTCTTCTCGGTGGGCGGGATGCTGCTGTTCCCGGCGTCCAACGACCTGCTGACGATGTTCGTGGCGCTCGAGGTCCTGTCGCTGCCGCTGTACCTGATGTGCGGGCTCGCCCGGCGCCGTCGCCTGCTGTCGCAGGAGGCGAGCATGAAGTACTTCCTCCTCGGCGCGTTCTCGTCCGCGTTCTTCCTGTACGGCGTGGCGATGCTCTACGGGTTCGCCGGATCGGTGCGGCTCGCCGACATCGCCGCCGCGATCACGGGCTCGTCCGGCGCGCCGGTGCTGCAGAAGGAGGGCCTGCTCCTTCTCGGGGTGGCGCTGGTGGCGGTCGGCCTGCTGTTCAAGGTGAGCGCGTCCCCCTTCCACGTCTGGACGCCGGACGTGTACCAGGGCGCACCGACCCCGGTCACCGGGTTCATGGCCGCGTGCACGAAGGTGGCCGCCTTCGGTGCCCTGCTGCGGGTCGCCTACGTGGCCGTGCCGCAGGTCCGCTGGGACTGGTCCCCGGCGCTGTGGGGGGTCGCGATCCTCACCATGGTCGTCGGCTCGGTGATCGCGATCGTGCAGACGGACGTGAAGCGGATGCTGGCGTACTCGTCCATCGCGCATGCCGGCTTCCTGCTCGTCGGCGTGCTGGCGATGGACCGGACCGGCGTCGCCGGGGTGCTCTTCTACCTGGCCGCCTACGGGTTCACCACGATCGGAGCGTTCGCCCTGGTCAGTCTGGTGCGGGACTCCGGCGAGGAGGGCGTGGTGGGTGGCGAGGCCACGCACCTGTCGCAGTGGGCGGGCCTCGGCCGGCGCCACCCGGTGACGGCGGGGCTGTTCACCCTGTTCCTGCTGGCCTTCGCCGGCATCCCGCTCACCAGTGGCTTCATGGGCAAGTACGCCGTCTTCGCCGCCGCGGTGGCCAACGGCGGATGGGTGCTGGCCCTGATCGGTGTGCTGGCGAGCGCGGTCGCCGCCTTCTTCTACGTCCGGGTCATCGTCCTGATGTACTTCAGCGAACCCACCGGAGCCCAGGCCGTCGTCGCGGCCCCGGGCATCGGGACGACGTTCGCCATCATGCTCGCGGCGTCGGTCACCGTGCTCCTCGGCGTGGTCCCGTCGCTGCTGCTCAACCAGGCGGCGTCCGCGGCGGTGTTCCTGCCGTGACCGTCCGACGCAGCAGCAGCCTCGTCGGGCCCGCCGGACCTGGCGGTGGCGTGGGACCGTGCCCGGCATGATCCGGCAGGGAGCCGGGTCGCCGTCACCCGCCACGGCTGCCCTGGACCTGCCGCTGGCGGACTCCCCGCTGGACGCCGCGGTCCGCGACGGGCTCGCCTCGGTCGAGACCCGCCTACATGTCGCCGTCCAGCAGGCGGACCCGCTCGCGGACGACGCCTGCCGGCATCTGGTCCAGGCGGGCGGCAAGCGGGTGCGGCCACTGCTGACCCTGCTCGCGTCGCATCTGGGCGACCCGTCGCGGCCGGAGATCCTGCACGCCGCGGTGGTGGTGGAACTGACCCACCTGGCCACCCTCTACCACGACGACGTGATGGATTCGGCGCCGGTGCGACGCGGCGCCCCCGCCGCACACCAGGTGTGGGGGAACACCGTGGCGATCCTGACCGGCGATCTGCTGTTCGCCCGCGCGTCCATGATCGTGGCGGACCTCGGTACCCAGGCGGTCCGGATCCAGGCCGAGACGTTCGAGCGGCTCTGCCTGGGGCAGCTCCACGAGACCATCGGTCCGCGGGCGGGCGACGACCCGGTGCAGCACTACGTGCAGGTGCTCGCGAACAAGACCGGCTCGCTGATCGCCACCTCCGCGCGGTTCGGCGCCATGTTCGCCGGCTGCCCGCCGGAGGTCCTCGACGTCCTCATCCGGTACGGCGAGCGGGTCGGCGTGGCGTTCCAGCTCGCGGACGACGTCATCGACCTGGTCTCGGACGGCGCCACCAGCGGCAAGACGCCCGGAACCGACCTGCGCGAGGGCGTGCCGACGCTCCCGGTGCTGCTGGCGCGACGGCACGCGGCGGAGCACGGGGACGCCGCCTCCCGCGAACTGGTCGCCCTGCTGGACGGCGACCTCACCGACGACGCCGCGCTGGCCACCGCGGTGGCGCTGCTGCGCGACCACCCGGCGACGGAGCGGGCCCGGGCCGAGGCCCAGCGCTGGGGCCGGGAGGCGGCGGACGTGCTGGAACCCCTCCCGGTGGGTCCCGCGAAGGAGGCCCTGCAGGCGTTCGCGCACGCCGTGGTGGAGCGCACCTCCTGAGGCGACCCCTGGTCCGGCCCCCCCACGGGCGGCCTCGACGCGGCCGGCCAGACTGTCGGTGGCGGCACCTAGGCTCCGGGCATGACCAGGCTGTCCGCGGCTGACGCACGAGCCCTGCGGTTGCGGTCCCTGCTCCTCTCCCCGCCCGGGCGGGTCTGGGCGCCGGCCGACGAATCCTGTGGTGGCGGGGGAGCGCCGGGGGCCGACGAGGCCGGAGGCGGGCTCGCCGCGGCCGTCCTCCGCGTCGTCACCTGGTTCGGGGCGATGCAGGGCCAGGACGTGCGCAGCCTGCTCTGGTCTCTCGGCGTCCGGTTGCCGGGGGCCACGGCCACCGCCCTGCGGCACGCGCTGGAGGAGCGAACCGTCGTCCGCACCTGGCCGATGCGGGGGACGCTGCACCTCGTCCCGGCTCGGGACGCCCGGTGGATGACCGGGCTGATGGCCGGGCGCACCGCGACCGCGGAGGCCACCCGGCGCCGCCAACTCGGTCTGACCGACGCTCACGCCGACCGAGCGATCGAACGTCTCGGGGCCGCCCTCGCGGGGGGCCGGCGGCTCACCCGCGCCGGGTGTCTCGCGGTCCTGGCGGCAGGCGGTGTGCCGGTCGTCGGCCAGGCCGGGTACCACCTGCTGGGGCTGGCCTGCAAGCGTGGGGTCGCCTGCCTCGCGCCGGACGTCGGCTCGGAGCAGACGTTCGTCCTCCTCGACGACTGGGCGCCTGGGCAGCGGTGCCCCGACCGGGAGGAGGCGCTGGCCGTGGTCGCCGTCCGGTACGTGCGCAGCCACGGTCCGGTGCCGCGGCGAGACCTCGCCGGGTGGACGGGCCTGCCGCTCGGCGACGTCGACCGCGGCCTGCGGGCCGCGGGCGACGAGGTGTGCGAGGTGACGGTCGACGGCGCGCCGATGCTGGCGCATCCACCGGTCCTGGACGCCGCGCCACCCGTCCCCCGGCCGGTGCGCCTGGCGCTGCCCGGCTTCGACGAGTTCGTGCTCGGGTACAAGGACCGGTCCCTGCTGATGGGACCGGAAGACCTGAAGGCCGTGGTGCCGGGCGGCAACGGCGTCTTCCGCCCGACGCTCGTCCGGGAAGGCCGGGTGGTGGGCACCTGGATCCGCACGCGCAGGGGCGGCCGACTGGTCGTCGACGCCGCGGCCCTCCAGCGGCTCGACGAGGCGGATCGCGCCGGGTTCGAGGGTGCTCTCGCCGGGTACGCGGCCTTCCTCGAGGCGCCGAGCGTCCAGGTCCGCTGGTCGCCGTGACCGCGGCCACCCGGGCCGGTCGACGTCAGTCCAGGTCGGGCAGGCCCTGGCCGAGCGACGGGGTGTTACCCGCCGTGTCCGCGCGGGACTTGCTCGGCTGCACTCGCTTCGGTTCGCCCGGCATCTTCGGGTAGTTGGGTGGGTAGGGCAGGTCGCCGAGGCCGCCGGCCTCGTCGCGGCGGGCCAGGTCGAGCAGGGGGTCCAGCGAGTGGACGACGTCGTCCAGCGCGGCCATCGGGTCGCCGCGGCGTTTCAGGAGGGCGGGCACGGTGTGGATGGTGAGGTCGTCCGGCTCGGTGTCGGCCAATTCGGCCCAGGTGACCGGCGTCGACACGGTCGCCCGCGGCGTCCGGCGGGCGGAGTACGCGGAGGCGACGGTCCGGTCACGGGCGTTCTGGTTGTAGTCGATGAAGATCCGTTCTCCGCGCTCTTCCTTCCACCAGGCGGTGGTGACGCGGTCGGGGGCCCGACGCTCCACCTCCCGGGCGAACGCGATCGCGGCCCGGCGTACCTCCACGAACGTCCAGCGTGGTTCGATCCGCACGTACACGTGGATCCCGCGTCCGCCGCTGCACTTGGGGAACCCGGCATAGCCCAGCTCCGCCAGCAACGGCCGGACGACGTCGACGGCGACCGCCCGGGCTTCGGCGAACCCGGTGCCCGGTTGGGGATCGAGGTCGAGGCGCAACTCGTCCGGGTGCTCGACGTCCTCGCAGCGCGCGTGCCACGGGTGGAAGGTGACGGTACCGAGGTTGGCCGCCCACACGACGTCCGCGGCGCAGGTCACCTTGAGCGCGTCCGCGTACCGTCCGGACGGGAAGCGCACCCGGCACGACTGCACGTGCTCGGGCAGCTTGGGCGGCAGCCGCTTCTGGTAGACCTCTTCGCCGTCGATCCCGTCCGGGAACCGCTGCAGGTAGGTCGGTCGGTCACGCAGCGCAGTCAGGATCGGGCTGCCGCCCAGCGTCGCCACCGACCGGTAGTACTCGACGAGGTGGCGCTTCGTGCCGCCGTCCGGGCCGAGCCCGGGGAAGTAGACCTTGTCGGGGTTGGACAACCGGACGGGGACGCCGTCCACGTCGAGTTCCAGAGCGGGTGCGGGCATGCCAGCCATCCTGCCGGTGGCGTGCTCACCGCGCGAGGACGTCGGACAGGTCGTACCGGGTCGGCACCTCCAGCTGGTCGTAGGCGCAGTCCCGTGGCGCCTTGTCCGTGCGCCAGCGCAGCACCCGACCCGCGTGCCGGAGCCGGTCGCCCTCCATCTGGTCGTACTCCACCTCCACGACCAGCTCGGGGCGCAGCGGAACGAAGGAGCTGTCCTCCCGGGCGTTCCAGCGGTTCTTCTCGCCCTCCGCCGTGACGTCCGCGCCGACCCGGTAGGGCTGAAGCCGCTGCAGCAGGGCGCGCCGCTCGGCAGCCGGGAAGGCCGAAGCGCCGCCGACCATGTGCAGCGCCTCGCCGTGGTACAGCCCGAGGAGCAGCGACCCGACGCCGTCGATGCTCTTGTGCTTGCGGTACCCGACGACGACGCAGTCGGCGGTTCGGTGGTGCTTGACCTTCACCATGTCCCGGACGTCCGGCCGGTACGGGCCGGCCAGTCGCTTCGCGACGACGCCGTCCAGCCCGGCCCCCTCGAACGTCCGGAACCAGCCGCGCGCCGTCCCGGTGTCCGTGGTGGCGATCGACAGGTGCACGCCGCGCCCGGCAGGGCCATCGGCGAAGATCGACTCCAGTGCGGCACGGCGTTCGGTGAGTGGGCGCGGGGTGAGGTCGTCGTCGGCGAGCGCGAGGCAGTCGAAGGCGATCACCTGGGCCGGAGTCTGCTCGCTGAGCAGCGTGATCCGGGAGGCGGCGGGGTGGATGCGCTGGGAGAGCGCCTCCCAGTCGAGCCGGGTGCGGTCGTCCCGTTCGCGCGGGACGACCAGCTCGGCGTCCAGGACGACGCGCGGCGGCAGTTCGGCGCGCACGGCGGCCAGCACCTCGGGGAAGTACCGGTCGAGGGGCCGTAGGTTGCGGGATCCGAGCACGACCTCGTCGCCGTCCCGGAAGACGATGCAGCGGAACCCGTCCCACTTCGGCTCGTACAGCCAGGCCGGCTCGCCCCCCGACGGCTGGTCCGGGACCTCGGGCCGTGCCTTGGCGAGCATCGGCTTGACCGGCGGCATCACGGGCAGTCGCATGGTCCGAGTCTGGCAGCCGGCCCCGACGGTACGCGCCGGCCCGGCCGGCGGACGTCGTCGCCGAGGGCGGTCAGGGCGACGCCGCCGTCGCCGGGGCCTCGAAGCGGGAGGGCGTGCGGCGTCGGGCGGTCGTCAGCGAGTCGGCGGTCAGCAGCGCCAGCGCGATCCAGACCAGGCCGAACCCGAGCCAGCGCGCCAGCGGCATGTGTTCACCGAGGAACACCACCCCGCAGATCAGCTGCAGGGTCGGGGTCAGATACTGCAGCAGGCCCATGGTCGACAGCGGCACCCGCCGGGCGGCCGCGGCGAAGAACAGCAGCGGGACGACGGTCGCCAACCCCGCGCTGGCCAGGAGCAGGCCCTGCGCCGGCGCGTCGTCGGTGAAGGTGCCCCGGCCGGTGGCCTGCAGCCAGACGACCCCGGCGATCGCTACCGGGGCCAGTGTGAGCGTCTCGACGGACAGACTGGCGAGTGCACCGACCGACCCGCCCACCCGGTTCTTGATCAGCCCGTACCCGCCGAAGGAGAGGGCCAGCGCCAGGGCGATCCACGGCAGCCTGCCGTACGCCCCGGTGAGGACGGCGACCGCCGCACCCCCCGTGCCGACCGCCGCCCACTGCACCGGGCGCAGCCGCTCGCGCAGCGCGAGCACGCCGAACAGCACCGTGACCAACGGGTTGATGTAGTAGCCGAGGGACGCCTCGAGGACCTGGCCGCTGTTGACCGCATACACGTACACACCCCAGTTGACCGCGAGCAACGCGGACGCCGTGGCGAGCAGGGCCGCGTCGTGACGACGGTGGAGCGCCGCCCGCACCTGCGGCCAGGCCCGCCCCACGGTGAGAACTCCGAGGCACACCACGAGCGACCACAGCACCCGGTGCAGCAGGATCTCCACCGCCCCCGAACGGCGCAGAGCATGGAAGTACAGCGGGAAGATCCCCCAGATCAGGTAGGCGGTGATGCCGTAGCCGGCTCCTCGCCGCCCATGATTCATGGGACGACCATATGTCATGGTGCCGATCGCCCGCCCACGTGATTCCTTCGATCGGGTCTGCTCATCAGGCGGCAAAAGCTGATTCATCAGGCAAGCAAAAAGCTAGCTCATCAGGCGGCAAAAAGCCGGTCAGGGAAGATGCACCGCTGCTGGACGCGTGTGACGATGCGTGGACGACGCGAGCTTAGAGCGACGGATGGGGCCGGTGATGTTGCGTCTGGTGTACCGCTCGTACGGCGGTGAGAACTGGAAGAACCGCCCTTCTTACTACAGCAAGCGGCTGGCCCTGCTGTCCTTCGTGCGTGCGGTCGAGGCGGCTGGGTCCGAGCTCGAGGTGCTGTTCCTCAACGACGGCCCGGTGCCGGAGGAGATCCTGACCATCCAACGCCCCGTCGGTCGGGTCGTCGAGCTGCCCAGGGTCGGGATGCGGCGGTCGTACGTCCTGGGACTACGCCTTCCGGCCCTGCTCGGCTGGGACGACGACGATCTCGTCTGGTTCAGCGAGGACGACTATCTCTACACCGAGGGGGCCCTCACCCACCTCGTCGCGGCGGCGAAGGTACTGCCGGAGGCGGACTACTTCGCGCTCTACGGCTTCGTCCATGGCCAACTGCCGCAGGCGCAGCTGCCGCCGCTCCCACGCGGGTGGCGGCACGCGGTCGTCGGCTCGGTCGACGGTGTTCGGTGGGAACGCATCCTGAGCACGGCGAGCTCGTTCGGCGGGAGGGTGCGGGCGATCAAGGCGGACCTGGGGATCTTCCGGTTCTGCATGGTGCCGCACAGGAACATGTACCGCGATCACGACAGCTGCGTCGTCATCCAGGGTTTCGAGCCGCATCCCTACCGTCACCTGGCGCGCGCCCTCGTCTCGTCGGGGGGCCGCTCGGCCAAGCGCTGGGCCCGGGACGCCGTCCTGACGCCGTTCCTGGTGGCGACCAACCTGCGGGCGCACCGCAGGCTCGCCAACTGCCGCCTGTTCGTGGGGGCGGCACCGAACCTGATCACTCACCTCGAGGCCGACAAGCTCGGCGTCGGGACCTGCTGGGACGACGTCGCCGCCGACGTGGAAGCGTGGGCCGCCGCCCGGGCCGGGGTCCGCACCCCGACCCGGCCGCGCGGCGGCGGCGCCGAGGATCACGACGCGGAGGGTGCCACCGTCCAGGTGTCCTTGCCCGCGAGCAGCGCAGCCAGGTCGTCGTCCGTGGCAGGACCGCGGGCGGCCTCGACCGCCGAGGCGACCTGGGCCCGGACGAGGTCGTCATAGGTGGGTCGGCTCACCGAGCGGAAGACACCGATCGGGACGTGCGCCATCGAGCGGTCATCCAGCCGGGAGAGCGTGAACTGGCCGGACGGGTCCACGGATCCGGCGTCGTGTACCAGGACCCGGTCGGCCCCCGGGCTGGCCGCACCGTCCGGAAGCTCGACGATCTCCAGCAGGCCGTCCGGGCGGCGGGCCACCCCGCGATTACCCAGGCCGTCCGGCGCCGGGGCGCCGAAGCGGACCGGAGCGCCGTGCTCGAGCCGGACCAGCCGCGCCGTGGCGGAGTCGTGGTCCTTGAGGACGTCGAACGCACCGTCATTGAAGATCGGGCAGTTCTGGTAGATCTCCACCAGCGCGGCCCCCCGGTGCTCGACAGCCTGGCGCAGCACCGACGTCAGGTGCTTGCGGTCGCTGTCCAGGGTCCGGGCGACGAAGGTGGCCTCGGCGCCCAGCGCCAGCGACACCGGGTTGAAGGGCTCGTCGACGGACCCCAACGGGGTCGACTTGGTCACCTTGCCGGGCTCCGACGTCGGTGAGTACTGCCCTTTCGTCAGTCCGTAGATCCGGTTGTTGAACAGCAGGATCGTCAGGTTGACGTTGCGGCGGAGCGCGTGGATGAGGTGGTTGCCCCCGATCGACAACGCGTCGCCGTCACCGGTCACCACCCAGACCGACAGGTCGGGCCGGGACGTCGCGAGGCCGGTCGCGATCGACGGCGCCCGGCCGTGGATCGAGTGCAGCCCGTAGCTGTCCAGGTAGTAGGGGAACCGCGAGGAGCAGCCGATCCCGGAGACGCAGACGATGTTCTCGCGGCGCAGGCCCAGCTCCGGCAGGAACCCCTGGACGGCGGCCAGGATGGCGTAGTCGCCGCACCCGGGGCACCAGCGGACCTCGGAGTCCGAGGTGAACGTCTTCTTCGTCTGCCGGGGGCTGCCCACCGGCAGCTTCGGGACGTCGTCCAGGCCCGAACGGGACGCGGGCAGGCCGAGCGGGACGCTCGACTCGACAGGGCTCACAGCTGCTCCTCCTTCACCAGGGCGGTGATGGCGTCGGCGATCTCGACCGAGGTGAAGGGCAGGCCGCGTACCCGGTTGTACCCCCGGCAGTCCACCAGGTACCTCGCCCGCAGCAGCAGCGCGAGCTGGCCGAGGTTCATCTCCGGGACGAGCACCTGCCGGTAGCGGCGCAGTACCTCCCGGGTGTTGGCCGGCAGCGGGTTGAGGTGGCGCAGGTGGGCGGTCGCGACGGGGGTGCCGGCCGCGCGGGCGAGCCGGGCGCCGGCGGCGATCGGGCCGTAGGTCGACCCCCACCCGAGCAGGAGGACGCCGGCGGGGTCCCCGCCGGAGTCCAGGCCCGGGTCGTCCACCTCCAGGTCGGGGACGGCGATCCCGTCGACCTTGGCCTGCCGCAGCCGGGTCATCAGGTCATGGTTGTCCGGATCGTAGGAGATCTCACCGGTGCCGTCCGCCTTCTCGATCCCGCCGATGCGGTGCTCCAGGCCCGCGGTCCCCGGCACCGCCCACGGCCGGGCCAGGGTGACCGGGTCACGGTCGTAGGGCCGGAACGCCGGGCCCGCGGCGCCGGCGGCGGGGCCGGTGGCGAAGGTGACGCGCAGGTCGGGCAGCGCGCCCACGTCCGGGATCCGCCACGGCTCGGAGCCGTTGGCGAGGTACCCGTCGGACAGCAGCAGCACCGGCGTCCGGTACGTGGTGGCGATCCGGACCGCTTCGAGCGCGGTGTCGAAGCAGTCGGCGGGGGAGCGCGGGGCGATCACCGGGACCGGTGACTCACCGTTGCGGCCGAACATCGCCTGCAGCAGGTCGGCCTGCTCGGTCTTGGTCGGCAGGCCGGTCGAGGGCCCGCCGCGCTGGACGTCGACGACGACCAGCGGCAGCTCCAGCGAGACGGCCAGCCCGATCGTCTCGCTCTTCAGTGCCAGGCCCGGCCCGGACGTCGTCGTCACCCCGATCGAACCGCCGTAGGAGGCGCCCAGTGCGGCCCCGATGCCGGCGATCTCGTCCTCGGCCTGGATCGTCGTCACCCCGAACCGCTTGAGCCGGGACAGCACGTGCAGGATGTCGGACGCCGGGGTGATCGGGTAGGACCCCAGGACCAGCGGCAACCCGGCGCGGTGCGCCGCCGCCACCAGGCCGTAGGCCAGGGCGGTATTGCCGGTCACGTTCCGGTACGTCCCGGCCGGCGCCGGCGCGGGCGCCACCTCGTAGGCGACCGCGAAGCTCTCCGTCGTCTCGCCGAACGCCCAGCCTGCCCGGAACGCGGCCAGGTTGGCCTGGTGGAGCTGCGGCGTCCGGCCGAACTTGACCTCGAGGAACCGCTCGGTGCCGGAGGTCGGCCGGGTGTACAGCCAGGAGAGGAGCCCGAGCGCGAACATGTTCTTCGCCCGCTCGGCCTCCTTGCGGGTCAGCTGGAAGGACTCCAGCGCGGTGACCGTCATGCTGGTCAGGGGCAGGGCGTGCACCCGGTAGGAGTCGAGCGATCCGTCCTCGAGGGGGTTCGCGGCGTATCCCACCTTGGCGAGGTTGCGCTTGGTGAATTCGTCCGAGTCCGCGATCACGGCCCCGCCGCGCGGCAGGTCACGCAGGTTGGCCCTCAGGGCCGCGGGATTCATCGCCACCAGGACGTCGGGGGCGTCGCCCGGGGTCATCACCGCATGATCGGCGAACTGGAGCTGGAACGACGACACGCCCGGCAGGGTGCCCTGCGGCGCTCTGATCTCCGCCGGAAAGTTGGGCAGCGTCGCGAGGTCGTTGCCCAGCGCGGCCGTTTCCGCCGTGAACCGGTCCCCGGTGAGTTGCATGCCGTCGCCGGAGTCACCCGCGAAGCGGATGACGACACGGTCGACGCGTTCGACGGACTTCGTGCTCATAGCTGACGCTGTCCTCGTGGTCGTGCCCGCCCCCAGCGGGGGCGGCGTCGGTGGGTCCGCGGCATGACATCGCCGGTTCGTGGGCGTGGCCCCTCGCGGACACCGTGACGGACCGGCCCCCGACCCATGACATGCAACTTCGTGTTTACACGGGTTGTTCCCAGCACTGAATAGCGCCAGGGCTCCGGAACGAGCTACGAGGCCCGCAGGTGACGAGGATCACGTCGCCGACGGGGTCGAGGTCGAACTCGAGGTAGCGTGCCGGACCGGGCGCAGGACCGCGTGCCGCGGCGGCGCGCGCAGGCCGCGGCAGCGATCCGGGGATGATCCGTCGGATCGGAGTACCCGACGTCCCGGCGGCGGGTCGGCGCGGCGGCGTCCGTGGGTTCGCCGGTGACTCTGGTGATCACAGCAGGAGCGTCTGCGAGGATGCAAGCCGTGACCGGCCTGCACAGCAGAAGTCGCAGTCTGGACCCGACGGACGCGAAGATCCTCCGACTGCTGGTCAGGGACGCCCGCGCCAGCTACACCGATCTCGGCATCGCGGTCGGGCTGTCGGGCAACGCGGTCGCGCAGCGGATGCGGCGGCTGGAGCGGGCCGGGGTGATCCGGGGCTACCGCGCGATGCTCGATCCGGTGCTGGAGTCGGCCGGGGTGAGCGCCGTCGTCCTGCTGCGCGCCGGTCCGGATCCGGACACCGCGGTGATCGAGGCGGGGCTCGCCGCCCTGCCCGAGGTGGTCGAGGTGCTCGACCTCGCCGGCCCGGTGGACTACGAGGTACGCCTGCGATGCCCCGACCAGGCCCGGCTCTACGACGTGGTCCAGCTGATCCGGGCGCTGCCGGGCGTGGCGGCGACCGAGACCCGGCCGGTGCTCCGCGAAGTCCTGCGGCGCTGAAGCACGCCGGCGGTGATCATGACGCCGGCCGGATCCGGGCCGAACGTCGCGGTCACCCGGTCGGCACCGCGTCTAGCACCGCCGTAACGGTCGGTCCCGGCCGGGAAACGGGACGCGTGGCTCTGACCGGGCGCGGCGCCGACCGTTAGAGTCGCTCCCGTGAGTCAGGTGCACTCCTGGGTGGTCGTCGGCGCCGTCACCGCAGGCGGCGTGCTGTTCTTCGTGGCTGCGGTGTACGCGAACCGGCTGCTTCGCCCACGGGTGCCGTCCGCCGAGAAGGCGACGACGTACGAGAGCGGGGTCGACCCGGTCGGGCGCGGCTGGTCGCAGACGCTGGTGCGGTACTACCTCTACGCGTTCCTCTACGTGGTCTTCGCGGTGGACGCGGTGTACCTGTTCCCGTGGGCGACCGTGGTGGCGGCCTTCGGGCTCGCCGCCGTGGTCGAGATGGGTATCTTCCTCGGCGTTCTCGCGCTGGGGCTGCTGTTCGCCTGGCGCCGAGGAGCTTTGACATGGGCGTGACGGATCTGGGCATGCCGGGTGTGGGGCCGCTGACCTCCGCGGCACCGTACCCGTTGCGGCTGGTTCTCAACTGGGGACGGCGCTACAGCCTCTGGGTCTTCAACTTCGGCCTCGCGTGCTGCGCGATCGAGTTCATCTCGGGAAGCATGGCGCGGCACGACTTCATCCGGTTCGGGGTGATCCCGTTCGCGCACGGTCCGCGGCAGGCCGACCTGATGATTATCTCGGGCACGGTCACGGACAAGATGGCACCCGCCGTCCGCCGCCTGTACGCGCAGATGGCCGAGCCGAAGTACGTCATCTCGTTCGGCTCGTGCGCGAATTCCGGCGGCCCGTACTGGGACTCGTACTGCGTGACCAAGGGCGTGGACCAGATCATCCCGGTCGACGTGTACGTCCCCGGCTGCCCGCCGCGACCGGAGGCCCTGCTGCAGGGCATCGTCAAGCTCCAGGAGAAGATCGCGGGTGAGAACCTGGGCCGGCGCTATCGTCGCCAGGGCGCCCCGGCTCCGGCGGCCGTGACCGCCGCCGCTGCGACCAGGCCACTCGTCCGGCCGCCGGCACCCGCCGCCCCGGTACCGCCCGCGCCTGGGTCGGAGGGGTCTGCGCCGCCCTCGGCGGGGCCGGCCCCCGCAGCACCGAGGGCGTACCCGGGTACCGCCGAGCCCCCGGCGGTCCGGTCGGTCGCGGCTTCCGCCGACGGCGCAGCTCAGGTGGGGGACGCCGCGCCGCCGGTCACGCCGGTCACGCCGGCCGAGCCGGTCACGTCGGCCGAGCCGGCTGAGCCGGCCGAGCCGGTCACGTCGGCCGAGCCGGCCGAGCCGGTCACGTCGGCCGAGCCGCCCGGGTCGGTGGTGCGGCGGACGCCGATCCGGCACCCTGAGCCCGTCGCGTACGCGGAGCAGGTCGGGCAGCCGGAGCCCCCTCGACCCAGGCGGCCCGGGGCATCGGCAGGGCGGCCGGAGGCCGTGGCTGATCCGGTGGCCGGTGGCCCGAAAGACCCGGGCGCCTGGTGGCCCTTCGACGTCGGCGCCATCGAGACTGGTCCGGCCGATGCGATCGTGGCGCCACCTGAGCCCGAGCAGGCGCCGGCGGAGCCGCAGGTCAGGCCCGACGTACTCGTGGAGATCGCCGAGGAACAGGCGCCCGCGCCGGTCGACGCGGCGGACACCGCGGACCTGCCGGCGCTGGTCGACGCGGCGGACACCGCGGACCTGCCGGCGCTGGTCGACGCGGCGGACACCGCGGACCTGCCGGCGCCGGTCGACGCGGCGGACACCGCGGATCTACCGCTGTCGGCCGGGAACCCGAACGGCACCCCGCCCGACGCGCCGGCGCCCGTCGTCGGGGGGGAGACCGCGTCCGGCGACGAGCCGCCGGGCGGCCAGCCGCCGAGGGTCGAGAAGAGGGTCGAGAAGAGGCGGACGCGTGGCGGCACCGCAGCCGGTGACGCCGAAGCCCCGGCCGGCGGCGACGCGGTCGACGGCAGGGCACCCGGCCGCACGACCTCCGACGGGGCAGCCCACGAGAACGCCAAGCCCACCCGGCGGCCGGCCAGGTCGCGCCGGGCGTCGGTCCCGCCGGTGGCCCCGACCTCCGATGCCTCGCAGGACCGGCCATGACCGACCTGCCCGCGGCAACCGCGCGCGTGCGCGCGTTGGACATCGGTGAACCGCTGGCGCAGGTGCTCGCCGAGCGGCTCGGCGTCACCGTCACCGCGTCCCGGGACGGGGACGCCACCGCCTGCCTCGACGTCCCGGCGGACGTCTGGGCGGCGGCTGCTCTCGCCGTGCGCGACGACGTCGGCCTCGACTTCCTCGACTGGCTGTCCGCCGTCGATCAGCCGGACGCCGACCCGCCCGGCCTGGACGTCGTCCTGCACGTGGTCGACTCGCGCAGCGGCGGCAGCGGGAACGGCCGGCTCCGCCGGTTGCTGCTGCGCACCTTCGTGCCCGATGCGGTCGGTCGGGTGGCCAGCCTCACCGCGGTGTGGCCAGGAGCGGCCTGGCACGAGCGTGAGACGTTCGAGATGTTCGGGCTGGAGTTCGCCGGCTTCGACGACGGGTCGGGCCAGCCGCTTCGGCCGCTGCTGCTGCCCGAGGGCTTCGAGGGCACCCCGCTGCGCAAGTCGTTCGTGTTGGCCGCCAGGGTCAGCAAGCCGTGGCCCGGGGCCAAGGAGCCGGGGGAGTCCGATGCCCACGCGGCGCCCGCCCGGCGCAAGACGTTGCCGCCCGGCGTCCCCGATCCGGCGACCTGGCCGCGCTTGCCCGGTCCGGACTTCGGTGTCCCGGACGCCGAGGGCGACGCGGCCAGCCCGGAAACGGAGGGTGACGCAGTCACCGCGGACGGCGCGACACCCCACGACACGAAGGGCGGCAGGTCGTGATCGACCTTGGTCTCGGCATCGGTGACGTCGGGCAGATCGCCCTGCGCGCGGTCGTCGTGGTGCTGGCCTTCGCCACGTTGGCGCTCGTCGCCGGTCAGACCGAGCACAAGGTGATGGCACACATGCAGGGTCGGCTGGGCCCGATGTACGCAGGTGGGTTCCACGGCTGGGCCCAGCTCGTCGCGGACGCCGTCAAGTTCGCCCAGAAGGAGGCCGTCGTCCCGGCGGCCGCCGACCGGACGGTCTTCGGCGTGGCGCCGGCGGTCGCCATGATCCCGTACATGGTCGTGATGGCCGTCATCCCGCTGTCCCCGTCCGTGGTCGCCGCGGACCTCGACTCCGGTCTGCTGTTCGCGCTGGCGGCCAGTGCGGTCGGCGTCCTCGGCACCCTGATGGCGGGCTGGGCGAGCGCGAACAAGTACGCACTGCTCGGCGCGATGCGGTCTGCGGCACAACTCCTCGCCTACGAGCTGCCGATCGTGCTGGCCGCCGCGAGCGCCGCGATGCTCGCCGGGACGCTCTCCCTCACCGGTATCGCACGGGCCTGGCACCCGTGGTGGCTGCTGGCCGAGGCTCCGGCTGCGTTCGTGTTCTTCATCGGCGGCATGGCCGAGATCCAGAGGCCGCCGTTCGACATGCCGATCGCCGACTCCGAGCTCGTCGTCGGGCCGTACACCGAGTACAGCGGGATGCGTTTCGCGCTCTTCCTGTTCGCCGAGTACGCGGGGATGGTGGTCGTCGCAGCCCTCACGACCGTGCTGTTCCTGGGCGGCTGGCGCGGCCCGGGTCCGTCGGCCCTCGGTCCGCTGTGGAGCCTCGCCAAGATCGGCGTGCTGGTCTTCCTGATCATCTGGCTGCGGGTGGCCTGGCCGCGGATGCGTGAGGACCAGCTGCAGCGACTTGCCTGGGGTCTCCTCGTTCCGGTGGCGCTGGCCCAGTTGGCGATCACGTCCGCGATCGTGCTGCTCTGACCCTGCCGGCGGCCTCACCGGTTCGCAGGTCCGCCGACGGCGGCGGACCTGCGAACCGTCACGGTGCCGACGGCCGGCTCGCCTCCTCGACCAGCTGGTCGATCATCGCGTCGAAGCGTCGCAGCTCCGCCTCGATGGGCCGCAGGACCTGCTCGCCGACGCCGCGCCGGCGCAGGTCGTCGAGGTGGTGCCGGAGCAGCAGGCGGAGCGTGGGGAGATCGACCTGCGGGACCTCGGCCAAGCGCCCCGGTGAGGTCAGCGCGGCAGGTGGGGTCACGTCGGAGGGCGGGGTTTCTCGGGGGGAAGGGTTTCGGCGGGACGACGGGCTTCGGCGGGACAGTGGTGCGGCGGGCTCCTGCCGCTCGGCCGGAGAGTGATGGTGCACGGACGGAGTGTGGCACCGTCCGTCCGGGCAGGCGCCGCAGCTCACCGGCGACACGCCGGCACTGCGTGGGATGCTCCGCGTGGCGACCAGAAACGCCGTCCTGTCCCGGTTTCCACCGAGAGATCACCCCTGCTGGACCTACCCGCCTGGTTACCGTGGTGGTGTGGAGGCCGATGAGTTGGGGTTCGCTCCCCCGCCAGGGCGGCCGGCGGCGGCGCGCCGTCCGGTCGTCCATCAGGCCCACGGTGTCCAGCGGATCGACGATTACGCATGGTTACGGGACGTCGGTGATCCGGCGGCCCAGGAGTACCTGCGGACCGAGCGGGCCTACTATCTCTCGACGACCGCCCCGCTGGAGCCGGTTCGCCGCCGGCTCGAGGCCGAGATGCTGGCCCGGACGCCACCGGCGGACGCGTCGGTGGCCTGGCAGCGCAGCGGCCTCATCTACTTCACCCGCAGCGAGTGGGGCGAGGAGCACGACCGCCTCTACCGCCTCGACCCGGTGACCATGGTCGAGCACCTGGTGCTCGACCCGAACGACGTCGCCCGGGGCGCTCCCTTCCTCGAGCTGGGGGCCGTCGACCCCAGCCCGGACGGCGCGCTGGTCGCGTACAGCATGGACACCGGCGGTGAGGAGGTGTTCGAGCTCCGGTTCCGGGACATCGCGACCGGTGCCGACCTGCCCGAGCGGATCCCGGGTGTGACGTACGGCGGCGCCTGGAGCGCGGACGGGCGGCAGTACCTGTACGTCGTCGCGGACGCCCGGGGCCGGGCCCACCAGGTGCACCGCCACGTGCTCGGCACCCCGCCGGACGCCGACGTCCTGGTCCTGGTCGAGCCGGACCCCAGGTTCGCGCTCGACGTCACCGCCTCCCGGGACGCCGGCTGGATCCTGATCACCGCCGGCGCGGCGGACAGCAGCGAGGTACACCTCGTCAGTGCGCACGACCCGGCGGAGCGGCCCCGCTGCGTGGCCTCCCGACGGGACGGCGTGGACTACCTCGTCGAGCCGCTGCCGGGGGGCTGGGACGGTACCGGCGACGACCTGCTGCTCATCGTCACAGACGACGGAGCACCGGAATTCCGGCTGATGCAGACCCGGGTGCCACCCGCCGGGGGCAGCGGTCGCGCCGCCGATTGGCAGCCGGTCGCCGGCCTGCCGAGCGCCGGCGAGCGGCTGGAATCGGCCGTGGTGCTGCACCGGCACGTCGTGCTGGTCGCCCGCCGGGACGGCGAGCCCTTCCTCCGGGTGATCGACCGACCGTCGGCGGGCGCCGACCTGCTGCCGCGCCCGCGGACCCGAGAGCTGCACCCAGGGGTGCCTCTCGGGCAGCTGCGCCTGTGGCACCCGGAGGACCCGGCGACGTCCACGATCGTCATCGTCGAGGAGAACCTGGTCACCGCGCCGGCCTGGGTGGCCATCGACCTGTTCACCGGCGCCCGCGCCGTGATCAAACGGACACCGGTCCCGAGGACGGACCCGACCGCGTACGTCACCGAGCGGCTGCACGCGACCGCACCGGACGGCGTCCAGGTGCCGGTCACCATCGCACGTCGCCGGGACGCCCGGCGCGGCAGGACCACCGGCCTGCTGCTCACCGGATACGGCGCCTACGAGACGTGCTCCTGGCCGCAGTTCGACGTCGGCACTCTGTCGCTCCTCGACCGGGGAATGGTCGTCGGGGTCGCACACGTGCGCGGCGGCGGCGAGCTCGGGCGCCACTGGTGGACCTCCAGCCGCCGCGCCTCGAAGCCCACCACCTTCGTGGACTACGTCGCGGTGCGCGACGCGCTGGTCGCCGCGGGCTGGGCAGGGGAGGTCCGCGGAGGCGCCAGGGTGGCGACCCGGGGGGTGTCGGCCGGAGGGTTGCTGCAAGCGGTGGTCTTCTCCCGTGCTCCGCGGATGTGGCGCGCCGTGGTGGCCGAGGTGCCCTTCGTGGACGTCGTCACCACGCTCTCCGACCACGACCTGCCCCTCGCCGAGGAGGAGCGGGACGAGTGGGGCGACCCCGTTCACAGCGCGGCGGAGTTCGCCGCGATGCTCGCCTGGTCGCCGTACGACAACCCGCCGCCGCCGGGCCGACCGGCCCTCCTGGTCACGGCGGCCGTGCACGACCGCCGCGTGCTGGTGCACGAGCCGGCCAAGTGGGTCGCCCGGTTGCGCGCGACCGATGATCCCCGCAACCCGTCGCCGCTGCTCCTGCGAGTCGAGTTGGGGGAGGGGACGCACGCCGGACCGTCGGGCCGGTTCGCCCGGCTCCGCTACGAGGCCGAGATCCTGGCCTGGGTGCTGGCGCAGCTGCGGCTGAGCTGACCCGGTTCCGGGACCGACGACCCAGCCACGCCCGCACATTCCTGCTGCTGGTGTGGTTCCGGGCCGCTTCGCGCGCGTCAATCGCCCGCCGGTATTGGCACCCGAGGGTTGGGGCACGGCAGGATGCAGTACGTGGAGCAACCCCCAGCGGAGAGCGTCGCCGCCCGGCCGCAGCCGTCTGCGCCCGCGACTCCTGCCGGGCGGCCCGAGCCGCCGGCCGCCGACGGCGCTCGGCGCGGCTTCGGCCTCGGACTCGTGAAGGGAATGGTGACGACGGCCCGCGTGCTGATGCGGCCGACGCACACCGCCGAGTACCCCGACGTCCGTCCGGCACTGCCGCCGCGAAGCCGCGGCGTGATCGCGCTCGTCGAGGAGAACTGCACCGTCTGCATGCTCTGCGCACGCGAATGCCCGGACTGGTGCATCTACATCGACTCGCACAAGGAGACGATCCCGGCGACGACACCGGGTGGCCGGGACCGGCAGCGGAACGTCCTCGACCGCTTCGCCATCGATTTCTCCCTCTGCATGTACTGCGGGATCTGCATCGAGGTGTGCCCGTTCGACGCGCTGTTCTGGTCGCCGTCGTTCGAATACGCCGAGCTCGACCTGCGCGACCTGCTGCACGAGCGGGAGCGGCTGCGGACCTGGGCCGCCACCGTCCCCGCACCGCCGCCGCTGGACGCGGGGGCGCCCGAAGCCAAGGAGATCGCCGCCGCCGAGAAGGCGGCCGCCAAGGCGCTCGCCGCGGCCTCCCGTCCCGACGGCGCCCCGGCCGAGCGACGTCCCCGGGCGGCGGCAGGGGAGCGTCCGGCGGCTGGTGCGGCAGCAGGGCGTCCGGCCCGTCCCGCGAAGAAGGCCGCCACGCCCCCTCCGGCGCCCGGGGACGACACCGCCGGGGAGCCGGCGCAGTGACCGGGGTCGAGCTCGTCTTCACCGCCTTCGGGCTCCTCGCCGGGGCTGCCGCTGTGCTCGCCGTCACCAGCCGGCACGTCGTCCATGCCGCCCTCTGGCTCGTGGTCACGCTCGGTGCGCTGGCCGGCGTCTACCTGACCCTCGGCGCGGAGATCGTCGCATTGGTGCAACTGCTGGTGTACGTCGGCGCGGTCGTCGTCCTGGTGCTGTTCGCCCTGATGCTGACCCGCGCTCCGATCGGGCTGCGGAACGACCTGTACGCGCCACGCGGGCAGCGGCTGGCCGCGAGCGTGGCGGCGCTGTCCGGGGCGGGGTTGCTCGGTGGCGTCCTGCTCGTCGCGGTCGGCGACGCGACCGTCGACCCCGACCCGGCGCAGGGCCGCGCGAAGCCCATCGGCCAGGCCCTGTTCGCCGGCTGGGCGTTGCCCTTCGAGCTGCTCTCGCTGCTGCTGCTGGCCGCGCTCGTCGGTGCGCTGGTCATCTCCAAGGGCCCGTCCCGGAGCCGGTCCGTGCCGCGGCCCGCCGCCGTGCCGCGCGCGGCGTCGAACGGTTCCCCGGTCGCCACCCGGGGCCGCGCCAAGGGCCTGCGGTGACGGCGGCGTACGGGGCGGCGGTCGCGGCGCTCGGGCCCCACCTTGATCATGCCGACCTGTGGGAGGCGGCCTCGTGATCCATCTCGCCGGACCTGTCGTGCTGGCCGCGGCCCTGGCCGGGGCCGGGGTGTACGGGCTGCTGGCCCGTCGCAACGCCGTCCTCGTGCTGATCGGTGCGGAACTGCTCCTCAACGCGGTCAACGTGCTGCTGGTGACGGCCTCCGCGCTGCCGGCCGGCGGCCTGGCCGGGCTCGCCGCGGGCGGTACGCGGCCGGCGGCCGACCCGCTGATGCCCGGTCAGGTGCTCGCGATCGTCGTCATCACCATCGCCGCCGCCGAGATCGGGCTCGCGCTGGCCGTCGTCCTGCTGGTCTACCGGCGCCGCAGCAGCGTCGACCTGACCCAGCTCCGCGAGCTCGGCGAGGCATCGCCCACCTACCAGGAGAACCCGGACGACGGTGAGCTCACCGCCCGGGCCACCTCGCCCGGGCCGGGATCCACCGGCGCGCTGCCGTCCGTCGTCGAGGTGGCCGCGCGCGAACAGGAAGGTGCGTCACAGTGACCGCCGCCGCTGCCATCCTCACCGTCGTCCTGCCGGCGGTCTCGGCCGCGCTGGGGCTGCTGCTGGCCCGGTCCCGCGCCGCCGCCCGGGAGTGGGCCGTCCTCGGCAGCCTGGCGATGCTGGTCGCCGCGGTGGTGGAGCTGTACGGCGTCCTGGCGCACGGCTCGCTGGCGCGGATCGGCTTCCTCGGCCACGTCGACCTCGGCCAGGGAGCCATCGACCTGGACCTGCGGGCCGACACCCTCTCTGCCTCGGTGAGCGTCGCGGTCGCCCTGGTCGCCGCCTGCGTCCAGCTCTACTCGACCGCCTACCTGCACGGTCCCGGCACCGCGGACGCGCCGACCCGGTACCGGCCCTACGCCGCCACGGTGTCGCTCTTCACGGCCGCCATGATGCTCGTCGTCCACGCCGACGACCTGATCCTGCTGCTCGTCGGCTGGGAGATCATGGGCATCTGCTCGTACCTCCTGGTCGGCCATCACAGCGAGCGCACCTCGGCGCGAGCGGCCGCGGTCAAGGCTTTCCTGGTCACCCGGGTCGGCGACCTCGGCGTGCTGATGGCCGTCGTCGTGCTGCTGACGCAGGTCCGGACGACGTCCATCTCCTGGCTGCTGGCGCATCTCGACGTCCTGGGCAGCGGCGTGACGACGGCGGTGGCGGTGCTGCTGCTCGCCGGGGTGGCGGGCAAGTCGGCGCAGTTCCCGCTGCACACCTGGCTCCCGGACGCGATGGAGGGCCCGACCCCGGTTTCCGCGTTGATCCACGCCGCGACGATGGTGGCCGCCGGCGTGTACCTGGTGGCGCGGCTGATGCCCCTCTTCGTCGCTTCGGACGGCGGTCTCGCCGTCGCCGCGGTCATCGCCTCGATCACCATGCTCGGCGCGGCCCTCGCGGCCCTCGCCCAGGACGACCTGAAGCGACTCCTCGCCTGGTCCACGATCAGCCAGGTGGCCTTCATGCTCGCCGGGGTAGCGGTCGGCCAGCAGATCGGCCAGCCCGGGCCGGGGGTCATGCACCTGCTGTCGCATGCCGCGTTCAAGGCGCTGCTGTTCCTGGTGGCCGGCTGCGTGACGCACGTGGTGGGCTCGACCCTCTTCGCCGACATGGGTGGTATGCGGCGCACCCACCCGGCACTGATGCTGCTCTTCGGCCTGGGTCTGGCCGCGCTGGCCGGGATCCCGCCGTTCAGCGGCTTCTGGTCCAAGGAGGCGGTGCTGACCGCCGCCGAGGACGCCGCCGCGGCCGGCGTCTGGCCCGCCCGGATGGTGCTCACCGCCGGCCTGCTGACCACGCTCGTGACCGGCGTCTACGCCGGGCGGGCGTACTCGCTGGTGGCGCTCGGGGCGGCGCCTCCGGCCGCGCGTCCCGGCACCGTCGGGGCCGCGGCCGCCGATCCTCGCACTGCGCCGCAGGCGCAGGAGGGCGAGCCCGCCGACGTCCACGACCCGGCCGCGCACGCCCTGCCGTGGGCGATGACCCTGCCGCTGTGGGTGCTCGCGGTCCCCACCGCCGGCTTCGGGCTGGTGCTCCTCGACCCGCCGCAGGTGTTGCAGCACGTGCACGTCGCCTTCTGGACGGCGTTCACCGGCACCCTGCTCTCCCTCGCCGGCGTGGGCTGGGCGCTGACGGCGCCAGGGCTGGGCGCCCGCGACGTCGCCGACGCGCTGCCGTCCGCGGTCCGGGCCTTCCTCTGCGCCGGGTACCGGCTGGACGGCGTCCAGGATGCCCTCGTCGTGCGGCCCTATCAGGCGCTGGCGCGGGCGGTCGCCGCCGGTGACCGGGACGGCGTGGACGCCGTCCCGCGGGGCAGTGTTCGGCTCGTGACGTGGAGCGGGCGAGTACTGCGCCGCGCGGAAACGGGTCTGGTCACCGGATACGTGACCTGGATCGTGCTGGGCGCGATCGTGGTCGGCCTGGCGGGAGTGGTGCTGTCATGAGGTCCGTCGCGTCCACCGGCTCGGCCCTCGGTTGGGCCGACACCCTGGCCGGGCACTGGCTGCTGCCCGCCCTCGTCGCCGTCCCGCTCGGGGTCGCGCTGCTGCTGCTCGTCGTCCGCCGCATCCCGGACGACGTCGCGGTCCGGGTCGCCGCGGTCGCGGCGGGGGCGACGTTCGGGCTCGCCGCCCTCGGCGCGCTGGCCGCGGCCCCCTACCGGGGCGGCGGGGTCGGGCTGTCGGTGTCCTGGTCCTGGATCCCGGCGCTCGGCGTGAGTTTCCACCTCGGGCTGGACGGCGTGAGCGCGCCGCTGGTGCTGCTCACCGCGCTGCTCGGGGTGCTGGTCACGGTGCACCTGGTGCGGGTGCGACCGGAGGCCGGTCCGCCCCGGGCGCTCGCCGGGTGCTACCTCGCCGTCGTCGGCGGCGCGCTGCTGACGTTCACCGCGTTGGACGTCATCGTGTTCTTCCTGGCGTTCGAGATCGTGCTGATCCCGATGTGGTTCGTCATCGCCGGGTGGGGCGACGACCACCAGGCCGCCGCCCGCGGCCGGCCCGGCGGCGAGCAGGCGCGGCGCGAGGCGGCCAACCGGTTCATCCTCTACACGGCGCTCGGTTCGGCGGTGATGCTGCTCGGACTCCTGCTGGTCGCGCTCCGCACCGGAACCACCGACGTCGTCGCCCTCTCCCAGCTCGCCGGCAAGGGCCTGGGTGGCGGCGTGCAGAGCACCGCGGCGGTGCTGATCGTGCTCGGCCTCGCGGTCAAGGCCCCGGCGTTCCCGCTGCACTCGTGGCTGCCGCCGGCGCACACGATCGCACCGACCGGCGGGTCGGTGCTGCTGGCCGGCGTGCTGCTGAAGATGGGCACGTACGGGATCGTGCGGCTCGCCGTCCCGGTGGTCCCCGAGGGTGTCCGGACGATCGCGCCGGTGCTCGCGCTGATGGGCGTGGCCGGCGTGCTGTGGGCGGGCCTGGCCTGTTTCGTGGAGACCGACCTGAAGCGGCTCATCGCCCTGTCGTCGGTCGCGCACATGGGTTTCGTGCTGCTCGGTATCGCCGCCCTGACGCCGCAAGGGTTGCAGGGGGCGCTCTTCGCGAACGTCGCGCACGGCTTGATCACCGGCCTGCTGTTCCTCGTCGTCGGCGCGATCAAGGACCGGCACCACAGCGCGGACCTCACCGCCGTCGGCAGCGGGCTGCGCGACCGGGTGCCACGGCTGGGCTGGCTGCTGGCTTTCGGGGCGATCGCCGGACTCGGGCTGCCGGGCCTGGCCGGGTTCTGGGGCGAACTCCTCGCCATCGTCGGCGTCTGGGACGCCCCCGCGCTGGAGAATCTCTCCCGTCCGCTCGCCGTCGCCGGAGCCGTGGGGACCGTGGTCGCCGCCGCCTACCTGCTCCGCGTGCTCCGCACGGTGTGGCACGGCCCGCGCCCGGCGACCCCGCGGTTCATCGGCGACGCCACCCCGCACGAGGTCGCCGTCGCCGCTCCGCTGGTGGTCTCCACGGTCGCGCTCGGCCTGCTGCCGTGGTTGCTGCTCGGGGTGACCGGCCCCGCCGTCCGCCTGCTCCTCGGCGTCTGAAGGAGGACCGCGTGAACCTCACCGCGCTGTCGTCGGTGCCGGCCGTCGACTGGACGGCGCTGGCGCCGGTGGTCGGGCCGGTCGCCGGCATCGTCGCGCTCCTGGTGCTCGACGCGGTGGCGCCCGCCCGCGCCGCGGTGCGCCGCGGTCACGACGCGATCGCCTTGCTGGCGCTGATGGCATCGGGAGCGGGTGTGCTCTGGCTGGTGGCGGACGGTCGCGACACCGCGACGCTGTGCGTTCCTGGCGGCGCCCTCGACCTGCGCTCGTGCTCCTACGTCTCCTCGACGCTGACCCTCACCCTGCAGGGACTGGTGGTCGCCGCCGCGGCGGTGTGCCTGCTGCTCGCGGCGGACGGCGACGGCGCGCGGGACCGGGCGTCCCACCACCTGATGCTGCTGACGGTCGTCTCGGGGGCGCTCGTCCTGGCCGGCGCCCGAGACCTGATCACGCTCGTCGTCGCGCTGGAGACGGCGTCGTTGCCGGCCGTGGCGCTGGTCGCGCTGCGTCGGGACGCGCCCGCGGCGCAGGGGGCTCTCACCCTGCTGCTGACGGCGATCGGCTCGCTCGGCGCGCTGCTCCTCGGGGTGTCGCTCCTGCTGCTGTCCACCGGTTCGCTGCACCTGGACCGGATCTCCACCACGCTGAGCGACCCGGGTCTGCCCTCCCACGTGCGGACGGTCGCGGTCGCCGGTGCCCTGGTCGCCGCGGCCGGCGTCGGGTTCAAGCTGTCCGCCGTCCCGTTCCACCTCTGGACTCCGGACACCTATGCCGGGGCCCCGCTGCCCATCGCGGCATTCCTTGCCGTCGTCTCCAAGACGGCCGGCGCGACCGCCCTGATCGTGCTGCTCGGGCTCGGGCTGCCGGCCCTGGGTGACGCGTGGGCTCCGATCGTCGGGCTGGTCGCGGCGGTCACCGTGACGGTCGGGAACCTGGTGGCGATGCGCCAGCGGATCGCCGTCCGGCTGCTGGCCTGGTCGACGGTGGCCCAGGCCGGCTGGGTGCTGCTGCCCCTGGCGTCCGCGGAGCGCACCACCGGGGACGGTGCGCCGTCCGCCGTCCGGATGGCCGTGGCCGCCAGCGTCGGGTACCTGGCCGCCTACGTGGCGGCCAGCCTCGCGGCGTTCTCGGTGGTGGTGGTCCTGGCCCGGCACCATCCGGCCGCCGAGGAGCACTCGATCGACGCCTATCGGGGGCTGGTGCGGCGCGAGCCGGTCGCGACCGCCGTCCTCGCCTTCGCCCTGGCCTGCCTCGCGGGCCTGCCGCCGGGCGTGGTCGGGCTGATGGCGAAGGTCGTGGCGGTGCGGCCCCTGGTGAGTGCGTCGATGTGGCCGCTGGCGGTCGTCGCCGCGTTGAACGTCGCCCTGGGGATCTACTACTACCTGCGGTGGGCGGCGCTGTTGTTCGCGCCGGCCCGCGGGCGCGCGATCACCTGGCGGGTGCGCCCGTTCGAGGGGATCGCCCTGGGCGCATCGGCCGCGTCCTGCGTCGCACTGTCGATCTGGCCGCAAGCGATCGCCGGCCTGGTGCCGACCCTCCTGCGCTGACCCAGCCCGCCGTGATCACGGCGGGGTGCATGATCACGAGTGCGGCGGGAACGGCTGTCGGATACCCGGCGTTGACCTGGGTGCAAGACACCGCCCCGGGCATTCGGCGCCGGGGCCGCAGAGGAGGGATCGGGTCCCCGTGATCGGCCACCGGCACTTCAACGGCCTCAAGACCGCTGCTCTTTTCGGCGGTATCTGGGCCCTGCTGCTCCTGATGGGCGGCCTGATCGGTGGAGGCCGCTTCATCTGGCTGTTCGCACTCATCGGGTTGGGGACCACGGCGTACGGGTACTGGAACAGCGACAAGATCGCGATCCGGGCCATGCGTGCCCGCCCCGTGAGCGAGGCCGAGCAGCCGGCCATGTACCGGATCGTCCGCGAACTGTCGACGGCGGCCCGGCAGCCCATGCCGCGCCTCTACGTGTCGCCGACCCAGGCCCCGAACGCCTTCGCGACCGGGCGCAACCCGCGCAATGCGGCGGTCTGCTGTACCGAGGGCATCCTGGCGCTGCTCGACGAGCGCGAGCTGCGCGGCGTCCTCGGGCACGAGCTGATGCACGTCTACAACCGCGACATCCTGACGTCGTCCGTCGCCGCCGCGATCGCGGGTGTGATCACTTCGGTCGCTCAGTTCGCGATGTTCTTCGGCGCCTTCGGCGGCGACGACGAGGACCGGCCCAATCCGGTCGCCCTGATCGCGATGTCGCTGCTGGCGCCGTTCGCCGCCATGATCATCCAGCTGGCGATCAGCCGAACCCGGGAGTACGACGCCGACGAGGACGGCGCGCGGCTCACCGGTGACCCGCTGGCGCTGGCGTCGGCCCTGCGCAAGCTGGAGTACGGGACGGCGCAGCTGCCGCTGCCGCCGGAGCGCGAACTGGTGAACGCCAGCCACATGATGATCGCCAACCCGTTCCGGGCGGACAACATCAGCAAGCTCTTCAGCACCCATCCGCCCATGAACGAGCGGATCGCCCGGCTGGAGGGTATGGCAGGCTATCGCCGGTGACCTCCGGATCGCCGTCGAAGCCCTCCCGCCCGGCGCGGCCGACGCATCTCAGCCCGGCCCCGCTCGAGCGGGGCCGGGCCCTCGGATTGCTGGCTGGCCTGCTGGCGTTCGCGGCCGGCTTCGCACTCGCCGGGGCGATGGTGCTGGTCGATCGTGGCGGCACGCCGCCCTACCTGTCCGGCATCTGTCTCGGGCTCGTGGGGATGGGTCTGGTCGGCTTCTTCTACCACCGGGGGTCGGTCGCCCTGCCGCAGGCGCGACTCTGGTCGCCGGTGCTGCTGCGCGTCGTCGTCGCCCCGCTCGGCCTGCCCGTCGTCCCGGTGATCGCCCTGCTCTACCTGCTCGGCGCGGTCGGTGTGATCGGCAACGTGATCGTGCCGCTCACCCGACGCTGAGCTCCCGCATCCGTCGACAGCGGTCTGCCCGACACCGCTGCGGGACTGCTCAGATGCCCTCGACCTGGGTGAAGACCTGGTCGAACCGGGACAGCGCGTCATCGATCACCTCGTCGGTGTCGGCCATCGAGGTGTAGAGCCGGGAGCCGGCGAGGGTGATGATCCCGTTGGCGGCGTAGGCGGCGCCCAT